>NZ_JANJUE010000070.1 GCF_024710765.1 Pseudoxanthomonas sp.
GGAAGCGCGAATGCGTCTACTAGCGGATTGGGTACGGAAGGTTACGAGGCTATCCATTGGCGCGAACTTGCGATCATTAGCTCTGACAAGAAGGACGTCCTTGCGGCTAAAGCTTGGTTCAGATCAATGTGGAAGGCTTCCAAGGCCATCACTCCGAGGATTCTCGCGGATGCAGAAGGCAAATGGAAGAAGCGGCAACAGAACAGACCTTCTCCAGATGGCAGTGTCACCGACCTGTTGACGGCAGCCTCAGCGAACCCAAGCGCGTTCAAAAATCGTGGGATTTACGTTACAGTCTCCACAAAGAAGTTGAGCCCTGTGGCGGAAAAGGCCAGGCAGGCAAAGGAAAGGGAGAGCCACTCCACGGCTTACATGTTTGAAGACTGGCCGCGCATGCCAGTAAATGCACATCTGATCTGCTTTCTGGACTTCAATGGAAGGACTATCTCCCGCGATGGGCCCGGGATTTTTCACACACGGATGGACAAACAACGGGGGCCGCATTTCTGGGTAGACAAGTCCAATATAGACGGATTCACATTCGGCCCAATCCATCCTTGGCGGCGACGTCTGGAGAAAGCACGCAGCGCCAACCCTCGCAGATGGAATAGCAGCAACGGGTTCGTCATGGATCTTGGTGAGTTCGCAGAGAAGTACACGGAATAGGAAATCAAGTCGCAATGTCCACGGATAAGACATGGTTCGATGACAAGCTAAAATCCAGCTTGTTTCTTGACCTTGGCTTTCGAGCCCTAGTTTGGCTTGCGGTCGCATCTCTTGCCTTCCGACACGCTTCGAAGAAGGCAAATTTCTCGCCACTAGATACATTCATTAGAAGTCAGGAAAGTCTGATGCCGGTCATTGTCGACGTAATGATGGCCTGCTTCATCTTCTGTGTACTAGCGATGCTCCTTAAAGATCTGGAGCACGTGGCACCCACATACTGGAGCCAAGACACCATCGCAGGAAGGATAGGCGGTGTGATTCGGCGACTAGCAGGGGATCTGACGCTCTGGATCCTCGGCGCGCAGATCACCCTTCTGGCATCACTGTCGGTCGTCACCGTCTACATTCACAAACTGGATGCATGGTCCGATGGCGCGATACAGTTTGTCACCCTTTTCGCTCTTGTTTTCGTGATCTCATCTGTGGTCTTCTCTGTGATAAGTGTGTGGGTAAGGAAGAAGACCTCACTTGTGACCTCGCATGAGAAGTTCCTAAAGATCTTCGACACGGGCTGGAAGGTGCTTGGCTTCTATGTTGGATTAATGGCATTCACAGTCATCGCCGCAGGCCCCTGACTCAGCGCCAATCGCCTGTATGGAGTGCATCCACCCTACCCTCCATTTCGGCTAGCTCGACAGCGATTCCAGTGCTGTTTTATGACTTCCATGCCCTACAGCACTGCATGTCGCGGGATTACTCTTCCTTGTCCAACCCTATCTGGACTCTTCCTACAGATGCACCACCAATCTGCAAAAGGAATTGGCTATCTTTGTGTCCACCCTGCGCAGCCTTAAGAATCTTGTCATACGGCACTCCAATTCGATCTAGATATAGAGCACGCAACCAGTGCCGGAGTCGAGCGTTCACATGATGAAGCTCCGAATTGCTCAGGACTTTTGCGCGAGATGATTCATCCCAGTGGGTGTAGTAGTTCCTCGTATCTACCCATCTCTGTGGAACCTTTCCATTCCCACCGAGCAAATACGATCTCAGGTTTGCATCCAGATCTAGAGCAAGATCACCTAGACGTTTAGCCAGCGAAATCTCATTGCCATATCCGATTCGTGACTTCAGCGATTTACGATGATCTGAGGACAAGCTTGTAGGAATGGCACCAACGATAGCTGCCGCAACAGCATCGTAATCATCTCTGTCCATGTACAGCCCAGGATACGAAGCACGATGAAATCCTTCCAAGCACTGCATTAGCGTCAAGAACTCTACATGCAGCCAGAGGTCGTCCGAAGCGAATGCACTTAGAGTCAGCTGAATGGACATTTCCAATTGCTCGAACAGATCGAACCAACCTTGGACTAGCTTCCCTACATCCAACCCAGCATCACTACTAAGCATGTAGAACTCATGATGCTTGTGGAAGCCACACTCCTTGGACGCCTTTAGTGCAACAAGGATATCCAAAGGAATTCCGTCATCTATCTTCAATTGAATCTTGCGCGGCGCGAACGAAGTTCCACCGACCATCGCCATCAAGGCAAGCACCTTCCCCATTTGATCCAAGTGCCATTCGGCGCTTCTCTTCGCCTTAGGCCTCGTTATCACACTACCTACTGATCTCCCAGTAATGGTGCTAGGACCGAATGGCCCCGTCATTACCTGCACTGCAAGCTCAACAACAGCATCTATGCACTCAATTTCAACACTGTTTGCCTCGGGCTTACGCATGACCACGCTGACAAACTCCTTGTCGATGTTTGCTGTGAACCAATTGCGATTCAACCAAAGGTCCATTCCCGGAACTTCGAACCTGGCGGAGCTATACAGCGTCTCGTCCAAGACGTGGGCGCCAACGACTATCCAGCTAGAGCGATAGTTCGCCGGAAAGCGTACGCCTGCGGAGCCCATGTGAAGTCCTGAACCGGTCTTCTGGACGTGAAGCAGGGTCACTTTGTGCCCACTTGTCGTCAAGCCATGAATTACTCGGTGCTGCGCTGTCGAGAGAGCCTCAAATGTTCCAGATCGTACCGGCTCAAGCGAACCATTCAACTGCAGACTAGCGTCACCACTCCACTTTAGAACACCAGGCACCTGGCGATCCGGGGCACTTGGGAGAAACCATTCGCCGGCCCATTGATGCTCATCTGTGATCGAAAATTTGCTCACGCTATTGCGCTCCATTGCATTGGTTGCCTCCCTGTATGGAGTGCATCCAACCCACACCCCACTTCGGCTCACTCGGGGTAGCGTTTCCGGCACCGTTCTAGGACTTCCGTGCCCCGTAACGCGGATAGCTCGCGTTTGGACTTCGCCCCACCCTGCTAAGTCTCGGATGTATTGATGATGCTGTGACCCTTTACGCTGTAGAGCGCTGCTAAAGACCCATCCGTGGCTTTCATTCGAACTACATAGCCCAGCTCAAAAACATGTCGATAGACCTCCTCGATATCGTCTAGCTGAACTTCGAATCGCGCGCTGCTATTCCCCGACCGACTTTCAGCAACACGAAACCTGAGCTGACGGGTGACTTGATCTTTCAACCTGTACGGATAAAGACGCTTCCCCGTCTTATGTTCGAACCAGAACCGGGTGCTAACTGAATCTGCTGTCATTGAGGCTTGGTGGAGACATTGGGTGAGGATAACTTTTGTCAGAATGATACGGCAGAGCGGCGCATCTGTGATGCGTCGCTTTGGCAGCTGATTTGGACGCCAATCCCCTTACGAATCAAGCACTACCGTGCCCCATCAAGGCCCTTGCGCGTCTTGGGTGACGCCCCTTAAGCCGGGGCCGACTCATCCTTACCCAGCAAGCGGGACTTGCCCTACTCTCGCCTTGTGCACGGATGCATCCCAAAGAGCACCAATCGCTGTCTGGCGCGTTCCGGTGCATGGAGCACGTCGGCGCGTCAGGCAAGACGGAGCGGCCCAGATGCGTGCTGGTTGCGCCCTAACGATCTCTTGCAGCTTTCGCTCCCTGACAAGCTGCATTGTCAGCAGTTAGCTGGGCCATTCGGCTGACCTTGTCGTCCGGCACCTTGTTGATGTCGTCGCCGAAAGACGCGAGTTCCTTGGCGATGTCTTCGCACGATTGTTCGACTTGGTCCTGACCCGACTTTGGCCTCTGCTTTACGGGCGTCCCGCCTACATTGCCGACCAAGACCGTGACGCCCCCCTGACTCTGCGAAACCACGGACACGCGATAAGTGAACTGGCGCCCATCGCAACCCACGATGGTCCAGCGTTCTTCATCGCCCTCTTCGCCTGTGGCGCGTACCGAACCCACCGGCCCTGTGTACTTGCAATCGGGGTACTGGAAGTCGTGCCACTGTGCTACGTCGCGCAGGACGTTCGGAATCTGGGCATTGGGTACGGCAGTGCTCCGATATTCCTGTGCATCTGCGCAAAGGGCCACCCCGATAGTCACTGCCAGCATTCCGGTCCATCTGATACCGGTCGTCCTACGCATGGAATCCCCTCCTTGTCATTGTACATCGGCAGGATAGCCAACGACGATTGGCCTGCCAACATCCCTCCTTTGAACCAGCCCAAGAAATGGATGCCTGGTAACCACAACCAACGAAAGACGCGCACATGCCAAGACAGCGGAAATTTCGAAGCTAGGTAGCTGGATGAGTGACAGGCAATGCCGCTGGTGTAAAGCCAAACATGGTCTGGCACTTCATACATGCAGGCAGACCCTGTCCGGTGCTGGTTATCCATGCAAAGCACGCAGAGTCCGTGGGTTCCCGCGTTGCGCCTGCAGCTATAATGGCATGGAGTTTCATTGCGCTTGGCTTGGAGTTAGCCGCGACTCCATGGCTACGACGCAGCAGGAAGCGCTCTAAGCTCCGCACAATTTTTGTCGTGAATACTGAAGGGAAAATAACCGAAACACCTCGGAAGCGCTCCCGATGCGGTTGTAGACGCATTCCGGAAGTGGGGAAGGAAACAGCGACCTGACCCTCCCCATCAATCCAGGAGATAAAAACCATTGCGTCCACCCGTAGGGGTGCGGGTGCGCAATCCATCCCGAAGGGTGGCAAGGGGCCGTAGGCCCCGACGACCCCGAACGGGTATAGTGAGTCGAGAGAAAAGCATCTCGCCTGATGTCACGAATTTTTCTTTTTTAAATAATTATTACTTCAAGTAATAATTAAATATATAGGAATCGTGACACCCTTCCGGAATACTTTGCAAGCTTCAATCAGCCCTACTGCACCCCATCCTCGGCGCCGTCTTTCCGTTCAGCCGCCCGGGCTAAGCGCTCGCGCGCCCGTTGACGACGCTTACGCTCGGTCGCATCGCTGGTCTGTTTCAATGCCCTTGGCGCGTCCGTCCCATGTCGCGCTATCAGCGTGGCACGAACGTCTGCATCCAGCGTCCCGCAAGAAGCAGCCAGGGGACATGCTTGGCAGACATTGGAAGCTGCGCGATACGTCCCGAAACAGCCCAGCATAGGCTGTGCTTCCACTGGCAAGGGTTCGCCCATCTCACGCGGCTCGAACGGAACGTACTCGGCCAGTACCTTATCGACACGCGCGTCCCCGAACCGCTCGCGCGCTACGTGCTCCGGGATAATTTTATCCCGCATCAGCAACACGCCGAGATTGAATTCGTCGGGAAACTGTTTGACCTTTGTGACTAGGTCGTCGTGGGCGGCCACCTGCACGGGGTGACCCCGATAGTTCTCGGCAAGGAACATGGAGTCCAGTCGTTCTGGTGAGTATTCTTTGCTGGCCGCCAGGCTGACACCGCGCTTGGCCTCGGTGTCAACGGCCTTGAGCACCGGGTCCCGCCATATTTGGTTCGGCGCTGGACATCGCTTGTATCCCGCCGAGAAGCAATACTCGAAAGCTCGTCGCAAGTAGTACCGATAAGGAAGGCCCAGCAAGTCCGCATGTTGGCGTGCTTGCCAAAGCGCTACGATGTCGCTATCCGGCCATGCGTAGAGCGCTGCCCTCGGGGCCAGCCTTGTATCTTTACCCCAATAGCGCTTCCGGTATTCCCGATAAATTTCATCGAAAATACGCCCAAACTCTTGCGTTCGCCGATACGGCGACATGAAACGATATGGCACGAACGCCATGTTGGAAAGCTCTGGCTCGGCATCGAGATGTTCGCCCGGAAGAATGGTCCGCGCGAGAACCAGTTCCTGCAGCGCGACTTGTCGTGCATCACCCGAGTTTCGAGCCTTGCCCAGCTCTATGGCTTGCCCCCAGTGACGCATGTTCCGGATAGGCTTTCGCTTGGCACCGGACCGGCGCAAGGCTGTATCGGGCGGGTATCCCATGGCTGTATTGTGGTCAATGCGCTCCCCGTATGTTGTTCGGGAACCTCGCTTTGAGCTTGATTGTACGGTGCCGGCTGGTGGTGTCGGCACATTGGGGTGCCGGGGTCGTTCTTCGCTGTTCAAGTGGAACTCCAGATTTCGGCAGCCGGCAACTCGCCCATGGCTGCACATCGTGCATCTGAGAATGGGGAATTTGGAGAGGAAGCCCGAAAGGCGCCTTTCGGACTCCGTGCATTGCGATTAACAAAAGGTGGGTATGACTCCGGACACGCATCTTCGATGCTGGCAATGCATGTTCGACGCTGGCCTGACACATGCCTGGCAGTTAGCGTTTCCGTTCGCTCTGCCGTCTCAGACGCTTACAACTTGCGTCAGCCACACTTCATTTGTATGGGACATATGGGACATCCTCGCCCAGAATTTCGACTTCAATCTCTACGGGGAGCGGCATCCCCGCATACGGGCTACGGAGCTGGCGATAGGCCAGCGCCAGACTCAGGGGACCGCTCAGGGCAGATACCTCCAGCCCAGCACGGGGTCCATCTGGCCCGTAAAGTAGGTTCATGGCTTCGATATACGCCCTGTATTCCACGCCCAGGAAATCGGCATTTTGCCTTGCCTTCCAGATGCATTCAAATTGCTCGGTGTCGAGATCTTCCACTGCATCCTTGAAGCTGTGCCCGTTGTGGGCGGCCCAAGCTTCGACAAAGCAGATTGTCGCCGTGATCGCAGAATGTCCTTTGTAGCGGGCATGGCAGGTTTGCCTCGCGAGGGGGTCAACCTTGGTAGCGACCGCTGGGATTAGATAGCGAAACAGGTGCTGCCAGGTGTGCGCCAGCACTGGATCGTACATTTCCCTCCGCATGGTTAAGAGACATTCATGCAACAGGCTGTTGTAGCTGGCTGGCCCGTTTCCAAACTGCTCACCCCCTGGACGCCCGTTCTTTTTCTCCAAATTCTGAGCCTCTTCGCTGCTCGGACTCACCTCATTTACTGACTCTGATTTTGCTTTGGAACGTTTTTTCTTCATTGGCATTAGGCCTAAAAAAAACCCGCTTGCGGAATGCTGCAGGCATTTAGATATTGCCTAGGTACAATGGCGGGACATCCTTGCTGAGAACAACTAGATGCCAACGAAGAAGCCCGTTAGAGAGCTGCACGGCTCATGGATGGCGTTCTCTTTTGCAGCGCAACTGGAATCCCGTTACGGAAAGTTGATGAATCACGCGCTACGAAATAAGCGCATCGGCATTGGCCTGCGCGAGTGGCAGGCCCTCTCCTATATCGCCAGCACTCGCCCGGAAGAAATGTACGTCACTGGGAGGTGGGTCCCTACCCGTTCCGGGGTTATGCGCGCGCTGGATATAGACAAAGCAGCGGCATCCAGACTGGTTAGCGGTCTAGTGCGCAAGGGCCATCTTGCGGAGCTTCCAACCAAAGGATTTGATACGCGCATGAAAGTTCTTGTACCGGGAATGAAAGGCAGGCTTCTTATCAAGCCCGTCATGAAGCTCGAAGATGAAGTAATGGAGAGATTGTTAGCGAGCATGGGAGACCATGCAGCCAAGAATGCCAAAATCGCCCTGGAAAAGTTGAAAGGCGCGTTCGTGAGAGTTGATACCCTGCGCTGGAATGGGGTTATCGATGACGACCAAACGTAAGCGCATTAGATACCAATAAATGGGGAGCTAATGCGCAGAGTAAGTCGTCATGTATGTATCGACGCGAGAAGCCGCGGAATCCTCGCGTCGATACTGAGCGAATACATCAATCCTGTGTAC
>NZ_JANJUE010000168.1 GCF_024710765.1 Pseudoxanthomonas sp.
CTGCTGCCTGCCGTCGGGCAGTTGCAGGGTGCCGGAAAGCCGGCCGTCGCGCAGGCGTCCGTCGAACGACAGATCGCCCTGGCCGCCCTCCCATTGCGGCGGGATGGCGAAATGCAGGGCGTCGCCGATCGCCTCCACCCGCGAGATCGGTCGCGCGCTGCCGGCGGTACCGACGAACTGGCCCACCAGCGCGCTCGCGCCGGAACGGCGGATTTCCAGCCACGAAGGCTGATCACCCTCCGGGGTCTGGATCGTGATGTCCCACCGTCCCGTCAGTCCGTCCGCGCTGTTTCCAGCTTGCGCGGTGGAAACAGCAGGCTGGCCTGCGGCGATACCGAGCGCGAGCAGAACCGGCAGGGGCGGGCGTGGGCGCATGCGTGCTTGTCCGGAAACGGAGGGCGACGGCCGACTGTAAACGATGCCGGTGGGGCGACCACGATGCACTGCGGCATGTACCTTGGATGGATCACTGCACAGGTCGGAAAATGAAACCATTGCGCTACCAATGTCCACTCCTGGCGTGCGTGGCGGCTTCTCCGATCAAACTTCGGTGCGGTGCCAATCTCCCGGCAAGCCAATGGCGAAGTGTGGGCATGAGCGTCCCTGGGCTAGGTTTCCGCCGAGCGCGCGGGCCGCGCCCGGTTCAGTCGATCTGGCTCAAGGAAACATGACGATTGCGGAGTTGCGGAACCGCCTCGAGGAAGCCGTTTTCCCGTGCACGGATGAACAGGCGGCGCGCCATCGCGCTGATGCGATGCAGTTGGTCCGGCATCCGGCCGCTTCGCATGATCGGGAAATCCAATTGGCAGTCGGTACAGGGGGAATCTCCGAGCGGAGTCAGGATGCCTGCACCGCGTCCGGAACCGTGATGATCGTCGGCTTGTCGTCTTCGCGGTCCGGCAGCGTGGCGAAGTAGTAATGGTTCTGGCCTTCGTCCTCGGTTTCGCCCGCCAGCACAAAACCTTCGGCTTCCAGGAGTTCACGGTACGCGCCGGCACCCAGCGAAACGGACGTCTGGCCGGTGAGGCTGTCCCGCCACGCGCAGGCCTGGCGCGGCGCGGTGAACAGGAATCGGCCGCCGGGTTTCAATGTCGCTGCCACCTTCCGGATCAGCATCGCCTGGGTCTCCGGCGCCAGCAGGAACATCAAGCCCCACGCGACGGCGCCATCGAAGCTGCCGCCAGGAAGCTCCATGTCCTCGACGGTGGTGCGCGCCGCCGTCGCGTCCGGGACGCGGGCCCGGAACGCGGCGATCAGGCGGGACGAGGCGTCGATGCCGTGGACGGACAGCCCCGCCTCGATCAGGGTTTTCGAAATCGGCACGCCATGGCCGCACCCCAGATCCAACACGGCGCCGCCGCGGGGCAAGGCCCTGGCCCAGGCGCGAACGGTGTCGGCACCCGTCGCCGAATCGCTCCGGATGGACATGAAGTCGCCGGCGATCGCTTCGTAGCCGTTCGAGGGATCCGCAGGAGCGCGGTTCGTCATTTCCGTTGGAAGGGGCGGCGTTGAATGCAGGATGGGCGGGGATGCCTCGGAATCCCGGTCGTCCGGATTCTGGGTATCGCCGCCAGGAGGCGTCAATCGGGCGGCAGGCCCGGGGAGCATCGTCCCCGGGCTCATGCGGTGCATCAGGATGCCAGTTCGCCCTTCACCGGTGGCCTGGGGGGAGCCGAATCGACATGCTTGGCCAGATGCACCACCAGTCCCGCGTGCGTACCCAGCCAGATGCCCAGGCCGTGGATGATGCTGGCGGTACTCCATTCGTAGATGTCCGAGCCGTTCAGATACACGTCCGCACGTGCCAGTTGCCAGCGATCAGCACGCGGATTTCCGCCCAATGGATGGAATCGAATGTAGACCGGAAATTTCTCCAGATTCTCGGTCCGGAGATAATGCGAAGTGGGATCGTTGAGGTCGGGGTGTTCGACATTCCGGTCGCTGTTCTCGTCGCCGAAAATGTAGGTCCGCGACGCGCCTTTCTCGAAGTCGTCCTTCGATGAGTCGATGTAGAACTCGCGGCCGCACAGGCCGAGATAGACGTCGCCGTCGGTACCGGCGCCACTTTGTTCGCCGGTCTGCAGCTGGAGTTCGATGCGGGTGATCAGTGGCATGACACTCTCCTTGTGGCGGATGTACGCAGCACCCGTTCGGTTTGCGGGCAGGCAAGTACCGGCCGCATACGACGGGGAAGGGCGGCCCTGTGCCGCTGTCTGGGTAAACGCCCGGGTCCGGTAGCGACGGTCACCGTTCGTCGCCGCGTGCCGGGAATCCATCGTGGCGGCGCGGTGACTCGGGAAGCTCCTGGAATACCGTCAGGGAACGGACGCGGCGGGTGCCAGGCCAACGACGGTCTTCAACGCCGCCAGGGTCTGCGCATCGGAAAAGCCGCAATGGCCTTCGCCGGCGGCGGGCAGCAGCGTGGGGACAGATGTCGCCCCCGCCTGTTTCGCCAGTTGCGGATAAATGGCCTGCATGCGCGGCGTGATGGTCGGATCGCGATGATTGAACTGGATCACCAGCGGCTTGCCGAGTGCGCCGGTCAACCGGGGCTGGCCGCCGATGCGGGCCTGTGCGGCGGGATCCGCCGCGTAGCGCTTCACGCCCGCGTTGAACGCGTCGTCGTCGCCGAAGCCCTGGTAGACGGTCTCCCGGTTTCCCGCCGGCATGCCGCCCGAACGCCTGGCCATGTCATGGAACACCAGGGCATGCAGGCTGATGGTGCCGGCCAGATCGTCGGTGGAGACTTCCAGCCGGCCGGCAAGGCGCTGCGCCAGATCCGGTTTCGCCTGCAATGCGGTGGCGACACTTTGGTAGACCTGCATCTGGGGCAGGGCGCCGGCTTCGGCGGATGCCAGGCCGTCGGCCGGCAGACCTTCGGCGTTCGGGAAGAAGTAGTCGAAGGCGACCAGCGTGGTCAGCAGTTCACCGGCAAGCGTCGCGCCGGGCAGGTTGGCGCCGCACAGGGAGACACCACCGGCGTAGTGCCCTCCGTGTTGTTCCAGGCTGGCGATGGCAACCGCACCGCCCATCGAGAAGCCGAGTATCCAGGTGCGCCGGGTGTCCGGATGACGGGCGATGAACCGCTGGCGCAGGCGTTCGGTATCCGCCACACCCTCGACCACTGCCCAGCCCTGCCGGCTGTAGCCACTCTGCGCCACTGCATAGCCGGCGCCGAGAAGCGCGGGCGTGGCCTCGTTTGCCGGCCACGCCGCTTCGCGCGGTGCGCCCGCCGGCTCGAAGCCATGTGCCAGCATCACCAGTTCGCCGTTCCAGTTGTCAGGTACATCGATGCGCCACGGCGCGCCCTGCAGTTCACCGGTTTCGGTGAGCGGGCCCCTGGCGAGCGCAAGCGGGGAAGAAACGAGGAGACCGATCAGAAGTGCGAGTCTTGCAACTGCGGGCATGGTGTCCATCCTGGGCAAGGGGCCGGTCGAACCTTAGCATCCGTGTCGCGGATTCCACTATACGGAAACACGCAGCTTGCGCGGACTTCGGAAGGAGCGGACGCTTCCGGATGTCCGTGGTCGTCACGCGACATGAACCCATCGCTGGCCAGATTGATTCCGACAGGTTCGATTCCGCGGGCGTGGAAGGCGGTGCCGGTTTCCGGCGTCGTCGCCGGCCTGCCAGCACGGACAAATACGGAGGGACGAATACCATGGAACGATTCACCGGAGGCTGCCTGTGCGGCGACGTCAGGCTGGTGGCGACCGGACGCCCCTATCGGGTGGGACTGTGCCACTGCCTCGATTGCCGCAAGCATCACGGCGCGCTCTTCTATGCCGCCGCGATGTTTCCCGAGGACGCGGTGATCATCGACGGCGAAACCCGCGACTACGCGGGACGGCATTTCTGTCCACGCTGCGGTTCCTCCGTGTTCGCGCGCAGTGCGGACGAAATCGAAGTGCACCTGGGGACGCTGGATGCGCCGGATCAGCTGATGCCGAGCTACGAAAGCTGGACCCTGCGTCGCGAATCGTGGCTACCGAAATTCCCGTTCGCGCGTGCGTTCGAGCGGGATCGGCAGACGCCGGGACGGACGGAGGAGTAACGGGCTCGCCGGGCGCTGCGCAGGAGGATTTTCCGTTGGAAGCCGCGGTCGTGAAACCGTCGAACGGTACGCGCCTCTTCGGGCAGGCGCTCGCCGGCGAGGTGGACATGGTGGAAGTGGCTTCGCTGTATGCCTCCGATTTCATCGCTGCCGGCCCGACCGGTGTCAGGACCGGAAGGAACGATGGGAAGCTCAGGCAGGCGATGGCGCAGGGATAGCGCACTACCGGGACATCGGCACCCGCGACATGCGGATTCGGGGCATCCGCCTTTCGCCCTTCGACGACGTTCATTGCGTGGCGCACGTGGCTTGGACCGCGACCCATGCCCGGGACGATCTCGCAAGGACGGTGGTGGATTTCGAGGCGCACTACCTCGTCCTGGGACTGGACGGCGAGGCGAAGGCGTTAGGCTGGATATCCGGCGACGAAGAGGTACTGACCCCGGACTTTGTCAGTAATTACTGGTACGGCCAGTGGGGGCAGGTCAAGCCTAATCTGATTCGGTTGTAAGAAAATTCCTACACGCATGACGGTTGACATGGCTTACACGCTTTGCCATCTTCGATCTATCTGGCTACTTCCCTATTGGGTAACAAAAAGAAGAATAAGAAATGTGCTAATTGCCGTGCTGTCACGGCCCCGGTGCGCAGGGGAAACTGTGCTTTCAACAAGGAGATGTTGCAATGCGTGAACTCAAATTGAGTGAACTGGATGCCGTTTCTGGTGGCGGCGAGGGAAACAATGGTTCCGCCCATAATGGTGTCATTGGCGGCCTGATTGGCGGCGCGACTAGCGGCGCAGTGGCTGGTGGCGCCGTCGGAGCATTCGTTGGCGGCCCAGTTGGTGCTGCCGTAGGCGCAGCGCTAGGTGCTGGAATTGGCGCGGTTGGTGGCGCCTTGGCCGGATATGGATCAAGCGAAGCACCGAAGCAAGCAGAGTAATTTGCTAACTTGGCATATTTCATTGTAATGGCCAAAAAGGAGAACATATATGCGCGAACTGACTCTGAACGAGTTGGACTTCATCAGCGGTGGTGACGCCCGCGGGACCTCGTCTGTCGTTGGTGGTGCGATCCAGGGTGGTCTTGCGGGTGCCGCTACCGGTGCAGCGGCAGGCGCCGCAGTAGGTACCTTCGTGGCCCCTGCGGTTGGTACTGCCGCGGGAGCTGCAATCGGGGCTGCCGCGGGTGGAATTCTGGGAGCCATTGCCGGCGCCTTTGATGCAGCATCGTAATTCTGAGTAGTAGCGTTATCAGTGACCAGTCATAGCGACTGGTCACTCTCTAATCACAGTATTGGGGCTCTCTATGGGTATTGCCAATTTCTCCAGCATAATTGCCGCTTCTGCGCTTCTGATCTCTGTTATGAACTTCATTGAAATACAGAAGATTAAAAAATCGCTAGGCGATAGAGATAAAAAGTAATAGTTAAACGATTCTTGTAGAGGTGGGCGTTCACATATTTTCAGCAAGGACGCGGCATGGAAGCGGTGTTGCAGTCAGAAAGCTCGGAGTGCGCGCTGGCCTGTTTGGCGATGGTGGCTGCCCACCACGGCAAAAGAATTGGATTACGGGAACTGCGTCAGCGATTCTCTTTCTCCTTGAAAGGAGCAAGTCTTACTCGCTTAGTTTTCGTGGCGGGCCAACTAGGCTTTCAGAGTCGTCCGCTTCGCTTGGAGTTGGATGAGCTATCAAAATTGAGCGCTCCTTGTATCCTGCACTGGGACTTGAACCACTTTGTGGTGTTGGTCAAGGCAAAAAAAAGCCGTATTACGGTGCTGGACCCTGCGTTCGGCAAGCGCGAGTTGAGTTATGAAGAAGCCTCCGGCCACTTCACCGGCATTGCTTTGGAGCTCACACCCAGCACGCAATTTGAGCGTCAGGAAGCTCCTCCTTCAGTGTCCTTCCGTCAGCTTACCGGTCACGTCACCGGCCTAGGGCGTGCGCTAGCGTTAATCTTGTTGCTCTCAGTGGCCTTGCAGGTCTTTGTCATCCTGGCTCCGTTCTTCATGCAGTGGGTGGTTGACCAGGTTTTGATTTCAGCGGATAGGGACTTGCTCACGGTATTGGGGCTCGGCTTTGGCGTGGCCCTGCTGTTGCAGGTGGGCATCGGTCTGCTCCGAGGTTGGGCGGTGGTGGTTCTGTCCACGCGACTGGGTTTGCAGTGGATGGGCAATGTCTTCACCCATCTGCTCAAGTTGCCATTGGACTTCTTTGAAAAGCGGCATCTAGGAGATGTCGTTTCCCGTATGGGCAGCGTGCAGGCTATTCAGCGCACGCTGACCACCAGCTTCGTGGAGGCTATCATTGATGGACTGATGGCCTTCGTGACCTTGGGCATGATGTTGCTGTATAGCTGGAAGCTGGCCTTGGTCACGCTACTGGCGGTGGGGCTTTATCTAGCGGTACGAGCGCTTGCGTTCGGTCCCGTTCGTAAGGAGGTCGAGCAGCAGTTGGTCTCCGCCGCAAAACAGCAGAGCCATCTTCTGGAGTCCATCCGTGGCATACAGTCGGTCAAGGTCTTGGGCGTCGAGAACAACCGGCGTTCGGTCTATCTGAATCTAATGAACGACACGATCAACCGTGAAGTGAGCTTGGCCAAGCTGGGGTTAGGCTTTATATCCGCAAGTCAGCTCATCTTCGGAGTCGAGCGTATCGCTGTCATCTGGCTGGGTGCAGCTCTGACCATGAATAATGCTTTCTCAGTGGGCATGCTCATTGCTTATCTGGCCTACAAGGACCAGTTTGCCGGTCGCATCAGCGGCTTAATCGACAAATGGATTGAGTTTCGAATGCTACGCCTACACGGCGAGCGCTTGGCGGACATTGTGCTGACGCCTCCCGAGTCATCGGCAGAGCGCTCATTCGAAGGCGCTGATTCCAAGAGTGCGCGATTGGACGTTTCCAACCTGAGCTTCCGTTACGCGGAAGGCGAGCCTTGGATCCTGCAGGGGTGTAGCTTCTCCGTGGAAGAAGGCGAGGCAGTGGCCATCGTCGGTGCCTCTGGCTGTGGCAAAACGACATTGATCAAGCTCATGCTGGGCCTACTCCGTCCGACCGAAGGCGAAGTGTCTCTAGGCACACAAAGCGTCCACCGAAAAAGTGCACACAGTCGCCGTCAGGTGGTTGGGGCTGTGATGCAGGACGACCAGCTTTTCGCCGGCAGCATCGCAGAGAACATCGCGCTGGGAGACGAAGGCCACGATTCGATCCGTATCGAGGCCGCCGCCCGCTTGGCGGCCATCCATGAGGAAATCGCCGCCATGCCCATGGGCTACCACAGTCTTATTGGCGACATGGGGACTACCTTGTCTGGCGGCCAAAAACAGCGGGTCATCCTAGCCCGGGCACTCTATCGCCAACCGCGCGTTCTGTTTCTAGACGAGGCCACCAGCCATCTGGACGTAGACAGCGAGCGACGAGTGAACCAAGCCGTGGCGCAACTCGCGCTCACCAAGGTGATTATCGCCCATCGACCGGAAACCATTGCCAGCGCCGATCGCGTGCTGGTCATGCAGGGTGGGAAGATTGTGCAAGAGCTACGCCCTAAACGGCAGATACCTAACGCTCCCGTCGAGACCAGCGTTGAGCCTGCATTGACATGAGCGATGCTCTATTTCGCCACGAAGTATTAAACACCAAGCGGATGAGCTGGCTGGGCCGCATCTCATTGGCACAGCCGCTCGGACTTTGGGTTCTGGCTGGAATGGGAGCGCTATGTGCCGCGGCGGTCGTGGCTTTCGGGGTTTTAGGCGAATACACACGACGTTCAACGGTAACGGGCCAGCTGGTCCCTGACTTGGGGCTGTCGGCGGTAATGTCCCCCACGGCCGGCGTCGTCAGTCGGTTGTTGCCCGAAGAGGGCGAGCCTGTGCGGGCGGGGGAAGCGCTGGCTCTCATCCAGGTGCCGCGAGCGATGGCCTCAGGACGGGATGCGCTGATGGCCATCCGCGAAGGCTTGGATGAACGCCGCGACAGTCTGGAGCAATTGGCGCAATCTCAGCAAGTCCAAATGAATGCGCAACAGATGGGCTTGAGTCGGCAGTTGACGGGGGCGCGACAAGAGTTGAGCCAGATTGAACGCGAGATTGAAACCCGAAAAGAACAGGTACGCTTGGGCAATGAGACCATCCAGCGCTATCAGAGCGTGGCCGACGAGAAATATGTCAGCCAGGTGCAATTAAACCAGCAACAGCAGGCGGTGTTGGAACTCGTCAATGCCCAGCAGGCCCTTGAGCGGCAAGCCACTGCACTACGGCGTAGTATTGCGCAGTTGGAACAGGCGCTGCGAGAACTGCCAGCACAACGGGGCATCTTGCAGGCCACCGCTCGCCGGGACTTGGCGATGTTGGGGCAAGAGCGCGTTCAACAGGAGGCCAGTGGCGAGTTACTCATTAAGGCACCGGTCGCTGGTTTGGTGGCCAGTCGCTTGCTCGAACCAGGACAAAGCGTGCAAGCGGGACAGTCTCTCATGAGCCTGTTGCCGGAGGGGTCTAGGCTGCAAGCGCAACTTCTCGTACCAAGTCGCGCCGTGGGGTTCATCGAACCGGGGGACCGAGTACTGCTGCGCTACCAAGCCTACCCGTACCAGAAGTTTGGTCACCATGGCGGCCGGGTGATTCGGGTCTCCCGCAGTGCGGTTAGCGCGCAGGCCTCTGAGGGGCAAGTCACGGAACCCTACTACCGGGTGCTGGTGGCCTTGGACCGTCAGACCATCCAGGCCTACGGGAAGCCTGAATCCTTGCGTCCTGGCATGACGCTGGAGGCCGATATCCTAGGGGAGCGACGCAAGCTCTACGAATGGGTATTGGAACCGTTGTATTCCCTGCATGGGAAGTTTGGAAACTGAGGAAAGGAATCGGGCCACATGTTGCCTGATTGCTGACTCGAGGGTACTGTCCAGCGTATTTGGTGCAGCTGTCCAGTTAGTTCGGCGGCAGCGCCCAGTTTATTTGGCGGCGGTGATCAGATGGCTGGCGGTATGTAGAGGCGTTGCTGAGGCGGCACGGCGTCACGGGATGACGGTTTTTCAAGCGATGCCCGCGATCCGATGACGCATCGGGAAAGACGGGGTACTCGCGCCGGTGGCGAGCCGGCCAACGGCGCAGGGACCGAAGCCCCTGCGCTGCTGAGGGCAAGTGCGTGTCGTCCCTGCGGGCTTACCGCTTGCGGATCTGGGTCAGGGATTGGACCAGTCCGTCGTTGCGCACCATGCACAGGAAGCGGCCCTCGGGATAATCGACGATCAGTTCGGTGACCGTGTCGTTGACCGGAAGCCGGGTGACCAGCGCGCCTTCGGCCTGGGCGCGCGCGTTGCAGGCTCCCAGCAAGGTCGTGTCCATGCCGGGACGACTGGCGGGAGGCATCGTGTAGCGGCTGGCCGAGACGTTCTTGAATACCGCGCGGCACCCGTCCTTCACCCACACGGAATGGTGGTACAGGCCCCAGCTCTGGCCCTGCTCGCAATGAGCCTTGCTCAACTGGCGGATCAGGCGCACATCGCCATGCGTGTCCATCGCGCACTCGGCCTGGCGCTGGTCCACGGACTCGCAAGTCACCTCCGTGGCGCCATCGGAGCGGGTTTCGACCCGGGTTTCCCTTGCCATCGCGGCGCCGGACGCGGGCGCTGCCTTGCCCACCGTGCAGACCCCGTTCGCGCCCCCTTTGCCGGTATAGGAAAGCTGCACGCTTCCATCCGGCGATGTGCCGAGGGACAGCGTGACCTCGCTCTGTGCGTCCCGGGCTTCGAAGTAGTTGTCGTTGAAGCGCTTGAGCTGGGTCTCCCGTCCGTTGACGTAAACCGGCCCGCCCTCGTCGGCATGGACCTCGATCGCGCCCGGGCAGGTCGCGTTGAAGCCCGGTATGGCGGCCAGCGCGTTGCCGGCGTTCCCCAGGGACAGGACAATCGCGCCTGCCAGCATCCATCGGTTCATTCCGGCCGTCCTTTTGTGGTGGTCAGGCGGAAAAGCTTACTCCCGCGGGTTTGCGTTCGTGCACGCGGTTCTGTGACCCGTTGGTGGGTTTGATGCGTCCGATGCCCGGCGCGTGCCGCGCGATTGAACAGGCCTCGTGCGGATTGCCATTGACTCGCGCCGCCGCCCGCCGGAGCATTCCCCGACTTTCCCGGATCGCGCCGTCCTGGCCGCGGATCCAAACTCGGGGGCAGCGATGGCAAGGGTGACCGGAATCGGCGGCGTCTTCCTGAAATGCAAGGGCGACAGCGCCGCCCTGGCGGCGTGGTACGAAACGCATCTGGGCATGCCGTTGGAGCAGTGGGGAGGCGTGGTCCTGCGCTGGCCGGATGACAAGGCCGAGGACGGCGGCCTGACCGTATGGCACCTGGCCAAGCCGGACAGCCAATGGTTCAGCCCCAGCGAGTCCTCCTTCATGATCAACTACCGGGTCGACAACCTCGACGAGCTGCTGGCGCAGTTGCGCGTGGCCGAAGTGGACATCGTCGGCGGACCGGAGTCGCACGAGAACGGCAAGTTCGCCTGGATCATGGATCCGGATGGCAACAAGGTGGAGCTGTGGGAACCCATGCGTTGGGATGAGAAGAACAAGGAGGCGTGACCAGCGCACCGGATGGCCAGCGGCATCCTAGGGAATGCGAGAGAACGTCGTGGTCTGCAGGATCGGGCTGCCTTCCTTGCTGAAGAAGGCCTTGGTCTCGGTCAGCGTCTTGCCGTCCGCGCTCACCGTGTAGATGCGGGTGGAAGAGGGGGTGCCCTTGTACGCCAGTTGCAGCACCAGCACGCCGGGCGCGGGCATCTTCATCGCGGACACGTCGGCCCAGTAGTCGCCGGTGACCGGACCGGGGGTGCCGTCCAGCGGCAGCGTGGCGTCCGAATGCATCGTGCTGCCGTCCGGATTGACGATGCTGACCTGCGTGGCCCATTTGCCGTCGGCATGATCGCGGAATTCCAGCGTCACGCTCTTCGGTCGCGCTTCCGGCGGCATCGGCAGCTTGTCGACGTCGATGGCCCACTTTCCCGCCAGGGGAGACGTGGCCGGCGAATCGGCGAAGGCCGGGGCGGCTTGCAGGGCGACAGCGATCAGCAGGGTGGCGAACATCGTCTTCATTGGAATCTCCGGCGAAGGGGAGGAGGAACACGCAAGGGAGCAAGCGTACCTCGCGTCCGCGGGAATGTACTTGGCGGATTGCGGCATTCTGCCGGGGCCAAGGTCGAATCCGCTTCAGCAACGCCCGGGCACGGGCGTCCGGGCATGGCGCGAAAATGAATCCGGTGCGTCTCCGGCCGCGCGGCGTGAATTCCGGGGCGGGAAAACAAAAAACGGGAGGCGCCGCGCGCCTCCCGCCATGAATTTATATAACGCGGGGGGGCTTGCGGCAAGGCCGGGCGCCCGCGGCAGCATCACCGGCCTGTCGAGATGGCAGGACACCGGAACAAGACGATGACGGATGCGCAGACTTACTACCACGGCACCAGGGCGGACCTGCGGGTCGGCGATTTGATAATTCCCGGTCGTGCCTCCAACTATGGCGCCCGGAAGCAGGCGCGGTTCGTTTACCTGTCCGCGACGCTGGATGCGGCGATCTGGGGCGCCGAACTGGCGGTGGGCGACGGGCCGGGCAGGATCTACATCGTGGAGCCCACCGGTCCAATCGAGGACGATCCCAACCTGACCGACAAGCGATTCCCCGGCAATCCCACCCGGTCGTACCGCTCTTCGCATCCCTTTCGCGTGATCGGCGAGGTCGCGTCGTGGGACGGGCATTCCCCGGAGCGACTGGCGGCGATGCGCGCGCATCTGGAGCAGTTGAAACGACAGGGCATCGAGGCGATTGAAGAGTGAGCGGGGTGGCGCGTCGATGGCTCCATTGTGCGCGTGCGCATTGGACGCTGTAATGGGTGCCCTCGGGTTCCCTCGTCGGGGAATCGGCATCGGCCAGTCATGCCCATGAAGAAGTCCATGTTGTCCCTGCTCGTGTTCGCGATGGTTCCGATGCATCACGCGGCCGCGGCGGTCGAAGGGGATGCGGCGCCCCCGGCGGTCGTGACCGGGGGACACTGGCGCTCCGGCACCGAGGAGGGCGGCTTCCGCGTCGCGACGGAAAGTGTCGGCTTCGAACACGTCAGTTGCCGCGCCTGGATTGAATGGGTCACGACGTCCGGCGCCGGGCAGCCCGCCCGGGTCGCGGCCCGCGTATCGTTCACCGAGGTCTCGAACGGATTCTGGTCATGCGAACCCGGAGCGAAGGCCGTCTCGCTGGTGGAGGACCGGCTGACCCTCCGGGCGACGCACGCGTACTCGCATGAAGCACGGGTGTTCGAGGCGATCCTGGGCATGCCCGGTGAGTATCGGCTGATCGAGCCGTGACCCCAGGCGGCCGTCATGGCCGTCATCACGCGGACACCCTCCGCTGAGGTCAGGAGCGTTTGTCCAGCGCGTCGGACAGCCCTGCCGCCATGCGTTCGGCCAGCGAGCGCTGCAACGGCACATAGTCGTCCATGTCCGTGTCGCCGCTGAACTCGCCCGACCAGAGCAGGTGTCCGTCGTGTTTGTCGACCAGGGTCAGCACGACGACGGTCTGCTTCGGCGTCTGCCGGACGCTGACGCGGGCATGCAGGTCGGCTTCCCGACTGTCGGCGGCCACGCGGTAGCCGGCCGGCAGGCGATGGCTGACCTGCGCCGTCAGGCTTTCGCGCAGGCCGGCGTTGAACTTCGGGAACAGCACGTATTCGCACAGTCCCTGCACCGGTTCGATGGCGATGCGATGCTCGGGCGGGGATAGCGCGGCGTGCGCCCAGAGCGCGCCGCCGATGCCCAATGCCACGGCGAGCAGGCCGCCGGCCATCGGCAAGCGGGCGGGGCGACGGGCGACGGGAAGCGGGGGGGGCGGCAGCGACTCGGCCACACTGTCTTCGCCGGCGAGCGTGCCGACGAAACGGTAACCCGCGCGCGGCCGGGTCTGGATGTAACGCGGGGCGTCGGCGTCGTCGTCCAGCAGGGTGCGGATGCGACGGATGCAGGTATTGAGGGCGGCATCGCCGCCGGTGCCGGCGCGCGGCCAGAACCGTTCGAGCAGTTCCTGCCGGGGCACGATCCGATCGCGGTGTTCGATCAGGCAGGCCAGGACTTCCACCACCTGGGGCGGGGCATCCAGCGCAATCCCGTTCCGGAAAACCTGCAAGGCGGCCGGATCCAGCCGGAAGTCATCGAAGTTCAGCATCACCCTCTCCCAGTTCCGTCGGCCGGAAAGCCTTGCGGTAACGCCATGTCAGCCAATGTCACGACATGTCATTGGCCGATTCTGACAGAAGGTCCCACCTTTTTCCGGACCGAACCGCGGGCCGCCCGCGGCGGACCCGCCCGGCGTCATCGCCTCCCTGCTTCCGGAGACCGTCCATGCATTTAACTGTCCGCATCGCGCTGTGCATCTTCCTCGCGGGGGGCGGAATCGCCGCACCCGCCGCAGCCGAACCGACGCAAGTGGAAGTCCGCGTGCTGGCGCGGGGCGCGAAGTTCCTTGGCGGGTACAGCGCGCCGGTACAGGTGGTGCTGAGCGACGCGGACACCGGTGAAATCCTGGCCCGCGGGCAGGCCTCCGGCACCACGGGCGATACCCGGCGCATCCTGGATACGGGAACGAAGCCGGGAGGGAAACGCTCCAGCGCGGACTCGGCGGTGTTCCGCACGACCCTTGACCTGGACCACCCGCGCCGGGTGACCGCGAGCGTGACCGGACCGCTGGCCCAACCGCAGGCGGCCACGACCGCCACCAGCACGCAGTGGATCCTGCCGGGCCGCGACCTCACCGCGGGCGATGGCTGGTTGCTGGAACTGCCGGGCCTGGTGGTCGACCTGGCCAGCCCGGTGGCCTATCAATGGCTCAAGGCCGGTGCGGATGTACCGGTACGGGTGGGCGTCACGATGCTGTGCGGCTGCGCGATTACCGCGCAGGGGCCTTGGCGGGTGGACGACACCGAGGTCGAAGTCCACGTGACGGTCGACGGCGGTCCTTCGCAGCGCTACCCGCTCAAGTTCGATCCGGCGAGCGCGCTGTTCGGCGCGGACATTCCGGCGGGGCGATCCGGACTGTATGAACTGGAGGTGCGCGCCTGGAGGGGGCCGGACAACAATGCGGGCGTGGCGCGCACCGCTTTTTTCGTCCAGTGATGGCGGGGTGCTTCGCCGGATCGCGTCCGGGACGGCGTCCGGGCGATGGCGGAAGGCGCCGCAGGCAATCGAGCATGGGACACGCGGGATGATGCGCAGGATGAAATACGGTGGCGTGATGAGCGCGGTGATCGGGCTGGTCGCGCTGCTGCCGTGCATCGCGAGCGCGGGTGAAGGTGCGCTGTCCCGTTCTCTGGAACAGCAGATGGAGCTGAACAGGCAGCGCTACGGCATCGCCGGACAAGCCTTGCGGGTCATGCGTGACGGACAGGTGGTTTTCCAGGGCGTGGACGGCGAGGCGGACGTGGACACGCACCGGCCCGTCGCCAGCGACGATGTCTTTCCCGTCTATTCGCTGGCCAAGCTGTTCACCAGCACCCTGATCATGCAACTGGTCGAGCGCGGACGCGTGGATCCGGATGCGCCCGCGAGCGCCTACCTGCCGGGACTTCCCGCTGCCTGGCGGTCGATCGCCGTGCGCGATTTTCTCGATCACACCTCCGGCGTACCGGAATACTTCGACAACCGGAATGGCGCGGGCGCGTCGGCGGATACGGTGTTCGCCGGGGACGCGGCGCAGGTATTCCGGTCCTTGGCGGACAAGCCGATGCAGTTCGCGCCGGGGACCGATACGCGCTACACGCAGACCAACTACCTGGTGCTGGCCGCGCTGCTCGAGGCGCGGTACGGCAAGCCTTATCCGCGGATCGCGGAGCAACGCATCCTGCGCAAGCTGGGTATGCGCCATACCTGGCTGGGGCCGGCGGGACTGCCCCGCCGCGGCGTGGCGACGGCCTATGCCGGCAAGGAGGGACGCCTGCGGGAGGAAAGCGATCTGGCCTGGCCGGATTATGCCTACGGCCATGCCAGCCTGTATCTGACGCTGGATGATCTGGGCCGGTTCCTGCAGGCGATGACCTCGGGCGAACTGGTGGGCAAGGCGACATTGCGCCGCCTGTGGCAGCCGCGCACCCTCGCCAATGGAAAGCGCGCCTGGTTCGCCGCCGGCTGGGAGCACGGCGAGAGCGACGGATACCATCAGCTGGGCCATGACGGCGGTGCCCGCGTCCGTGTCCGCATCCTGTTCAAGGACGCGCTGGACAGCGACGTCCATGTCTTCGCCTACCTGACCAATGGCAGCGCCCGCAATGTGTGGTCGCGCGTGCTGGTGGACAGCGCGATGGCGGCCGCGGCGCCGGAACGATTCCCGGCGGAAGCCTTGTCGGAAAAACTGGTGGCGTTCGCGCTCCGGCCGCACACGGCAGGCGACGTGCAGGCCATGGCGCAATCCATTCGCGCGAGCGATGTCCTGAGCGGCGCCGTATTGGAGCAACTCGTCAACGCCACCGGCTACAGCGTGCGCGGGAATCTGGGCGTGGATGCGGCGCTGCGCGTCTTCGAGTTGAACACCATCCTGTTTCCGGATTCGGCCAACACCTGGGACAGCCTGGCCGAAGCCCACGAGGCCCGGGGGGACCTGGACAAGGCGAAGGCATTGCGTGACAAGGTGCGATCGTTGTCGGCACCGCCCGTCGAATGCCGGCGATGATGGCTCGACAAGGCCGGGCCGACGTACCATCCGGCCCATTCCCGCCAACGGAGGGTGAATGGATGACGGCTGGGCAGCGTAGTGAACACCCCGGATTGATGTTCGCCGCGGAAACGGAAGAATGCAGGTTGTTCGTTTTCGCCAGCGAGGCCGACGCCATCGCCCAGTGTGAAGGCCTCGACGTGGAAGCGGCCCTCTGGTTGTTCTGGACCACGGACGGAACGCCGCTGGAGCCCGATTTCCTCATCCCGAATCGGCGAGGGTTGTTCCGGGTCGCCAATGGCAGTTATCGCCTTGTCGAGGCGTCGCCGGATCATCATGCGGATCTCGCCGAGGCGCTGGACATGCTCCTGTCCATGGAGCCGAATCCGTTCTTTTCTTCCCTGGAACAGGTGCGCGCGCATGTCGCGGGCGGCGGTGGGCCGGCGCGGGCATCCACGGCGTGAGTCTTTGACGGACCGGGACGCGCGCTTGCGGGATGGCGTTACTTTCCTCCCGCGCGGTGCCGGCATCAAGCATGGTTCCATGCGGCGCATGAAGCCGAATCCTGGATAGTCGCCACACTCATGCGTCGCTCACTTTCATGGACGATCCGGGCCGCGCTGGCGGCGTGCGGCGTCGTGGTCGCGGTGTTCGCCATCGGCGTCAACTGGCCGGAGCGGGAAATCCGACCGGCTCGCAATGCGGGCGTCTGGATGATAGAACACGTCGATGTGGTGGACGTGGCGCGGGGCCAGCTGCTGCGGGATCAATCGATCGTGTGGTCCGCGGGAACCATCACCGACGCAGGACCGGCCAGCGAAGTGAAAGCGCCCGCGCACGCCCGCCGCATCGACGGGCGCGGCCGCACGCTGATGCCGGCGCTGTGGGACATGCACACCCATCTGTATGCGTTCTCGCCGTTGCTGGACATGCCGCTTTACGTCGCCTACGGCGTCACCCACGTGCGCGATCTGCAGGGCTGCCCGAGCGCGGACGATCCGTTCATCGCCTGCGCCGGCGACAAACAGCGCTGGAGCCGCGAGGCGCTGGCGGGCGAGCGGGTGGGGCCGGTGGTGATCGAATCCTCCAGCTTCATGGCCAATGGACCGGGCATGGTGAAGCGTCTGGGAGACGTGCCGGATTTCTTCGACACCGGCACACCGGACCAGGCGCGGGCCTTCGTCCGCCATTTCGCCGGAAAGGTTGACACCATCAAGGTCTACGACCGCATCCCCGCGCCGGCGTGGCGCGCGCTGGTGGACGAGGCGCGCAAGGCCGGCATGCCGGTCGTCGGCCATCGGCCACACGCGGTCAGTGCGATCGAAGCGGCGCGGGGGCAACGCAGCCTGGAACACGCCCGCTTCCTGCTGCACGAATCCTTCGATGGCAGCGATGCATTGCGTGCCGTCGCCGGTACGCCCGCCTGGCACGAGGATCGCCGCGCCATGGTCGACCGGCACGATCCGCGCCGCGCCGATGCGATCTTCGCGGCGATGCGCGCGAACGGGACCTACTACGTGCCCACCCACCTGACCCGCTGGGTGGACGCCTACGCGGATCGGGCCGAAGTCCGCGAGGATCCGGCGCTGCGGACCCTGCATCCCCTGCTGCGGCGCCAATGGCGGGAAGACATCGACGAAACCCTGGCCAGGGATCCTTCGCCGGCCGCGCGCCAGGCCTATGTCGATTTCCACCGCAAGGGACTGGAATTGACGGGACGCGCGCAGCGGGCCGGTGTCCGGATCATGGTCGGCACCGACTACATCGCGCCGGGGCTGGACGTGCATCGCGAACTCGAACAACTGGTGCGGGCCGGATTGACCCCCGTCGAAGCGTTGCGGGCGGCCACCACGACACCGGCGGAATACGCCGGGCTCTCGCATCGGCATGGCCGGATCGCCCGGGGCCATGCGGCGGATTTCCTGTTGCTGGACCGGAACCCGCTGGAGGACATCCGCCACACCCGCCGCATCCGGGCGGTGGTGTTCAACGGGGCCGTGCATGACCGCGCGGCGCTCGATGGCATCCAGCGCGAGGTCGAATCACGCGCAGGGAGCTGGACGGTGGCCTGCAAGATCATCTGGCGGTTCCTGAAGCATCCAGTCGGATACTGAGGCCGGGTTCCGGCGAGACCTTGCGGACGCATGCGGGCCGATGGCGAAACGGATTCGGCGAAGGCAAGATGAAACGGTCGGTTGCGCAGGCCACCATCGCGCTGCCCGCGGTGGTGATTCGCTTGATTCATGTCCAGGGAGAGGCAAGTGCTGAAATCGGGAGTGTTGGCGCTGGCGAGCGCGATTGTCCTGGCGGGGTGCGGTCTGGGGGATGCCGGAAAGCCCGACCCCTATGTCCTGTTGCCGGGGAAATGGGGATGGGAGGGTTCCAACGATTGCAGGGAGGCTCCCGAGGTGATCAGTTTCAGCGCCAGCAGGAAGCACATGTATCTGGCGCTTTCGCCCGCGCGGGAAGACGGTGGCCGGGAGCCGAGGAGAGTGGGCGAGTATCGGATCCTCCAGCAAATTCCCGAGGGGCTGCGGATGTCGCTGAAGGGCGAAACGCGCATGGATGATTCCGGCCAGCCGGTGACATGGGATCTCGTCCTGGTGGATCGGGACACTTATTGCTGGCGGCGCAACGATTGGGGAGATGGCTGCACGAAGCCCCTCCGCCGTTGCGGGGTCGAAGCTTAGAAGTCCGGCGCCGCGTTACGCCGGCTGCCGCGCATACCGCCCCGGCGACATGCCTACGTACCGGCTGAACGCCGCGCTGAAGGCACTGGGCGAACCATAGCCCACGCGTTCGGCGGCTTCGCCCACGCTGGCGTCCTGGTGGCGCAGCAGGTCGCGGGCCAGGGCCATGCGCCAGGACAGCAGGTATTCCATCGGCGCGATGCCGACCTGGCGGGTGAAGCGATCGAAGAACGCCGAACGCGACAGCGCGGCGAGTCGGGCCAATTGTTCGATGGTCCAGCCATGCGCGGGACGCGCGTGCATCTCGCGCAGGGTCGGAGCCAGGCGGGCGTCGGCCAGTCCGCGCAGCAGGCCGGGGGAATTCCCGTCGCCCGCCGAGGTGCGCAGCGTTTCCACCAGCAACAGATCGATCAGGCGCGCCAGCACGATCCCGCGTCCCGGCCGATCCGCGTCGGCTTCCTCGGCCAGCAGGCGCACCAGCATCGACAGTCGCGGCTGGCCGCGCACGTGCACCAGCGCCGGCAACAGGGAGGTGAGCAGCGCCGGATCATGCGCGTCGAACCGGAACCAGCCGCCGAGCAATCGCACATCCGGGGGACCATCCGTGCGTCCGTGGCGGATGTCGGCGGGGTGGGCGGCGGCGGCATGCGGATCGATCCGGGTGGGCAGATGCGTGTCGCCGCTGCCCAGGGTGAAGCCGGGCGTCGCCGGCAGCAGCACGAAATCGCCGGCTTCCAGCGCAACCGGCGGATGGTCATCGACGCGCAGCAGGCAAGCCCCTTCCAGCACCACGCAGAAACTGGGCTCGCCGAACTCGGTGTAGTGGACCGCCCAGGTCCCGGCGCCGCTGATGCCCTTGGAGAACACCGCGCGGGGCCGGAGCAGGCGGACGATGTCGGAGAGCGGGTCGTTCATGGTAGGACGATGGCTAAACAAAATCGGACTTTATCGCATGGATAGTCCGGTTTTGGCCGCCTATCGTCTGTTCTCCCTTTTTCCTGGAGTTTCCCGCATGAAGACCGTCCTGATTACCGGCTGTTCCTCCGGCTATGGCCTGGAGACCGCCCGCCACTTCCACGCGCGTGGCTGGCGCGTGGTCGCCAGCATGCGCACGCCCCGGCCTGACCGGCTGCCGTCGGACGAACGCATGAGTGTCCTGCCGCTGGACGTCACCCGACCGGAGAGCATCGCCGCCGCGCTGCGGGCCAGTGGTCCGATCGACGCGCTGGTCAACAACGCCGGCATCGGCCTGTTCGGCGCATTCGAGGCCACGCCGATGCAGACGGTGCGGGAGATCTTCGAAACCAATACCTTTGGAGTGATGGCGATGACCCAGGCCGTGATTCCGCAGTTCCGCGAACGCGGCGCGGGAACGATCATCAACGTCACCTCCAGCGCCACGCTCGCGCCCATGCCGCTGGTGGCGGCCTATACCGCCAGCAAGACCGCCATCGAGGGATTGACCGGGTCGCTGGCGCACGAGCTGGAAACGCTGGGCGTGACGGTGAAACTGGTCGAGCCGGGCTACGCGCCCACCACCCGTTTTGCCGTCAATGGCGAAGAGCGCATGCGTGGATTGATCCCCGAGGCCTATGCGGATTTTGCCAACCGTGTCTTCGCCGGGTTCGCCGGAAGCGATGCCTTCACCCGTGAAACCGATGTCGCGCAGGCGGTCTGGGAGGCAGCGAACGACACGACCGGCACCCTGCGGTTTCCGGCGGGCGCGGATGCGCGTGCGCTGGCACGTTGAAGCACGTCGATCGCGCCGTTGGTCGAGCCCGCCAGGCGAGGCCGGGATCGGCGCGGAAACGGACATGTCGCGTGAATGGTGACTGCCGTCGAATATCCCCTCTTGACCGCAGGTGGCATACGGATCAATTTTTCCGGGACGCCCCAAGGGAGAAAGGGGACCCTACCTCGACATGGCCTACCTGTCCGCGCTGCTGTTCCTGGCGGCCCATGCCTGCGCCATCGGCATCTCCGGTGGCGCGCCCCTGGCGTCCTATCCGTTCCTGGTGCTCGCCACCCTGATCGCCGCGATCAGCTGCGCCTGGCGCGCACGGCGCACGGCGCGGCCGGAGCGGGAATGGGACCTGGCCGCACTGGCGATGCTGCTGTGGGGCGGCGGCATGCTGATGGCGACCTGGCAGGCGGTGACCGGTGGCCAATTGGCGGCCACCGTCAGCCTGCTCCTGTACGTGCTGTACGGCGTGCCGCTGACCTTCGCCATCGCCAGCGCGGGCAGCGAGGCATGGCCCCTGCGGCTCATCGACGCGGTACTGGCAATCGGTCTGGGCGCACTGTACGCGACGCACACGCTCTCACTGGCGGCCGACCAGACCGTCGGTGGGCAGAACTTCCTGGATCTCCGGCTGACCCTGGATCTGGAGAACCTGTTCATCGCCACCTTCGCGCTCGTGCGGCTGGCGACCAGCACGAACGCCCGCGCACGCGATTATTTCCGCGCGTTGTCCTGCTTCGCGGTCGCCTATCTGCTGGTGGCGGCGATCACCAACCACTTCTTTGCCGATGTGGACTTCGGCGGATACGCCGATCTGATCATCGGCGTTCCGTTCCTGTGGCTGGCCATCCTGGCCCGGCAATCGCCCTCCGCGCCCGTCGTGCGCGCCTATCCGCCGCGTCGCAACCACCTGGTGCGGGCCGGCAGCCACTTGTTCCTGCCGCTGACCCTGCTGCCGATTTCCGCGCTGGTGGTCGGCAACCGGCCTTGGCTGGGAGCCCTGGGCTTCGTGCTGGCCACGCTGGGCGCGGGCGTCCGTGGCGTGCTGCTGCAGATCCGGACCTACGAGGAACGCGACCAGCTCGACGTGCTCGCGCGCATCGACGGCCTGACCCGGATTCCCAACCGCCGCCATTTCGAGGAATCGATGGACCGCGAGTGGCGGCGCTGCATGCGCTCGGGCGACTCGCTGGCGCTGCTGATGATCGACATCGACCATTTCAAGCAGATCAATGATGCCTATGGGCATCCTGAGGGTGATCGCATCCTGCAGGCGGTCGCCCGTGCGCTGGCGGGATGCGCGCACCGTTCCTCGGACACGGTGGCCCGGTACGGGGGCGAGGAATTCGCGGCGCTGCTGCCCTCCATCGGCCGAAACGGCGCGTTGAACGTCGCCGAAGCCATGCGCGCGGCGGTCGAGGAACTCGCGTTGCCATCGCCCCTCGCCAACGGCGTGGTCACGATCAGCGTCGGCGTGGCCTTCATCGCGGCGGTGGACGGTGGCCATCCTTCCGATCTGCTCGCGAACGCGGACGAGGCGCTGTACCGCGCCAAGGCGGAGGGACGCAACCGGATTCGGGATGCCGCGCCTTCGGCGGCGTGAACCGCTCCCGCTGGCAGGACGTGGCCGGCGTCAGCCATGTGCCGGCGCCAGCGGCTTGAGCAGCAGCAACAGGCACAGGCCCAGCATGAACACCGCCATCAGCGCATCCAGCACGCGCCAGGCGCGCGGGTCGCGGAAGATCGGCAGCAACAGGCGCGCGCCGTATCCCAGGCTGGAGAACCACGCCACGCTGGCCAGGCAGGCCCCAATCGCGAAGGCGACGCGCGCCTGGCCCGCGTAGCGGGTGGACAGGCTGCCCAGCAGCACCATGGTGTCCAGATACACGTGGGGATTGAGGAAGGTGAACGCCAGGCAGGCCAGCCAGACGCGCCGGCCATCGGAACCGCCACCGGCTCCGGGTGCCAGCGCGCCGCCGCCACGCCAGGCGCGCCCGGCCGCCATCAACCCGTAGGCCGCCAGGAAGGCCGCGCCGCCGTAGCGGAGCGCTTCCAGCAGGAACGGCCAGCGGACGACCAGCGCGCCGATGCCGGCGACGCCACAGGCGATGAGCAGAATGTCGCCGAGCATGCAGGTCAGCACCACCCGCCCGACATACCGGCGTTGCAGCCCCTGGCGCAGGACGAAGGCGTTCTGCGCGCCGATGGCGATGATGAGGCCGGCGCCGGCGGCGAAACCGGCGGAAGCGGCGGCAAGGAGCATGGGGATATCCGGAAGCGGGGCAGGGCAGGCTGCTCCGTTGGCCTGACTAAGACAAACTGGTTTTGCTTTAGGCTATGAAGAAAATCTAATCGGGTCGTCCGCCATGGATCTCATCCATCCGCAACTGGCCGCATTCGCCGCGGTGCTGGAAGAGGGCAGCTTCGACGCCGCCGCGCATCGCCTGTCGATCACGCCATCGGCGGTGTCGCAACGGATCAAGACCCTGGAGGACCGCCTGGGCCAGGTGATGGTCGTACGCCAGGCGCCCTGCCGGCCAACCCCGGCCGGCGAGAAGCTGCTGCGGCGGGTGCGGCCGATGCAGGCGCTGGAAGCCGAGGCGCTGGCGGACTTCCTGCCCGAGACCATGGAGGCGCCGGCGGCACGCTCGATTGCCATCGCGGTCAACGATGACTCGCTGGAAACCTGGTTCCTGGGCGCCTTGGCGCGGCTGCACCAGCGGCATGGTTACCTGTTCGACGTGCGGGTGGATGACCAGGATCACACGCTGGCGCTGTTGCGCGATGGTTCGGTACTGGGCGCGGTCACCGCGGAGTCGCGGCCGCTGCAGGGCTGCAACGTGCATCCGCTGGGCACGATGCGCTACTGCGCGATTGCCTCGCCGGCCTTCGCCGCGCGCCATTTCCACGGCGGTGTCGATGCCGCGGCGCTCGCGCAGGCGCCGATGGTGGTCTACAACCGCAAGGATGAACTGCAGGCCCGATTCGTCCGCCGCATCACCCGCGCCCGCCTGGCGCCGCCCACCCACTACCTGCCCACGTCGACCGGCTTCGTCGAAGCGGCCGCGCGTGGCCTGGGCTGGTGCCTGGCGCCGGAGTCGCTGGCCGCGCCGGCGCTGAAGGCCAAGGCCATCGTCAACATCGATTCCTCCCGCTGGATCGACGTGCCGTTGTTCTGGCAGCACGCGGCGGTGCGATCGAGCACCCTGCGGCAGATCAGCGATGCCTTGCGCGAGGCGGCGGCGGAGGTGCTGCGCGGGTGACGGAGGCGTGCACAGAAGGAGAGCCTGTCACGCCTGGAGCGCATGCCTGGTGGCGGCGCTCCAGTACCGGATGACCTCGCGGCAGGTTTTCGCCAGCGCCGGGTCCGCCTGCATGCCGTCCATCGACGTCGCCAACAGGCCCGACTCGACCATGCGCAGGAATGCGGAAAATCCCGGCGCCAGGGCGATGAGGTCCGCCGATTTGGCATGCGCGGGCAAACCGACGCGCTCGCCCATCAGGCGTAACCGCTCCGCCGCCGAATCGGCCTGGGCACCGAGGTCCATCACTACGGACGTGTTGGTCCGCAGGGTGAGGTCCACCCAGCCCAGGACCGTGGATGCGACGAGTTCCTGCCTGGCCAGTTGCTGGCCCTGGCGGCGGGCCAGCAGGCGCTCACGGAGCTGGCTGGCCGCACGGGGCAGCGTGCCATCGTCTGCGGCGCCCGCGTCGAGCGCGCGGGAAATCCGCCGCAGCAGATCCTCCAGCAGGGGCACGAAATCGGCGTTGTGTTGCTCGGCTTTTTCGTAGGCCTTGGGGCTGTTGTCCTCCGCGCCAAAGGCCAGCTCCATGCCCAGCAATCGCCAGTACGCATTGCGGCGAACCGCTTCCGGGTCCGGTGCCGGGGATCGCAGGGATGCTGCGGGGACCATCGGACCGACTTCGCCGCCCAGGATCACCTCGGTGGCATCCAGCCAGCGTTGCGTCGCCATGCCCGGCACGCCCAGCGATTCGCCGCTGCGATAGCGCTGCAGCACGCGCTGGAAAATCTGCACGGCACGCGTGTTTTCCAGCAGGAAGGCGTAGCCGAGGTGATGCCACGCCGGGTTCGCATCCGGAGCGAAGCGTGCGAACGCGCCGGTGGCCCAGCGGGTTCGCCGCGCGGGACCGGCGGGGCGCGGCTCCGGCGCCCACGGTTCGGACGCATCCCAGACCTGCTCCAGGTGCAACAGCAGATCGAGTGGATCGGATGCCAGGACGATTGCATCGAATGCGCCACTTCCGGCCTGGCCGGCGGGCGCGTCCGGGACGCTTGCGGGTTCGCCTGCGGCAATCCGTTCGACAAGCTGGATGAACATGGCCGGCCCCCCTTTTGGGATGAACCATCGTAGACCTCCGAACGGGCCACGCGCCAACGCCCGGAACCGGTGGGGGATTGCGGCGTCCCGATATACTTTCCAGTACGGTCCGCACCTGATCTGCATGCGGTCTGCATGCGACGGGCCGCCGCCATTGCTTCGACCAGGAGACACCACGTGCTGAAAATCTGGGGCCGCATCAACTCGTCCAATGTGCGCAAGGTGTTGTGGGCGGCGGAAGAACTCGGCCTGGCCTATGAATCCATCAATGCCGGCGGCGCATTCGGCCTGGTCGACGGTCCCGAGTACCGTGGCAAGAATCCCAATGGCCGGGTGCCGATGATCGAGGACGGCGACTTCGTGCTCTGGGAATCCAATGCGATCGTCCGCTACCTGATGGCGCGATACGGGACGGCGGATCTCCATCCGGCCGATCCCGCCCTGCGCGCCGATGCGGACAAGTGGATGGACTGGACCACCTCGACCTTCGCCGGACCGTTCCGCGATGTCTTCTGGGGCGTGTTGCGAACCGCGCCGGAACAGCAGGATTGGCCCGCCATCCGGACCGGCATTCATGACATCGACGCGCTGCTGCGGATTCCGGAGCAGGCGCTCGCCACCCAGCCCTATCTTTCCGGCCAGTCGTTCGGTATGGGCGACATCCCGCTGGGCAGCTTCATCTACGCCTGGTTCGGGATGCCGATCGAACGGGCGCCGACACCGCACCTGCTGGCCTGGTACGAGCGCCTGAAGGCGCGGCCGGCCTATCGGAAGGCGGTCATGACCGCGCTGACCTGAGGCGGCCGCGACCGCCTCATCCGTTTCGTCCGATGACAGGGCGAAGTGCAAACGCATGAAATTCCTGCAGGCGATGCCGACGGTGACGGGCGGCAGGGGAAACGGGTTCATCCGCGGGCAGTGGCTGCGCCGGCTGTGACGCAAGGGACACGAATGCTATGGTCAGGCGGCGGGCACCGCAGACGTGCGGCGAGGCAGGGAGCGCCACGGATGAAAAAAACACTGATCAGCGTAATCCTGGGAATCGCCTCCGGGCTGGCGACCGTCTACATATCGATCTACGCGCTGGGCCATACCAGCGCGTTCGTGATGCCGCACGGATTCCCGATTGTCCTCTGGTATGCCGTCATCGTGCTGGGGCTGGGCGCGTGCGCGGTGGCGCTGCTCGTCCACTTCCTCGCGCTCCGGTTTGTTTCCGGGCATGTCCTGACGGCGTTGCTCGCCTTTGTCGCCACCGATGCGGCTGCGCTCGCGGCCATTGGCGCGTTGCAGGCGAGTCCGCAGACCCTGTTGGCCTGGACGCTGGGCGCGGGTGCGGCTTCGTGGTGGGCCGCGTGTCGCCGGGCGCGCAGGCAAAGCCGGGTTGCTCCGGGTCCATGAGGTCCGACCGTTGATCCCCCACGTGGAAGTTCCGCGGCAGGCGCGTGACGCCGCCGATCTGCTGTCCGCGCGGTTCGGGGACGATCTTCTGGCGATCTACCTCTACGGTTCCTTCGTCGAGGGCGGCCTGCAACCCCAGAGCGATATCGACCTGCTGGTGATACTGCGGCGTTGCCTGGATGGCGCCGCGCGCGGATTGTTGATGCGCGATCTGCTGGCGTTGTCCACCTATCCCGCGAAGGACGGCGTGCAGCCGCTGGAGGTGACCTGCCTGGTCTTGTCCGACATCCAGCCCTGGCGGCCTCCCGCACGCCGTGAATTGCAGTTCGGCGAATGGCTGCGCATGGAGATTGAAGACGGGCGGGTGCCGGAGGCGGAAACGGATCCCGACATCGCCCTGCTGCTGGCGCAGGCGCGTGGGAAGGGCATCGCGCTGCGGGGACCGCCCGCCGCCGACCTGCTGCCGGAGATCCCGCCAAGAGACATCCGTGCGGCCATCGTCCGGATGATGCCCGAGGTCGCACGCCACTGGCGGGGCGAGGAGACGCATGCGCTGCTCACGCTCGCGCGCATGCGGGTCACCCTGCGCGATGGCGACATCGTCGCGAAGGACGTCGCCGTGGCGCGCATCCTCGGGCAGGTGCCGTCCGTCCACCACCCCGTGCTCGCGCACGCGGTAGCGGTCTATCGCGGGGAGGCGGAGGATGACTGGAACGGCCGGGAGACACGCGTGGAAGCGTGCGTCGACCACCTGGCCGCCATCGTACGGGAAGCGGAATGAGGGCCGAGCCGCCGCGTGCCGCGTTGGCATTGGATGGCGCAATCGCGTGGTCGCGCTTGGCGGATTCGACTCCAGCCGCGAAGATGGTGGCTGCCGACGAAACTTCCCGCCCGATGATCACGTCCACCACCACCGAATACCTGGCCCGCCTGTTCGAAGCCCACCACATCGCCCATGTCACCGAGGGTGACTGGGTCGCACCCGGTGGCGAGCTGCCGGCGATGCGCGCGATCTGGCACCCCGGCGACACCACGGGCCGGCTGGACGTGCACGTGGTGCTGCCGGACAAGACCATCGTCGAGGAGAACTTCGCCGGCATCGGCGAGGGCGAGGACGGCCTGAACGATGGCATGGCGAATTTCACCCGCAACGCCTTCCATGTGTTCCTGTCGGCGCTGTGGGGGCAGGCGGACGATGAGCAGGTGACGGTGGAAACCTGGTCGATTGCCGGCCGCGATTACACCGCGCATATCGGCAACTTCGGCACCCGCGGATCGGCGGGTGCGCAGCCGCCGATACCCGAGGGCCTGTTCGCCCAACTGGAAGCCGCCGTCCGCGCTGAAACACTCGCCTCGCACACGCACTGGTTCCGCTTCTTCTTCTGCAACCTCAACGGCGCGTTTACCGTGGAGGCATTGCGCGACAACGAACCCTGGGAAGCCGGCGAACGCGCGCTGCGCTCGGCCGGTTGGGCGGCGCAGGACGGCTACTACAGCGTTCGCCTGTTCTTGATGCTGCGGGCGGCTTGAGCGCATCCAGCGGTTTGATGGCATCGCAGTCTGTCCGGCGGCGAACGGAGATTGGTTTGGAGATTTCCGGAATCTCAACCCCGTCATTCCAGCGCAAGCTGGAATCCATGTCGGCGCGGTGTCACGGGATTCGGTGGTGGCCGGTCTCTCCGCAAAAATGGGTCCCAGCCTTCGCTGGGACGACGGCAGTTGGTTGACGGGCCTCGGAATCTCAACTCCGTCATTCCAACGAAAGCTGGAATCCATGTCGGCGCGATGTCGCAGGATTCGGTGGTGGCCGGTCTCTCCGCAAAAAATGGGTCCCCGCCTTCGCTGGGCCGACGGCAGTGGGTTGACGGGCCTCGGAATCTCAACCCCGTCATTCCAACGAACGCTGGAATCCATGTCGGCGCGGTGTCACGGGATTCGGTGGTGGCCGGCCTCTCCGCAAAAATGGGTCCCAGCCTTCGCTGGGACGACGGCAGTTGGTTGACGGGCCTCGGAATCTCAACTCCGTCATTCCAGCGAAAGCTGGAATCCATGTCGGCGCGGTGTCACGGGATTCGGTGGTGGCCGGCATCTGGCGAAAGTGGGTCCCCGCCAGCGAGTGGAACGACGAAGCCCCTGGCGGAATCGGGGACGGTCTTCGCCGGAAGGACAGGCGCCTTGATCTAAATCAATTGCGAATCATTCTCATCTGAGTAGAATGTCCCCCGACAGCCGCTGCGGACGCAGTCAGCCAACCCTCATTGCCCCAGGTTGGTTTCCGTGTCCAGCATGCAACGGCGCGTTTTCGCGCGCACTCCGCTTTCCCTCTCCCTCGCATCGCTCTTCGCACTGTCCGCCAGCACGATGGCGCAGACCGCGTCGCCTTCGGCGGGCGAGGCCGATGCACCCGCGCCCACCACGCTCGATACCGTCCGGGTCAATGCCTACCGGACCACTTCCCACGCGCAGGGCGCGACCAAGACCGACACCACCCTCGCCGAGACACCGCAGTCGGTGTCGGTGATCGCACGCGAGGAACTGGATGCGCGCGGCGTGCAGAACCTCAACGACGCCATGCGCTACGTGGCCGGCGTTAGCCTGGAAAGCACCGGCATCGACAATCGCGTCGACGACTTCCGCATCCGCGGTTTCGATGCCGGCAGCTGGAGCAACAACGTCACCCTCGACGGCATGCGCGCGCCGCAGGGGGGGCAATGGAACCGGACCATGTTCGACAGCTGGAACCTGGAACGGGTCGAAGTGCTGAAGGGACCGTCCGCCGTCATGTACGGGCAGGTCGCTCCGGGCGGCATGGTCAACCAGGTCAGCAAGACCCCCAGGCCGGATGCGGAGCAGCAGCTGCGCATCGGCGTGGACGGCCACGGCCAGGCCAGCGCGGCGTTCGACGTCGGTGCGGGCAAGCAGGGCGATGCGCACCTGTTCCGGCTGGTCGGCCTGTATCGCGACGGCGACACACAGATCAAGCACACCGAACAGAAGCATGGCTTCCTCGCGCCGAGCTACAGCTGGCAGGTCGCAGAACGCACGCGCCTGACCCTGCTGGGCCTGTACCAGAAGGACGATGGTGGATCGACCTACCAGTTCCTGCCGATGGATGGCACCCTGCGACCGACCCGCTATGGCCGGATGAAGAACACCACCTTCATCGGTGAGCCGGACTGGAACACCTTCGATCGCACCATCTGGACCGCCGGCTGGCTGTTCGAACACGCCTTCAACACGAACTGGACGTTGAGCCAGAGCGCGCGGCGCACGCACGTGGATTCGCTGTTCCGCACCGTGGTCACCAGCGGCGGGCTCAATCCCGATGGCCGCACCCAGAACCGCCGCGCCACCTGGGGCACCGGCGATTCGGACGGCGATACCGTCGACACCCGCCTGCAAGGCAAGTTCGACACGGGCGCCGCCTCGCACACCCTGTTGCTGGGCGTGGACTGGCAGAAGGCCGACTGGGATGCGCAGCGGGGTGCGATGACCAACCCGGCGCCGATCGACATCTTCCGTCCGGTCTATACCGGTTACGTGCCGGTGACCCGCAGCATCAGCCTGTCGCGCGGCATCAATCGGCAGACGGGCATGTACCTGCAGGATCAGATCGCGTTGGACAACTGGCGCTTCACCCTGGGGGGCCGCTACGACTGGACCAAGGACGACACCGCGACCGCCACGCGCACCGTGGCCACCGGCGTCACCGGTGCGTGGACGCGCACGCAACTGGACGCCGAGGCCTTCACCGGCCGCGCCGGCGTGGTCTACCTGTTCGACAACGGCCTCACCCCGTACGTGAGCTATGCAGAATCGTTCCAGCCCTCTACCACCAGCGTGCTGCAGAGCTTCACCCGCACGCCATTCGATCCGATTACCGGCAAGCAATGGGAAGCTGGCCTGAAGTACCAGCCGGCCGGCTTCGACGGGCTGGTGACGCTGTCGGCCTACGACCTGCGCCAGCAGAACGTGCTGACCCAGGATCCGGATCCGGCGCACAACACCTGCGGCGCCACCGGCCAGGATCGTTGTTCCATCCAGGATGGCGAGGGACGCGTGCGCGGCATCGAACTGGAAGGCCGGATCACGCCACTGGAAGGCTTCAGCGTAATCGGCGCGGCGACCCGGATGGATTCGGAAATGACCCGCAGCGATCTCTACCGGGGCAAGCAGATCGCGATGGTGCCGGACTACACCGCATCACTGTGGGCGGACTACACCTTCCAGGGCGGCGCGCTGGCGGGACTGAGCCTGGCCGCTGGCGTGCGCTACAACGGCGAAAGCTACGGCGACAGCGCCAATGTGTTCCGGATTCCCGCCTACACGCTGTTCGACGCGGCCCTGCGCTACGACCTGGGCGATTTCGGCGGCGTGCATACGCAATTCAGCCTCAACGTCAGCAACCTGTCGGACAAGCTGTACGTGTCGACCTGTGGCGGCGTGTCGTCCTGCTACTACGGCAGTGGCCGGACGGTGATGGCGACGGCGAGGCTCAGCTGGTGAGGGTACTGCTCGCTTTCATTGCGGCGGTGTTGCTGGCGATGGCGATACCCGCCGTCGCGCAGCCGGACCCGGGACGTCGCATCGGCACCACGGTCGCCGACACCGGTGCGCCGGGATACCGCTTCGAACGCGTCACCCTGCCGGCGCAAGGGGGCGGGCAGGGCTATCGGCTGAACCTCGCGATACCGCTGGCGCCGCCGCCTTCCACAGGCCATCCGGCGGTCTGGTTGCTGGATGGCAACGCGGCACTGATGGAAACGCCGGCCGCCTTGTTGCAGGAACTGGCAACGTCACCGGTGCCGCCCTTGCTGGTATTCGTCGCCCACGACAACGATCTGCGCATCGATGGCGCGGCGCGCGCGCTTGACTACACCCCGCGCCTGCCGGGCGGAGAGGCCGCACAGGTGGATCCGATGGGACGCCGCAATGGCGGCGCGGACGTTTTCCTCGACTTCATCATCGGCGTGGCGCGCGAGCGAGTGCGTCAGGTAGTGCCGCTGGATGATGCGCGGCAGGCGATGTGGGGGCATTCCTACGGTGGCGTGTTCGTGCTGCATGCGCTGTTCTCGCGGCCGGCAGCCTTTGATGTCTACGCGGCGGTGGATCCTTCGCTGTGGTGGGGTGATGGCTACCTGTTGAAGGAGGCCGTCGGTGCGCGGCCCGCGTCGGCAACGAGGTTGTGGCTGGCCGCAGGCGAGAGCGCCAATGAAGTTTCATCGGCGAAAGCGCCCCCATCCCAGCCTTCCCCCGCTGGCGGGGGAAGCGGCGGAAGCGCGGCACGTTCGCCCGAAAATCTGCTTCTTCGTTCGCCGGGGAATGCAGGAGGCGCGGAGCGCCCACCCGAAAGCTCCCTCCCCCGCTTGCGGGGGAGGGCCGGGGTGGGGGCCGCCGAAGCCGATTTACGATCCGCCGCAAGCGTCGATCGACCGGATCACGCCCCGATGCGGCGTGCACGCGAGGCGGTGCCGCCGGGCGCGGCGAAGGATCTGGTGGAACAGCAAAAGGCGCGCGGCTTCGACGCGCGCTATGTTCCGCTGCCGGGCCTTTCGCACGGGCAGACGCTGGGTGCTTCATTGCCGCTGTTCCTGCGTGGGTTCGCGCAATCGGGATCACCATGAACCCCATCCTGATCGTACTGGCCTCGGGTGCCGGCATCGCAGGCGCCGTGCTGCTCTACCTGGCTTCGCCACAACAGTCGTGGCGTGCCACCGGGCCGTGGCCCGCGCGGGCACGCGGATGGCCGGGCGGGCTGTGCCTCGTGATCTCGCTTGCGGCGCTGCTGCAACTGCTCGGTGCGCTTGCGGCGACGTTCACCTGGTTCACCCTGTTGATGCTGGTGTGGTCGGTGATGCCGTTCCTCGGCGCATGGCGGGCGCGCAACCGGAAGCGGGCGGCGCGATGATCCAGGCCAAATCCAGACTGCAGAGCCGGCACTGGCTGGGCAAGAGCTGCGCCGGGCTGTTGCTGGGCTTCGGCCTGGCGCTCGCGGTGTCGGGCCTGTTCGCGTGGTGGGGACCGGGCGGCATCGCCGGTGGACCGGGCAAGCTGCAGTTCAACATGTGGCTGATGGCGCCAATCTGGGCGCTCGTGCTGGGTTTCGTCTTCCTGTTCCGCACCCCGCTGCGCGCGTGGCTGTGGCTGTCGCTGGCCAACGCGCTGGCATTCGGCCTGCTGTATGCCAGCCGCTGGCTGGCGGGCTGATTCTTCCTATCGGGTCCCGCATGCGCATCCGCAACGACATCATCAAGGTCTACAAGGACGTCCACATCTGGGTGGGCATCCTCAGTGGGCTGTGCCTGTTCATCGCGTTCTATGCCGGCGCGCTGACCATGTTCGAGAAACCACTCGAACGCTGGGCCAGTCCGCCGAACCATCTGGCACCGGCACTGCCGCTGGAGCGCGCGCCCGAACTCGTCGCCGCCACCATCGCCGCGCATCCGGAAGCCGCGCGCGACTATGAAATCCGCATCACGCCAACACCCGACACTCCGGCGCGGATGCTGTGGCACGTGCGCGGCGAGCGGCGCGGCGATGTCGCCAGTTTCGCCGCCGCGCTGGATGGCGAAGGCCGCCTGCAGACCCAGGCACTGGAGAAAGCCGAGGTCGCGGAGTGGATCGACGTCCTCCACCAGCAGGTCGGCCTGCCGTTTCCGCACGAGGTGGCGATGCCGATAATGGGCATCATCGCGTTGCTGTACTGCGTGGCGCTGGTGTCCGGCGTGATCGTCCTGCTGCCGACCCTGGTCAAGGATCTGTTCGCGCTGCGCCTTGGCCACAACCTCAAGCGCATGTGGCTGGACGCGCACAACGCGCTCGGCATCCTGAGCCTGCCGTTCCATATCGTCATGGCGCTGACCGCCGTGGTGTTCGCCTTCCACGATCAGTTCTACGACCTGCAGGAACGGGCCGTTTATCCGACCGCCATCGAATGGGGCGGGGAGCCGCCGCCGGAGCGCCCGCCGGGCGCGCAGGTGATGCCGCCCGCGGAACTGGTTCGGCAGGCCCGGCTGCAGGCACCGGGTTTCGAAGTGCTGGCGGTGAGCTACCAGACCCGCGGCGGGGTGACCCAGGCACGGCTGGAAGGCGTGGATCCGCGCCATCCGATCCGTGGGCGCATCTCCACCCTGGTCGGCGCCAATCCCTATACCGGCGAACTGCACACGGACGACATTCCCGGACGCCATGCGGGCTACGAGACGGCGATCGCCAGTTTCTTCAGCCTGCACTTCGGCAATTTCGGCGGACTGCCGGTGCGCTGGGCGTACTTCCTGCTCGGCCTGGCCGGCGCGATGCTGTTCTATACCGGCAACGTGCTGTGGCTGGAGTCGCGGCGCAGGAAGGAGCGCGGCCAGGGCATCGTCGTCCAGCGACGTTCGAGCCGGGTGATGGCCTGCCTGACCGTGGGGGTGGCGCTGGGCTGCGTGGCCGGCATCTCCGCCACGCTCGCCGCGGCCAAGTGGCTGCCGGGGCGGGTGGAGGATCCGGCGGCGTGGCATCGGCTTGTCTACTACGCGGTGTTCCTGGCGGCGACGGGATGGGCGTTCCTGCGTGGCGCCGGCCGCGCGTCCTGGGAGCTGGCGCTGTTCGCCGCGCTCGCAACCCTGTTGATTCCCTTCAGCAGCCTGCTCGGGCGCTGGCATCTGGGCGGCGCGTGGTTTCCCTCCGGTGCGCTGGCGTGGGTGGATGGCATCGCACTGCTGGGCGCGGGCGCGTTGATGCTGATGGCGGTGCATGCGCGACGGCGCGCGCGCTTCGGTCCGCGCGACAGCGTGTGGGCGGACGCGGACATGGCGGCGGCGCTCCCGGCGCGAGCGCGGCCAGAGCATCCGGCATCCGGTTGAACGGCATCAGCCCCGGGCCGGCAGATCCTTGCGCAGCAGGGCGACGACACGCCCGTCGGCGGTCACCCTGTCATCCAGGCGGGTGAAGCCAAGGCGCGTGTGGAAGGCGAGCGAAGCGGGGTTCGGCGGCGAGGTGTTGACCTCGCAGCAGAGCGTCGGTGCGCCCAGCTCGCGGGCACGCGCTTCCATCGCGGCATAGAGCTTCCGTCCGAGTCCGGCGGCGCGCAACCCTGGGTCCACCACGATCTGATCCACATAGAGGAAGGGAACCTCCACGCTTCGGCGAAGCGCCAGGAATTCCTCGCCGTCATAGGCCTGGTCGCGGGAAAAGGCCAGTGCATAACCCACAAGACCACTTCCCGTTGCCGCGACGGCGATATGCAGGCCGGAGATCGCCATGAGTCGCGACAATTCGGCCGCATCGAGCGTGAACACCGCGGGCGTCGCGACGGCATTGAGCCTGAGCACCGCGTCGGCGTCGTCGGCGTGCATGGATCGCAAGGTATACATGGGTGCAGTCCGGGGTTTGTCGGCAGCAGGTGGTTGCGTGCCAGGACAACGCGATGGCGACCACGATGCCGAGTCCGGCCAGCAGGCCAAGTACGCGCAGGCACAGGAACAGGATGCCGTTCGCGCAGTCGCTGCAGTATGCGTCGGAAACATCGTGATCCAGCCAGAACCAGAGCGGAAGGGCCACGGGCCATGGCAGCGTACCCGCCACGCGAGGCTGTTCGTGGCCGCGGCGGCAGATACGACTCATGCGGCGGACCACTGGAAACACAGCAGGAAGCCGTCCGGATCGCTGACATACAACTGCTTCATGCCGTATGGCGCCACCTTCGGCGGTTCGGCTTCGACGCCGTGTTCCCGCAACCGTCGATACACCGCATCCGGATCCGGACAACCGAAGTAGAGGCAGACATCGCGATGTTGCGACATGCGCTGTGGATCCGGCGACGCCGGCCGGTCACCGGGTTCATAGGCCGTGTTCAACATCAGCTCCGCGCCGCCCAGCCGCAACAGTCCCCAGTCGAACTGGTCTCCGTCACGCGCCGACGTCTCTGCGATCTCGAAGCCCAGCACGTCCCGATAGAAGCGGACGGACGTTGGCATGTCGAAGACCTGGAGCAACGCGCACACACCCTGTACTTCGATGCTCATGATTCGCCTCCGGGCGGGCAGGCCGCCATTCCGGCCTGGGCCGGCGCAGTATCGCACCCTGTCGCGGCGCAGCATTCTGCTAGATTCACCGGCGTCCCCGACATGCCGGTACTCCCATGACCCGCATCGCCGTCGTCTCCGACATCCACGGCAACCTCGCCGCGCTGGAAGCGGTCGCGGCCGATATCCGGGGACGCGGGATCACCCGTGTGTTCAATCTGGGCGACAGCCTGTCGGGACCGTTGCTGCCGCGCGAGACCGCGCGCTTCCTGATGGATTCGGGTTGGCTGTCGCTGGCCGGCAACCACGAGCGGCAGATCCTGGAACTGCTGCGGGACGGGCGGGGCGCGGAATCGGATCGCTATGCGGCGTCGCAGCTCGGTTCCGCGGAACGGGACTGGCTGCGCTCGCTGGCGCCCTGCGTGCGGGTGGACGATGAACTGCTGCTATGCCATGGCACGCCGCGCAGCGATTGCGAACACCTGCTGGAAACGGTGGTGGGCCCGGGAACGCGATGGGCCTCCGGCGACGAGATTGCGGAGCGGCTGGCGGGCGAGCGTGCTCCGGTCATCGCTTGCGGACATACCCACGTGCCGCGGGAGGTGCGCACGCCGGCGGGGCAACTGCTGTTCAATCCGGGCAGCGTCGGCCTGCAGGCCTATCGCGACGATCACCCGGTGCCCTACGAGGTCGAGAACGGATCCCCGGATGCGCGCTACGCGATCCTGGAGAAGGACCGGCGCGGCTGGCAGGTGGTGCACATCGCCTTGCCCTATGATCACGAGGCGATGGCGCGGCTGGCGCGTGAGCGCGGGCGACCGGAATGGGAACAGGCGCTGCTGACCGGCCACGTCACGGCATGAAGTGCGCGCCGTCGGCGTCGATGATGTTCAGGGCTGGACGCGCGAAACGCGGCTGATGCCGATGCCCGCGGCTCCCTGCAGGGTGGCCAGGGCGAGGTCGCGCAGCCGTGGGGTGCGCGAGGCCACGCCATCGCGCGGGATCTCCACCGCGTACTCGCGGGCATGCGCGTCCATCGCGGTGGCCAGGATGCAGGCGTCCGCCGCGATGCCGGTGAGCACCAGCCGCCGCACGCCCAGCTTCGCCAACAACAGCGGCAGCGGCGTGCACAGGAACGCCGAATGCTTGGGCTTGAGGATGTAGTAATCGCCAGGCTCTGGCCGCAGGCGTTCGGCGATCTCGGCGCCCGGGGCGTCGGGATGCGCGCAGACGGCGACCAGTTCCTTGAAGTCGGCCTGCCAGTGCATGAAGTTGTCGTTGACGTAGATGATCGGCGCACCCGCCTGGTGGAAGCGCTGCTTCAGCGCCTGCAGGCGACGCGCCAGCGGCCGGGCCTGGCGCGCAAGCGCGGCCCCGCCCGGAAAATCGAACAGGTTGATCATGTCGATGATCAGCAGCGCGCTGGCTTGCGGCGGGGCAGGGGGGCGGGCACCCAAGCGATGTCTCCCGTGGCGTTTGCCGACAGCATCCGGCGGCACCCGCGTTCGCCATGTGAATTCGTCATGTGAAAGCGGGGCTTTTCACCCGTCCATGATGATCGCCGTCCTAGCTTGGAGCCCGGTCGAACAGGAGCAGGCACCGTGCATCGCAGCCGTTTGGCGCAGTGGGTCGTCGATTGCCGGCAGGCGAATCCGGATCCGATCGAGCTGGACCAGGCCGCCCGTTTCTGGGCCGCCGCGCTGGGCCGGGACTGGCGCCGCCTGCCGGATCCGGCCGACGCGCACTATCGCCAGCTGGACATGCCCGACGGCCAACCCGGCATCCTGTTGCAGGCGGTCAGGCATCCCAGCCGCGCGCACCTGGACATCGAGTCGACCGACGTGGACGCGGAAGTCCGGCGGCTCGAGTCGCTGGGCGCGCGGCGGGTGGCGCAGGTGCGCAACTGGTGGGTGATGCAGGCGCCGACCGGGCATCGCTTCTGCGTGCTGCGGCCGCAACGCGACGACCTGCTTCAGGAGGGCCATGCATGGCCGTGAACCGGCGCCGCACGCTGACCGTGGCGACCTTCAACGTCAACGGCATCCGCACCCGCCTGCCGCACCTGATCGCATGGCTGCGGCGGGAAGCGCCGGACGTGGCCTGCCTGCAGGAGTTGAAGGCCGTGGACGAGGGATTCCCGCGCGCGGAACTGGAAGCGGAGGGCTATCACGCGCGCTGGGTCGGGCAGCGTTCCTGGAACGGCGTGGCGGTGCTGACCCGCGGCGAGCCCGCGGAGGAAGTGCGGCGCAGCCTGCCCTGGGATCCCGGCGACAGCCATGCGCGCTACCTGGAAGTCGATGCGTTCGGCCTGCGCGTGGCCTGCCTGTACCTGCCCAACGGCAATCCGCAGCCGGGACCGAAGTTCGACTACAAGCTCAAGTGGTTCGATCGCCTGATCCGGCATGCGCGCAAGCTGCATGCGCTGGAGCAGCCGGTGGTGATGGCCGGCGACTACAACGTGGTGCCGACCGACGAGGACATCTACAACCCGCGCTCCTGGCACAAGGACGCGCTGCTGCAGCCGGAAAGCCGCGAGCGCTACGCGAAACTGCTGGAGGCCGGCTGGGTCGATGCGATCCGCGAACGCCATCCCGACGACCGCGTCTACACCTTCTGGGATTACTTCCGCCAGCACTGGGAACGCGATGCCGGCCTGCGCATCGACCACCTGCTGTTGAATCCGCCGGCGGCCGCGCGATTGAAGGACGCCGGCGTGGACCGCTGGGTGCGCGGGTTGCCCAAGCCCAGCGATCACGCCCCCACCTGGATCACGCTGGCACGCCCGGCACGCCCGGCACGCCGCAAGCGCGGCGCCTGACGCCTCAGCCCTGGCGCGCGTTGAACCGGACCTGGCCGATTTCCGAACGCGGCGGCGCGCCAAACAGGCGCTTGTATTCGCGGCTGAACTGGGACGGGCTTTCGTAGCCGACCCGGTGCGCGGCGGCGACCGCGTCGATGCCGTCGGCCAGCATCAGCCGGCGCGCCTCGTGCAGGCGCAACTGCTTCTGGAACTGCAACGGCGACAGGGTGGTGACCGCCTTGAACTGGTGGTGCAGCGAGGAGGTGCTCATGTGCACCGATTGCGCCAGCTCGTCGATGTTGAGCGGATGCAGGAAGCGCTGGCGTAGATGCGCGACGGCGCGAGAAATGCGATGCGAACGGGTGTCGGCGGCGGCGATTTCCCGCAGGCTGTGGCCGAGGTCGCCGACCAGCACGCGGTAGAAGATTTCCCGGATCGCCAGCGGCGCCAGCACCGACAGGTCGGCGGGCGTGTCCAGCAGGCGCATCAATCGCAGCACGGCATCCAGTAAAGGGGTTGTCACCTTGGCGGCGTAGAGTCCGGGATCCAGCCGGTTGGACGTCGGTTGCGGACCCGCGTCCAGCATCAGCGAGGCGATCACCGCCGGATCGATGTCCAGGCGCAGGCACAGGTAGGGCTTCTCCGGGGTGGCCTCGATGACCTGGCCGATCATCGGCAGGGTCACCGACACCACCAGGTAGTTCAGCGGGTCGTAGCGGTAGGTCTGCCCGGCCAGGGTCGATTCCTTGCTGCCCTGGGCGACGATGCACAGGCGCGGTTCGTAGACCGTGGGAATGCAGGGCGTCGGCGTGTCACGCCGCATCAGGTGCAGTTGCGGGATGGCGGTGGCGTGGCTGCCGTCGGACGTTGCCAATTGGGCAATGCGATCCGCCAGCTCGGCCTTCGCCGCGCAGGTCGCGCGCTGGGCGAGGGTATCCGCGGAAGTGTTGGCGCTCATGGCGATGGAGGGGGGCGGGGGTAGGTCGATTATTCGGAAGCATGGCCGCCCATGCAAAGGCCGTGGTGCGGGTTTGCAGGAATAGGCAAGCATCGGGCAGCAATGTACTAACGAACCCGCTCATGAGCCGACTAACGTAAAGGTCCCCCACCGGATGAGGCGCCCGCGCGCCTCGCGACGCGGGGTGGTGCCCGCTCGCCGGGGTACCGCCCGCGTACCGGCTTCCCCCGCCGTTGGAAGCACGCCCCCATGTGGATCGTCCAGTACGCGCTCAACCGTCGCTACACCATCGGGGTGCTCGCCATCCTGATCCTGCTGTTCGGCACCCTGTCGGCCCGGCGCATGCCGACCGACATCCTGCCCGAGGTAGGCATCCCCTCCATCAACCTGGTCTGGACCTACAACGGCCTGTCGGCCGCGGACATGGCCGCCAAGATCACCACCTTCTCCGAGGCGGCAATCCTGAACACGGTCGACGACCTGAAGGAAGTGCGCTCGGAGACCATCAACGGCGCCAGCATCATCCGCATCGACTTCCAGCCCGACGTCAGCCTGGATCGCGCGCTGGGCCAGATCACCGCGGTCTCGCAGACCATCCTGCGGCGCATGCCGCCGGGCACTTCGCCGCCGCTGGTGGTGCGCAACAACGTATCCAGCACGCCGGTGCTGCAGCTGGTGCTGTCGTCCGATTCGCTGACCGAGGCGCAGCTGTACGACTACGCGCGCCTGCAACTGCGCTCGCAGATCCAGACCATTCCCGGCATCCGCATGACGCTGCCCTACGGCGGCGCCGCGCGGCAGGTGATGGTGGACCTGAATCCGGCCGCCCTGCAGACCTACGGCCTGACACCCTCGGACATCACCGGCGCGCTGGAGCGCGGCAGCCCGACCCTGCCGTCGGGTTCGATCCGCGAAGGCGTGCGCGAGCTGCAGATCTCGCTGGACGCCAGTCCGGCCTCGGTGCAGGAATTCCTGGATCTGCCGGTCGCCACCCGCAACGGCATCGTCCTGTACGTGCGCGATGTCGCCTCGGTGCGCGACGGTGGCGCGTTGCAGACCAACGTGGCGCGGATGGACGGTTCCAGCGCGGTGTCGGTGGCGCTGATCAAGCTGGGCGGCGCCTCGGCGGTGGAAATCGTGCGCGCGGTGCGCGAACGGCTGCCGGAAATCGAGGCCTCGGCGCCGCCGGGCATGCGCATCGCGCCGATTTTCGACCAGTCGGTGTTCGTCGACAACGCGATCGGTTCCATCCAGCACGAGGCGGTGCTGGTCGGCCTGCTGGTGGCGCTGGTGGTGCTGGTGTTCATCGGCTCGTGGCGATCCAGCGTGATCGTGCTGTCGGCCATTCCGCTGGCATTGCTGGCCAGCGTGGCGATGCTGGATCTGCTGGGCTACACCTTCAACGTGATGACCCTGGGCGGGCTGGCGCTGGCGATCGGCATCCTGGTCGACAACGCGGTGGTGGACGTGGAGAACACCAACCGCAACATCGCCCTGGGCAAGGACGTGCGCACGGCGATCCTGGACAGCGCCCGCGAGGTGGTGTTCCCCGAGTTCGTCTCCACCGTGTCCATCTGCATCGTGCTGACCCCGATCCTGCTGATGACCGGCCTGTCGGCGTGGGTGTTCACTCCGCTGGCGCTGGCGGTGATCTTCGCGATGATCGCCTCGTTCCTGCTCTCGCGCACGCTGATCCCGGTGCTGTGCTATCTGCTGCTGCCGGCCGACATCCGCAGCCGGGAGAACCCGCGCTGGGCGCCGGAGAAGCTGCTGCTCGGCATCAACCACAAGGTCGAGCATGCCCTGGAATCGCTGCGCGAGCGTCATCACGCGCTGCTGGTGCGGCTGGGCCATCACGGCGGCGTGCTGGCCATCACCGCGCTGCTGGTGATCGCGATCGGCGTGGGCGCCGGCGCGCTGCTGGGGCGCGAGTACTTCCCGCAGGTCGACGCCGGCCAGTTGCGCCTGCAGGTGCGCATGCCCTCCGGCACGCGGCTGGAGCAGACCACCCAGCGCCTGACCGACATCCAGCGCGAGATCCGCCGGATCATCCCGGCGGAAGAACTGCAGACGGTCTACGAGCAAATCGGCGTGCCCGACGCGATCAACCTGTCGCTGGTCGACAGCGCGGTGGTGGGATCGTTCGAGGCCGAACTGATGCTGCAATTGCGTTCGCCGCACGCGCCGACGCGCGACTACCTGGCGCAGATCCGCCAGCGCATGGCGGAGAAGTTCCCCGACGTGAAGGTGTTCGAGCGCCCGCCGGACGCCACCAGCCGGACCCTGGCCGGATCGGCCGCCGCCGCATTCGAAGTGCGCCTGATTGGCCGCGACGTGGCCGGCAACCTGGCGTTGGCGCGCGAGGTGGAAAGCCGCCTGCGCCAGGAACCGGGCGCGGTGGACGTGGCCCTGCGGCAGATCCTGGATCTGCCCGAGTACCGCGTGCACATCGATCGCACCCGCGCCGCCCAGCTCGGCCTGGACGCGCAGCAGGCCAGCCGCGCGGTGCTGTCGGTGCTGGGCACCTCCGGCACGGTCACGCCGGTGTACTGGACCGACACCGTCAACGCGATCGCCTACACCGTGCAGGTGCAGGCGCCGCCGGCCAGCCTGCCCGATGCCGAGACCCTGTTGAACATGCCGCTGCGGATCGGCGGGGAAGGGCAGGCGGTCCTGCTGCGCAACATCGCCACGGTCACCCCGCGCAACGTGCCGGCCAGCATCGCCCGCACCACGCTGGCTCCCACGGTGAGCGTGCTGGCGAACGTGCAGGGTACGGATCTGGGTTCGGTGTATTCGCGCCTGACCGCCATCACCGCCGATGTGCAGGCGCGGATGAAACCGGGCAACCGCGTCGAGATCACCGGACAGGCCGGCGAGATGCAGAGCGCCTACGGCGAACTGGCCGGTGGCCTGCTGATGTCGGCGGTATTGGTGTTCCTGGTCCTGGTAATCAATTTCCAGTCCTGGATCCAGCCGCTGGTGGCGATGTCCGGCCTGCCGGTCGCGATCGCGGGCGCGGCGATCGGCCTGTTCGTCACCGGCACGCCGCTCAGCGTGCCGGCGCTGATGGGCCTGATGATGGTGATCGGCGTGTCCACCGCCAACAGCGTGCTGGTGACCAGTTTCGCGCGCGGCCTGATCGCCGACGGCCATGATCCGGAACTGGCTGCCTATGAATCCGCCGCCGTGCGCCTGCGTCCGGTGCTGATGACCGCCAGCGCGATGGTCCTGGGCATCATCCCGATGGCGATCGGCCTGGGCGACGGCGGCGAGCAGAACGCGCCGCTGGGCCGCGCGGTGATCGGCGGGCTGCTGTTCGGCACCCCGGCCACGCTGGTGCTGGTGCCTTCCATCCTGGCGGTGCTCGGCCGCCGCCAGAAACGCCGCGCCGAAGCCGCGCAGGCGATCGACATCTCCGCTGTTTCCTCCCCCACCGCCACCGGCGACGCCGCCGGTGCAGGAGTCTCCCCATGAACACCATGTTCTTCACCCGCATCGCGCTGGCGGCGGCCGTCATGGCCGGCATTGCCATGCTCAGCGGCTGCGGCCGCAGTTCCGCCGCCACCCAGCCAGCCGGCGCCGTGCCGGAGGTGCTGACCGCGCCGGCCAAGGCGGCCGATCCGCAATCCGAGCTGCGCCTGCCGGCGCGCGCCGAGGCCGGCGAGTCGGCCAAGCTGTATGCGCGCGCCACCGGCTTTGTCAGCGAGCGCCGGGTCGATCTCGGCGACCACGTCAAGGCCGGGCAGGTGCTGGCGATGATTGCCACGCCGGAAGTCGACCAGGCCGTGCGCGAGGCCACCGCGGATCTGGAACTGGCGCAGGCCAACCAGGCATTGGCCAAGGCCAACTTCGATCGCGCCGACGTGCTGGTCGGCTCCGGCGCCATCTCCAGGGAGCTGCACAGCGAACGCCTGGCCAGCCTGAGCGCCGCGCGCGCGGCCACCTCGGCCGCGCAGGCGCGCCTGTCGAGCGCGCGCGAGCGGCAGGGCTTCCAGGTGGTGCGCGCGCCGTTCGACGGCGTGGTGGTGGCGCGCAATGTCGAGCGCGGCGATCGCGTGGTCGGCGATTCGGCTTCGGCGACGTTGCCGATGTTCGAGGTCAACGCGCTGGATCCGCTGCGCATCGTGGTCGACGTGCCGCAGAACGCGGCGCTGCAGGTGCGTCCCGGCATGGCCGGGCAGATGCGTTTCCTGGAACTGGCCGATCAGGCCTTCGACGTGGACGTCGTGCGCAGCGCGCAGAACATCTCCAGCAGCGTCGGCGCCATGCGCATCGAACTGCGCCTGCCCAATCCGGAAGGCCGCATTCCCGCCGGCATGCTCGGCGAGGTCGGCCTGAAGGTGCCGCGCGCGGTGCCGGCGGTGCTGGTGCCGGTGTCGGCGGTGGCGCAGGACGCCAGCGGCGCGCAGGTGGCGGTGGTTGGTGGCGACGCGCTGCTGCAGTACCGCAAGGTGGTGCTGGGCCGCAACCTGGGCAACGAGGCCGAGGTGCTGTCGGGCCTGAAGGCGGGCGAACAGGTGGTGCTGGCGCCGAATGCGATGCTGGAGGCCGGGCAGAAGGTCAGCGCGAAGGTGAACGCGCCGGTGAAGAAGTAGCGTCCCCATCTTCCCTGCTTTCCCGGTAGGATCGGCGTAAGCCGCGACCGCCAGGTGTCCGCAAGAGGATGAATGGACGGTCGCGACTTGCGTCGCTCCTACCGGGAGCGGGAAGCAGCAGCGGCACTCACTTCATCGTCGGCATCACGAACTCGGCGCCACGGGCGCCTTCGGGCCAGCGTGCGGTGATGGTCTTCAGGCGGGTGTGGAAGCGTACGCCGTCGGGGCCGTGCACGTGCAGCGGGCCGAACAGCGAGCGCTTCCAGCCGCCGAAGCTGTGGAAGGCCATCGGTACCGGAATCGGCACGTTGATGCCGACCATGCCGGCCTGCACCTGGTGGGCGAACGCGCGCGCGGCGCCGCCGTCGCGGGTGAAGATCGCGGTGCCGTTGCCGTACTCGTGTTCGTTGACCAGTCGCAGCGCGGTGTCCAGATCCGGCACCCGCACCACGCACAGCACCGGGCCGAAAATCTCCTCGCGGTAGATGCGCATGTCCGGAGTGACGTGGTCGAACAGGCAGCCGCCGAGGAAGAACCCGTCGGGCGAACCCTCCACGGTCAATCCGCGTCCGTCCACCACCAGCGTGGCGCCCTCGGCGACGCCCAGATCGATATAGCCGCGCACCTTGTCGCGATGCACGCCGGTGACCAGCGGTCCCATTTCGGTGTCCTGGCTGCCGGGCCCGATCTTCAGCGCGGCCACCTGCGGACCCAAGGTTTCAATCAGGGTATCGGCGGTGTGGTCGCCAACGCACACCGCCACCGAAATGGCCATGCAGCGCTCGCCGGCCGAACCGTAGCCCGCCCCGAGCAGGGCGGCGGCCGCGCCGTCGAGGTCCGCGTCGGGCAGCACCACCATGTGGTTCTTGGCGCCGCCCAGCGCCTGCACGCGCTTGCCGTTGGCGCTGCCGCGCGCGTAGATGTATTCGGCGATGGGGGTGGAACCGACGAAACTCACCGCCTGGACGCGTGGATCGTCCAGCAACGCGTCGACGGCTTCCTTGTCACCGTGCACGACATTGAACACGCCATCGGGCAGGCCGGCCTGGCGCAGCAGTTCGGCCAGCATCAGCGAGGCGGAAGGATCCCGTTCGGAAGGCTTGAGCACGAAGGTATTGCCGCAGGCCAGCGCCACCGGGAACATCCACAGCGGCACCATCGCCGGGAAGTTGAACGGAGTGATGCCGGCGACCACGCCCAGCGGCGCATGCTCGCTCCAGGAGTCGACGTCGCGACCGACATTCATCGAATGCTCGCCCTTGAGCAGGTGCGGGATGCCGCAGGCGAACTCCACCACTTCCAGCCCACGCGTGACCTCGCCGCGCGCATCCGACAGTACCTTGCCGTGCTCGTAGGTGATGCGCAGGGCGATTTCGTCCGCGTGCCGCTCCACCAGTTCCTTGAAGCGGAACAGCACCCGCGCGCGGTTGAGCGGGGTGACCGCGCTCCACGCCGGGAACGCCGCCTGCGCGGCATGCACCGCCGCGCCGACTTCGGCGGCGGAAGCCAGCGGCACGTGTGCGGCGACCTGGCCGGTGGCGGGGTCGAAGACCTCGCCATGGCGGCCGCTGGCGCCGGCCACCGGATGGCCGTTGATGAAGTGGTGCAGGGTGTCGATCATGGGGGAGTTCGCGTTCGGGTTCAGCCCAGCGCCTGCGCCGCCGGTACGTAGGGATAGCCCAGGTCCTCGGCCACCGCCTTGTAGGTGATCTTGCCGGCGTGCACGTTGAGGCCATTGAGCAGATGGGGATCGTCCAGCAACGCGCGGCGCGCACCCTTGTTCGCCAGTTGCACGGCGAACGGCAGGGTGGCGTTGGTCAGGGCGAAGGTGGAGGTGCGGGCCACGCCGCCGGGCATGTTGGCGACGCAGTAGTGGATGATGCCGTCCACTTCGTAGGTCGGATCCTGGTGGGTGGTCGGATGGCTGGTTTCGAAGCAGCCGCCCTGGTCGATCGCCACGTCCACCAGCACCGAGCCGGCGCGCATCAGTTTCAGCTGCGCGCGCGAGACCAGCTTGGGCGCGGCGGCGCCGGGAATCAGCACCGCGCCGATCACCAGGTCGGTGTAGGGCAGGCGTTCCTCGATGGCGTCATGGGTGGAATAGATGGTGGTCAGGCGGTCGCCATACAGCTCGTCGACGTACTTCAGGCGGTCGATGGAGCGGTCGAGGATGGTCACGTGCGCGCCCAGTCCCATCGCCATGCGCGCGGCGTTGAGTCCGACCACGCCGCCGCCGATGACCAGCACTTCCGCCGGCTTCACTCCCGGCACGCCGCCGAGCAGGATGCCCGAGCCGCCCTGCGCCTTTTCCAGCGCATGCGCGCCGGCCTGGATCGACATGCGCCCGGCCACTTCGCTCATCGGCGCCAGCAGCGGCAGGCCGCCGCGGTTGTCGGTGACGGTTTCATAGGCGATGGCGGTGACGCCCGAGGCAACCAGCGCTTTGGTCTGTTCCGGATCCGGCGCCAGGTGCAGGTAGGTGTAGAGCACCTGGCCGGGCCGCAGCATCGCGCACTCCACCGGCTGTGGTTCCTTGACCTTGATGATCATGTCGGCGCGCCGGAAGATTTCCTCGGCGCCGGTGACGATCTCGGCCCCCGCCTTGGCGTATTGCTCGTCGGCCAAGCCGATGGCCTTGCCGCCATCCTTCTGCACCATCACCTGGTGGCCATGGGCGACCAGTTCACGCGCACCGGCCGGGGTCAGGCCGATGCGGTACTCATGGTTCTTTATTTCCTTGGGAACGCCGATCAGCATGTGTCTCTCCGTTGCGTGATGGTGGATGCGCGTGGGGAGCGCCGGGGCGTGCAGGATGGGATGTCAGGGAGCGCGGTGCGGGAGCGTGGACGGGAGCGTGTTACAGGAGCGGGGTCAGGCGGTGGTGCGGATGATATCGGCCAGGGTGCCGAAGATGCGATCGATATGGCCGCGCTCGACGATCAGCGGCGGCGACAGGGCGATGACGTCGCCGGTGACCCGGGTCAGCAGGTTGCCCTCGTGGAAGGCGCGGTTGAACACGTCGTAGGCGCGGGCGCCGGGCGCGCCCGGGCGCGGCACCATCTCGATGGCGCCGATCAGGCCGAAGGTGCGGATGTCGGCCCCGGTGGGCCGATCGCGCAGGCCGTGGATGGCGTCCTCCCAGTAATCGCCCATCTCCAGCGAACGCTGGAACAGGTTTTCCTCGGCGTAGGTGTCCAGCGTCGCCAGCGCGGCGGCGCAGGCCAGCGGATGGCCGGAGTAGGTGTAGCCGTGGAACAGATCGATGGCGTTGTCCGGGCCGTGCGCGAAGGCGTCGTGGACCTTTTCGGAGACGAACACCGCGCCCATCGGCACGCAGCCGTTGGTCAGTCCCTTGGCGGCGGTGATGATGTCCGGGGTGACGTCGAAGCGCTGCGCGCCGAAGGCGTGGCCGAGGCGGCCGAAGCCGGTGATGACCTCGTCGAAGATCAGCAGGATGCCGTACTTGTCGCAGATCTCGCGGATGCGGCGCAGGTAGCCTTCCGGCGGGATGATCACGCCGGCCGAACCGGAAATCGGCTCGATGATCACCGCCGCGATGGTGGAGGCGTCGTGCAGGGCGACCATCCGCTCCAGATCCTCGGCCAGTTCGATGCCGAACGGCGGCAGTCCGCGCGAGAACGCATTGCGCTCCAGGTCCAGGGTATGCCGCAGGTGATCCACGCCCGGCAGCAGGCTGCCGAACCATTTGCGGTTGTTGGGCAGGCCGCCGACCGAGATGCCGCCGAAGCCCACGCCGTGGTACGCCTTCTCGCGGCCGATCAGGCGGGTGCGCTGGCCCTCGCCGCGCGCGCGGTGGTAGGCCAGCGCGATCTTCAGCGCGGTGTCGACCGATTCGGAGCCGGAGTTGGTGTAGAAGACGTGGTTGAGATCGCCGGGGGTGAGTTCGGCGAGGCGCTCGGCCAGCACGAACGGCAGCGGCGAGCTCATCGAGAAATTGGGCGCGAAATCGAGCGTCTCGATCTGCTTCTTCACCGCCTCGACGATGCGCGGCCGCGCGTGCCCGGCGTTGCAGCACCACAGGCCGGCGGTGGCGTCGAGGATTTCGCGGCCATCGACCGAGCGGTAGTGCATGCCGGAGGCGCTGGCGAGCAGGCGCGGCGCGGACTTGAACTGCTTGTTGGCGGTGAACGGCATCCAGAACGCGTTGAGCGATTCCGGCGCCTGCAGGGCCTGGGCCTCGTAGAAATCCGCCAGTGCGCGGGAGGAGGAGGGGGCGTCGGCGCTCATGGCGGCTCCTGGCTGCAGGGGTAGGGCCGCAGCTTACCGCGTTGAATAAACTTTACAACTGCCGTTTGGCACCTCCAGCAACTGCCTGGAACCGCATGCGCAAAGGCAAAAGGCTTTCGCGCCTGCGGGCGCGAGTCACTTTCTTTGCTTGTGCAAAGAAAGTAACCAAAGAAAGCACACCCCCTCGGACGCCGCCCGCCCCGCTGCGCGGGCCGGGTTCGCAGTCCGGGCGGGCATTTCGGGAAGGCACATCCCTGTGCCTGCCCGAAAAGGCGCGCGTCCTGCGCGCCGCCCCTTCGGGGTATTCGCCCGCCCGGCCTGCCGGCTTTACGGGGCCCCAAGAGCGGAAGCAACAGCAAAAGCGACGGCCGCCTCCGAAATTGACGCCCTCCTCACCGGGTGTAAAGTATCCGCAACATCCGCCACCGGTACGCCCACGGGAAATGGACATCGGCGCCCGCCTGCAACTGGTCCGCAAATCCAAGCACCTCAGCCAGCGCGAGCTGGCCAAGCGCGTGGGCGTTACCAACAGCACCATCTCGCTGATCGAACAGAACAAGGTCAGTCCCTCGGTCAGTTCGCTGAAGAAGGTGCTGGACGGCATCCCCATCTCGCTGGCCGACTTCTTCACCCTGGATCTGGAAGCCGGCCTGCCCGACACCCCGTTCTATGGCGTGGACGACCTGCCGGACGTCGGCAGCAACGGCGTGCATTACTTCCTGGTCGGCCAGCACCGCCCGCAGCGGCAGATGTGCATCCTGCGCGAGGTGATGCCGGCCGGCACCGATACCGGCGAGACCATGCTTCGCCACGAAGGCGAGGAGGGCGGGGTGATCATCGCCGGCCAGGTGGAGGTCACCGTCGGTGATCAGGCCCGCGTGCTCGGTCCCGGCGAGGCCTACTATTTCGAGAGCCGGGTGCCGCACCGCTTCCGCAACGTGGGCGAGGGCGACGCGGTGATCGTCAGCGCCAATACACCCGCCACCTTCTGATTCCCCTGCCGCCGTATCGGGCGGCATCGCAGTCCTTTCCCCCAGGAGCCGACGATGAACGCACCCCGCACCCGTGAAGACTGGCTGGCGATGGCCGGTGGCCTGTCCATCCGCAGCCAGGCCTTCATCGACGGGCGTTACGTCGACGCAGCCAGCGGCCGGACCTTCGACTGCGTCAGTCCGATCGACGGGCGGGTGTTGGCGAAGGTCGCCGAGGGCGGCAGCGAGGACATCGACCGCGCGGTGGCGGCGGCGCGCCGCAGCTTCGAGGCCGGCGCATGGGCGAACGCGAAGCCGACCCATCGCAAGAAAGTGCTGCTGAAGTTCGCCCAGCTGATCGAGAAGCACGGCGACGAACTGGCGCTGCTGGAATCGCTGGACATGGGCAAGCCGGTCACCGACGCGCGCCAGGTGGACGTGGCCGCGACCATCCGCTGCGTGAGCTGGACCGGCGAGGCGCTGGACAAGGTGTACGGTGAAATCGCCGCCACCGGCCCGGACGAGCTGGGCCTGGTGACCCGCGAACCGCTGGGCGTGGTCGGCGCGATCGTGCCGTGGAATTTCCCGATGCTGATGGCGGCCTGGAAGTTCGCGCCCGCACTGGCGACCGGCAACTCGATCGTGCTCAAGCCGTCGGAGAAATCCCCGCTGAGCGCGATCCGCCTGGCGGAACTGGCGATGGAGGCGGGCATTCCCGCCGGCGTGTTCAATGTCGTGCCCGGTTTCGGCAAGGAAGCCGGCGAACCGCTGGCGCTGCACATGGACGTGGACGGACTGGTGTTCACCGGTTCGACCGCGGTCGGCAAGCGCCTGCTGCAATGCGCGGGCCTGTCGAACATGAAACGCGCCTACATGGAGTGCGGCGGCAAGAGCCCGAACCTGGTGTTCGCCGACGCGCCGGATCTGGACAAGGCCGCCGAGGCCGCGGCCAGCGGCATCTTCTACAACCAGGGCGAAGTGTGCACGGCGGCTTCGCGCCTGCTGGTGGAACGCGCCATCCAGGAAGAATTCGTCGCCCGCGTGGTCGAGGCCGGACGCAAGATGCAGCCGCGTCATCCGCTGGATCCCGGCGCGCCGATGGGCGCGATGGTCGACGAGACCCAGACCGCGCGCGTGCTCGGCTACATCGAGAAAGGCGTGGCCGAAGGCGCGAAGCTGGTGCTGGGCGGCGGCCGCGCCGAGGTGGTCACCGGTGGCTGCTACATCGAGCCGACCGTGTTCGATGGCGTCGCCCACGAGCACACCATTTCGCGCGAGGAGATCTTCGGGCCAGTGCTGTCGGTGATCGGCTTCGACACCGAGGAGCAGGCGCTGCGGATGGCCAACGACACCGAGTACGGCCTGGCCGCCGGCGTATGGACCCGCGACATCGGCCGCGCGCACCGCGTCGCCCGCAAACTGCGCGCCGGCAGCGTCTGGGTGAATTACTGGGATGGCGGCGACATGACCGCGCCGTTCGGTGGCTACAAGCAATCCGGCAACGGTCGCGACAAGTCGCTGCACGCCTTCGACAAATACACCGAGGTCAAGGCGACCTGGATCAACCTGGCGGAGTGAGGCGACCCAGCAACTTTTCCCTGTAGGAGCGACGTGAGTCGCGATGCTCTTGCTCCATGACATCGGAACCTTCGTGGGCTTTCGCGACTCACGTCGCTCCTACCGTTCGGTGTCGTCGGGGGCGAATGGCCGATCGGTGCGCGGCGCATCGGGCAGTTGCCGATCCAGCGATTGCCGGTAGCGGATGCAGCCGCGCAGGAACTGCGGCCACTCGGGAACTTCCGGCTGCGGATCGCTCTTCTCCGGCAGCAGGCCCCAGAGTGCGGGATGGTGCCAGCACAGGTCATGGCCGGTGCTGTCGCGGTGCTCGCGGATGCCGGCGCGCAGGCGGCGCACTTCGGCGATCAGATCGTCGCGGGTAAGCGTGTCCAGATCTTCATCCATGGCGGAGCTCCTGCATGAAGGGGGAACGCGGGGGAGGATCGCATGAAAGCGGCGAGGGGTGTGTGGCATGGCGCCAAGAGCAAATCCCCCGTCGCCTGCTTCGCGGTCGCCCGCCCCCCTTTTGCAAAGGGGGCAAAAGCGGCAAGGGACGCCCGGGAGGATTTGCTTCCTAGAGGAAAGCCAATCGAAGAGCTGGTCCTCCTCCCTTGCGGCGCGCCTCAACCGCCGAATGGCAGGTCAAAAGGGGGACCGAGGGGGATTTGCCTTTGCTCTCCTCCGGATCTGCCAGAATCGGACTGGTCATCCCCTCCCTTGCGCCCATGACCGTCACCGCCGTCGCCGATTCCGCCTTGCCGGGCAACTCTCCCCGCCGGGTCCTGTTCGCCAGCCTCATCGGCACCACCATCGAGTTCTTCGATTTCTACATCTACGCCACGGCGGCGGTGCTGGTGTTCCCGAAGCTGTTCTTTCCCGCGGGTGACGGCAACGCGGCCACCCTCCAGTCGCTGGCGACCTTCGCGCTGGCGTTCTTCGCCCGCCCGGTGGGTTCGGCGGTGTTCGGCCACTACGGCGATCGCATCGGCCGCAAGGCCACCCTGGTCGCCGCGTTGCTGACCATGGGCCTGTCGACCGTCGCTATCGGCCTGCTGCCGACCTATGCGGACATCGGTATCCTCGCACCGCTGCTGCTGGCGCTGTGCCGCTTCGGCCAGGGCCTGGGACTGGGCGGCGAATGGGGCGGCGCGGTGCTGCTGGCGACCGAGAACGCGCCGCCGGGCAAGCGCGCCTGGTACGGCATGTTCCCGCAACTGGGGGCGCCGATCGGCTTCCTGTGTTCGACCGGCATCTTCCTGCTACTGACCGAACTGCTCAGCGACGCGCAGTTCCAGGCTTGGGGCTGGCGCATTCCGTTCCTGGCCAGCGCCGCGCTGGTGATTGTCGGGCTGTGGGTACGCCTGCGCATCACCGAGACACCGGATTTCCAGAAGACCCTGGATCGCGACGAACGCGTGCGCCTGCCGATGGCCACCGTGCTGAAGGAGCACCCGCGCGCGCTGCTGGCCGGTACCTTCGCGGCCATGGCGACCTTCGTGCTGTTCTACCTGATGACGGTGTTCGCGCTGAGCTGGGGTACCTCGCGGCTGGGCTATTCGCGCGAGCAGTTCCTCGTCCTGCAGATGGCCGGCGTGCTGTTCTTCGCCGCCGGTATTCCGGTGGCGGCGCTGTACGCGGATCGGCGCGGACGCCGCCGGGCGATGATCGTCGCCAGCGTGGCCATCTTCGCGTTCGGCCTGCTGTTCGCGCCGTTGTTCTCCTCCGGCAGTGCCGGCGGCGTGTTGCTGTTCCTGGCGCTGGGCCTGGGCATCATGGGCCTGACCTACGGTCCGTGCGGCACCATCCTGGCGGAGATGTTCCCGACCGAAGTGCGCTACACCGGCGCGTCGCTGGCGTTCAACCTGGCCGGCATCTTCGGCGCGTCGCTGGCGCCGTACGTGGCGACACAACTGGCCGAGCGGTACGGATTGGCCTACGTCGGCTACTACCTGTGCGGTGCGGCGGCGCTGACCTTGCTGGCGTTGTGGCTGATGCCGCGCCCGCGTTGAAGGCGTGTTTCCGGCGGGGCATGCCGGCGCGGAACAAGCTCCGTTCCATCCGCTGCAAGGCAATGACGTGCCTTGCAGCGGATAGCCCGCTCGGCGGGGAGGGAGAATCCCCCGTTTCCCTTCTTCAGGTGCTCTTCAACAGATGAATGACGGGTCGAGGGGGAGGCAGATGCGGTCAGCCGAGCAGGCTCCGGGCTATCGGAACAACCGCTTGAGCGTGCGTCCCAGCCAGCCGCCTTCCTGGTGTTCGCGGGCGAACATGTTCAGATGGTGCTTCACCGCGTCGGCATAGTCCTTGTCGTCGCTGCGGATGTGGTTGTACAGCCAGCGCGCGAGCATGGAACGCAGTTCATCGCCGATGTCGTCACCGGCCTCGAAGCGCATGCGGTATTCGCCCACCCGCTTGGCGAACAGCTGGTGCACGCGCTTGTGCGCGGCCGAGAACGGATAGCCGGCCTCTTCCATCAGCTCCTCCTCGAAGGCGAAGTGGGAGAGGGTGTAGTCGACCAGTTCCTCGATCACCTCGGCCACCGCGATCCGTTCCATCGAGCGGTTGGCGATGTGCAGGCGGTTGATCATCTCGACGATGCGGCGATGCTGGGCGTCGATGACGTCCACGCCGGTGTTCAGGTCGTCCTGCCAGACGAGTAGGGCCATGTCGGTACTTCCCGCACGCCGGGGTATGCGTGCCTGCAAAACACTCTAGGAAGGACCCGCCCGGCGGGCATTGATTCCGATCAAACCGGCGGCAAATCGCTACCAGAGTGCGTCGCGTAACTTGTACCAGGCCATCGCCGCCACCAGCATCGGCGTGCGCAGCAGCCGGCCGCCGGGGAAGGGGCGGTGCGGGATGCGGGCGAAGGCGTCCAGGCGTTCGGCCTGCCCGCGGATGGCTTCGGCGATGAAGCGGCCCGCCACGCCGGTGGCGGCCACGCCGTGGCCGCTGAAGCCCTGGGCGAAGTACACGTTGGGGGTCAACCGGCCCCAGTGCGGCGCCCGGTTGAGCGAGATGTCGACATAGCCGCCCCAGACATGCTCGATGTCCACATCGGCCAGTTGCGGGAACACCCGCCGCATCCGCCGCGCCATGGTGCCGCGCAGGTTGGGCGGGGGCAGGGTGGAATAGCTCGCACGGCCGCCGAACAGCAGGCGGTGATCCCGGCTCAGGCGGAAATAGTCCAGGGCCCAGTTCACGTCGGCCACCGCCATGTCGTTGCGGATCAGCGCGCGGGCGCGTTCCTCGCCCAGCGGCACGGTGGCGCCGATGTAAGTGCCGACCGGCATGATCCGCGACTCCAGTTCTGGCGCGACGCCGCGCAGCCAGGCATTGCCGGCCAGCACGGCGAAATCGCACCGGACCTGGCCGGCATTCGTGCGCAGGACCGGCGTGGCGCCACGTTCCAGCCGGGTGACCCGCGAATGCTCGAAAATGCGCACGCCCGCCGCCAGCGCGGCGCGGGCCAGGCCGAAGGCGTATTCCAGCGGATGCAGGTGGCCGCTGAGCGGATCGTAGATGGCGCCGAGGTAGCGATCGCTGGCCAGCTGCGCGCGCAGCCGGTCGCGATCCCACCATTCCATCGGATAGTCGTAGTGCTCGGCCATGTGCGCCTGCCAGCGCTTCAGCGCCTGCTCCTGGCGCGGCTTGAGCGGCACGCTGGCATGGCCGTCGCGCCAGTCGCAGGCGATGTCGTGGCGCCGGATGCGGTCCCGCATCAGCGCCATGCCCTCGCGCGAGAAATCGAACAGCCTGCGCGCGTCGGCGCGTCCGACCAGCCGCTCCAGGGTGTCCTGTTCGCAGCCGTAGCCGACGATGGCCTGACCGCCGTTGCGTCCCGACGCGCCCCAGCCGATCCGGGCGGCTTCCAGCACCACCACCCGGTAGCCGGCCTCGGCCAGTTCCAGCGCCGCCGACAGTCCGGTGTAGCCGGCGCCGAGGATGCACACGTCGGCCCGCAGTTCGCCTTCCAGGCGCGGCTGCGGCGGCAGTGGCGCCGCGCTGGCGGCGTACCAGGAGGGGGGATAGGCGGCGGTGGCGCCCCGGCTCATACCGACCGCAGGTACCAGTCGTATTCCAGATCGGTGACCTGGGTGTGGAAGGCGCGCATTTCCTTGAGCTTCTGCTGGCCGTAGATGTGCCGGAACGAGGCGCCGAACCCGTCGGCGACGAAGTCGCTGGCGAGGAAGTCGTCGATGGTGTCACGCCAGAACGGCGTGCGGTTCTCGGTCTGCTCGTAGGCGTTGCCGACGATCGGCGGGCCGGGGTCGAAACCGTTCTCGATGCCGTGCAGCATGCCGGCCAGCACCGCGGCGGTGACCAGGTAGACGTTGGCATCGGCGCCGGCGATGCGATGTTCGACCCGCGTGTTGGCCTCGCTGCCGTGCGGGATGCGCATGGCGACGGTGCGGTTGTTGTAGCCCCAGCAGGTGTTGAGCGGAACGAACGCGTTGAGCACGAAGCGCCGGTAACTGTTGGCGTTGGGCGCGAACAGCAGCAGGCAGTCGGCGGCGCTGCGCTGGAGGCCGCCGATGGCGTGGCGCAGCGCGTCGGCCGGTTGTCCGACCGGCGAGGCGAACACGTTGCGGCCATCGCGATCCAGCACGCTGGCGTGGATGTGCATGCCGCTGCCGGCCTGGTCGACCAGCGGCTTGGCCATGAAGCTGGCCAGGGTGCCCTGCTGCTGGGCGATCGCCTTGATCGCGCGCTTGAGGTAGATCGCATCGTCGCAAGCCAGCAGGGCGTCGTCGCGATGCTTGAGGTTGATCTCGAACTGGCCGGGCGCATATTCGGCCACCGCGGTGTCGGCGGGGATGCGCTGGGCGCTGCAGGCCGCGGCGACCGCGTCGGTGAAGCCGCGATAGTCGTTGAGGTCTTCCATGTAGTAGACCTGCGTGCTGCGGTTGCGCGCGCCGGTGGCGGGATTGCGCGCGGCCATCGGCCGGCCGTCGGCGTCCGGGCGCTGGTCGAACAGGTAGAACTCCAGTTCCACCGCCACCACCGGTTTCAGCCCGCGCGCGGCGTAGCGCGCCAGTACCCGCCGCAGCACCTCGCGCGGGTTTGCCTCGAACAGGCCGCCGGCGGCGTCCTCCATCGCCAGCAGCAGCTGCGCCATCGGGCGCGGCGCCCACGGCACCGCTCGCAATGAACCCGGCACCGGCCGGCAGACGCGGTCCTCGTCGCCGATGTCGTAGCCCAGCCCGGTCTCCTCGACCGTGTTGCCGGTGATGTCGGTGGCGATCAGCGACATCGGCAGGCACACCCCATCGGCATAGACCTTTTCCAGCGCGTCGCCGGTGATGCGCTTGCCGCGCAGCAGCCCGTTCATGTCGGGCAGGATGAGGTCGACCAGTTCGCATCCGCCGAGGTCGCGCAGGGTCGCCGCGTCGTCGGCGGAAAGGCCCGCGGCGTCGGGCGATTCGAGATGGGAAGGGAGGTGCATGCAGGCGCTCCGGAAGGCCGGAGGCAGCTTAGCAGAGGAACCGTGTTGTCAAGAATACTCAACGACGCGTCGGGGCTTGCGCGCGAAAAACGCCCGAAACCGGTGCTGCTGCGCACCAATCAGGGGCGTGTGGACGCCGATTCGTGGCCCGTGTTGTAAAAATAAAACGGCCGGGCTAAGGTGGGTCCAAGCCATCCCGAGCCCCCTGCATGACCAGCCAGCCGCTGGTCGGCCTGCCGACCGATCACAAGCAAATCGGCGCGCATCCCTTCCTCGCGGTCGGGGAGAAGTACATCCGCGCGGTGGTCGATGGCGCCGGCGCGATGCCGGTGCTGCTGCCCACCCTGGATCCGGCGCTGCCGTTGCGCGAGTTCCTGCGCGGCGTGGACGGCATCCTGCTGACCGGCTCGGTCAGCAACATCGAACCGCATCACTACAGCGACGAATCCAGCTACGAGGGCAACCTGCTGGACCCGCGCCGCGACGCCACCAACCTGGCGCTGATTCCGCTGGCGATGGACATGGGCGTACCGCTGCTGGCGATCTGCCGCGGCTTCCAGGAGGTCAACGTGGCGCTGGACGGCAGCCTGTACCAGAAGGTGCACGAGCAGCCCGGTTTCATGGATCACCGCGAACGCGCGGACGACCCGCTGGAGGTCCAGTACGGCCCCGCGCATGACATCGCGCTGGCGCCGGACGGCCTGCTGGCGCGCTGGGCCGGCACGCAGCGGGTGCGGGTCAATTCTCTGCACGGGCAGGGCGTGCGCCAGCTCGGGCGCGGCCTGATCGTCGAGGCCACCGCGCCGGACGGCCTGATCGAAGCCTTTCGTCATGACGGCCCGGGCTTCCTGCTCGGCGTGCAGTGGCATCCGGAGTGGCGGGTCACCGAAAACCCGTTTTACCTGTCGATCTTCCAGGCGTTCGGAGCCGCCTGCCGGGAACGCGCCGAACGGCGCGCGAGGGAACGCCCGCCGCCCCGCGCGGCGTGAAGCTGTTGCGTCCATCCCGTCCTCGATTTCCGAACGTGTTCCCATGAGCCAGAAAAAAAACACCCGAAAACAGACCACGCCCCAGCAGGCCGAAGAAAGCGCGCTGCGGCGCTGGCTGAAGGAACGCCGCATCACCGAGGTCGAATGCCTGGTGCCGGACATCACCGGCAATGCGCGCGGCAAGATCATTCCCGCCGACAAGTTCTCGCACGATTACGGCACCCGCCTGCCGGAAGGCATCTTCGCCACCACCGTCACCGGCGACTATCCGGACGACTACTACGAACTCACCTCGCCGTCGGATTCGGACATGATGCTGCGCCCGGATCCGGACACGGTGCGGATGGTGCCGTGGGCCGCCGATCCGACCGCGCAGATCATCCATGACTGCTACACCAAGGCCGGGCAGCCGCACGAGCTGGCCCCGCGCAACGTGCTGCGGCGGGTGCTGGCCGAATACGAGAAGGCCGGGTTGCGCCCGGTGGTCGCGCCGGAACTGGAGTTCTTCCTGGTGCAGAAGAACACCGACCCGGACTTCCCGCTGTTGCCGCCGGCCGGCCGTTCCGGGCGCCCGGAAACCGCGCGCCAGTCGTATTCGATCGACGCGGTCAACGAGTTCGATCCGGTCCTCGACCTGATGTACGACTACTGCGAGGCGATGGAGCTGGACGTGGACACGTTGATCCACGAGTCCGGCGCGGCCCAGCTGGAAGTCAATTTCACCCATGCCGGGGCGATGGCGCTGGCCGACCAGGTGTTCCTGTTCAAGCGCACCATGCGCGAGGCGGCGATGCGCCATGGCGTCTACGCGACCTTCCTGGCCAAGCCGATGGAGAACGAGCCCGGCAGCGCCATGCACATCCACCAGAGCGTGGTGGACGCGAAGAAGGGCCACAACGTCTTCACCGGCAAGGATCCCGGCAAGTTCAGCCCGGTGTTCGGCCACTACCTGGCGGGCCTGCAGAAGTACGTGCCGATGGCGATGGCGTTCTTCGCCCCCAACGTCAATTCCTACCGCCGGCTGATGTTCGGCGAGGTCTCGCCGAGCAACGTGCAGTGGGGCTACGACAACCGCACCTGCGGCCTGCGCGTGCCGATGGACACGCCGGAGAACATGCGGGTGGAAAGCCGCTTCGCCGGTTCCGACGCCAATCCCTACCTGGCGATGGCGGCCACCCTGGCCTGCGGCCTGCTCGGTATCCGCGAGAAGCTCAAGCCGACCGCGCCGACCTCCGGCAGCGCCAAGGAAATCGGTTACGACCTGCCGCGCTCGCTGGGCGAGGCGCTGGACGGGCTGGAGGCGTGCAAGCCGTTGCAGGAGATGCTGGGGCCGCGGTTCGTGCGGGCCTATGTGTCGGTGAAGCGCAAGGAGTACGAGACCTTCTTCCGGGTGATCAGTTCCTGGGAGCGGGAATTCCTGTTGTTGAACGTCTGAGTGTTCATGGTGCGAGTTCTCTTGGACCATCGCGGGATAGGTGTCCAGCGGGCGCTGGCGCGCGGGGTTGCTATCGGTGTTCACCGATGGTGCGCTCGCCGCGAGGCGTCACTTTTCTTTGCTTGTGCAAAGAAAAGTAACCAAAAGAAACACACCCCTGGCGGCGTGCCCAGCGCGCAGCGCGCGCAGGGTCCGCAATCGGCCCGGGAATTTTCGGAAGGGGCATCCTGCCCCTGCGGAAAACGGCGCACGTCCCTGTGCGCCGCCCTGCGGGTTTTGCCCGGCCCGCTTGCCACGCCTGAACGGGGCCCCGTAGAGCAACAGCAAAAGCAACGGCGGCGGCAATCGGGAGGTCGGCTTTGGCTCCTGGGGCCCCATCCGCAGCGGTGGCGCCGGTGGGTAATCCCGAAGGGCGCCGCGCACGAGGCGCGGCGGTTTGGGTCGGCACATGGATGTGCCGTCCCAAAATTCCCACCGGCGACACGAACCCCGGCCGCGCAGCGGCTGGGGCGCGAGGACCGGGGTGTGCTTTCTTTGCTTACTTTCTTTGCACAAGCAAAGAAAGTAAGGCCCCGCGGCGAGCGCGCCATCTATGGCCATCAATAGCAACACCGCGCAGCGCTC
>NZ_JANJUE010000326.1 GCF_024710765.1 Pseudoxanthomonas sp.
CGTCGTGCTGCACTGGCTGAGCTTCAAGTCGCCGATCGCGCTGGCGTCGCCGGCGGGGCTGTGGCTGGCGCTGTGCGCGGCGCTCGGCATCGCCGGCGCGGCGTGGAAGCTGCTGCTGTATCCCTTTCTCTCGCGCCATGCCGAGTACCGCGTCACGGCGGTCACGCCGGGCCCGTCCTCGGTGCGGCTGGAACTGGCGCCGGTGGGGCGCGGCATCGCCTTCGAGGCGGGGCAGTTCGCCTTCCTGCGCCTGCTGCAGCCGGGCCTGCGCGAGCCGCATCCGTTCACGCTGGCCAGTGCCGGCGGGGCCGACCAGCCGGTGCAGTTCGTGATCCGCGCGCTCGGTGATTACACCAGCAAGCTGGTGGCCGAGGCGGCGCCGGGCATGCACGCCGAGGTGTACGCGCCCTTCGGCCGCTTCCAGCGTTATGCCACGGGCGATTTCGAAGTGTGGATCGCCGGCGGCGTGGGCCTGTCGCCCTTCATCGCCTGGCTGCAGGACGATGGCGCCGAGGGACTGGGCCGCGTCACGCTGTTCAATTTCTACACGCCGGGGCGCGAGTTCCCGAGCATGGACGAACTGGGCGCGCTGGCGCGCAAGCGCGGCGTGGACTGGGTGCCGGTGGCCGGCGGCCCGGGCGCGCCGGAATTCCGCGAGCGCTTCGAGTGGCTGGTGGGGCAGGTGGGCGCCGCGAAGATCTCCATCCGCTTCTGCGGCCCGGCCGGCCTGCTCGCCGCCGTGCGCGCCGAAATGGCCCGGCACGGCATCCCGGCGTCCAAGCTTCGCTACGAGCAGTTCGAGTTCCGCTGAGCCGGCTTACCAGAGCGCATCGCGCAGCTTGAACCAGGCCATCGCGGCCACCAGCAATGGCGTGCGCAGGGCGCGGCCGCCGGGGAAGTTGCGGTGCGGGATGCGGGCGAAGGCGTCCAGGCGCGCGGCCTGGCCGCGGATGGCTTCGGCGATGACGCGCCCGGCCAGGCCCGTGGCCGCCACGCCGTGGCCACTGAAGCCCTGCGCGAAATACACGTTGTCGCCCAGCCGGCCCCAGTGCGGCGCGCGGTTGAGGCTGATGTCGATCAGTCCGCCCCAGACCGAATCGAACTTCACGTCGCGCAGCTGCGGGAAAACCCGCGTCATGCGCGCCCGCATCGTGCCCGCCAGGTTCGGCGGCGGCAGGGTGGAATAACTGGCGCGGCCGCCGAACAGCAGGCGGTGGTCGGCGCTGAGCCGGAAATAATCCAGCGCCCAGTTGATGTCGGCCACCGCCATGCCGTTGCGGATCAGCGCGTTCGCGCGCTCCTCGCCCAGCGACTCGGTGGCGCCCACGTAGGTGCCCACCGGCATGATCTTGTCGTCGAGCTCGGGCGCGATGCGGTAGGCCAGGGCGTTGCCGGCCAGTACCACGAAGTCGGCCTGCACCTCGCCGGCGGCGGTGCGCAGGACGGGCCGGGCGCCACGCTGCAGCGAGAGCGCCTCGCTGCCCTCGTGGATGCGCACGCCCGCGGCTTCGGCGGCGCGGGCCAGGCCCAGGGTGTAGTTGAGCGGGTGCAGGTGGCCCGAACGC
>NZ_JANJUE010000130.1 GCF_024710765.1 Pseudoxanthomonas sp.
CGATCTGGAAGCCAAGATCCAGGAGCTGCGCAACGCCAGCGCTGGACCGGCGGTGAATGTCGATGCCGAAGTCCATGCCCTGCAGGACAAGCTGCGCGTCCGCACCGCCCAGATCTTCCGCGACCTGACCCCGTGGCAGGTCTCCCAGCTGGCCCGTCATCCGGCCCGCCCCTACACCCTGGATTACGTGCGCGTGATCTGCGACGAGTTCCAGGAACTGGCCGGCGATCGCGCCTTCGCCGACGACAAGGCGATCGTGGGCGGGCTGGCCCGCATCAATGGCCGCTCGCTGGTCATCATCGGTCATCAGAAAGGCCGCGATACAAAGGAAAAGATCAAGCGCAACTTCGGCATGCCCAAGCCCGAGGGTTACCGCAAGGCGTTGCGCCTGATGAAGCTGGCCGAGCGCTTCCGCCTGCCGGTGCTGACCTTCATCGACACCGCCGGTGCCTGGCCGGGCATCGACGCCGAGGAACGCGGCCAGTCCGAGGCGATCGCCCGCAACCTGCTGGAAATGTCGGAACTGAAGGTGCCGGTGATCTGCACCGTGATCGGCGAAGGCGGCTCCGGCGGCGCGCTCGCCATCGGCGTGGGCGATCGCACCCTGATGCTGGAATACAGCACCTATTCGGTGATCACTCCGGAAGGCTGCGCCTCGATCCTGTGGAAGTCGGCCGACAAGGCCAAGGACGCCGCCGAACAGCTCGGCCTGACCGCCAAGCGCCTGCATTCGCTGGGCCTGGTGGACAAGGTGGTGCGCGAACCAATCGGCGGCGCCCATCGCAATCCGCGCCAGATGGCGACCCGCCTGAAGGCGGTGCTGCTCAACGAGCTCGACGCGCTGGAGCAGATTCCGGCCGAGCAGCTCCTGCAGCGACGTTACGAACGCCTGCGCGGCTACGGGGCCTACGAGGCCGCCTGATAGCAGCATGACGAACTGGCAGAAATGGATGTCTGCCCTGCTGCTGGCGCCGGTGCTCGGCTACGTCCTGCTGTGCGTCGGGTTGTATCTGTGGGGCGCCGGGGCGCTTCCGGCGAACCGCGAACCGAGCCATCAAATCCCGTCACCGCTGCTGCGGGCCCAGTACTTCGCCAGCGAAGGCATCCGGAGCGCGGACGGCGTCCGCCTGAATCCGCTGACGGTATGGCGGTATCTTTTTCGCGGGCGCTCCCCGGCGTCGAATGATCTGCAGCTTCCCACCCGTGCGGGCCGGATTCTGCTGCAGCGTTCGGGACGCCCCGTCGGTGGCCTGCGGCGTGGCGCCGCCGACCTCGCCGCGGCGATATACGTCAGCCGCGCATGGTCGGTCGACGAGCAGATCGCCACCGTGCTGAACGAAGGGTATTTCGGCCGCGACGCGCGTGGCCTGACGCCGCCGCCGAAGCCTGGTACGGCCTCCCACCGGAGGCGCTGCGCCCGGAGGAAGCACTGGCCCTGCTCGCGCTGGCGCGAAGTCCCTCCTACTATGACCCGCTCTGCCGGTCGGGCCGTTTCAACCAGCGCTTTCGTCTCCTGTCCGCGCGCCTTGGCATCGCGGATACGGATGCCGCGCTGGCGCGGGCACGCGAACGCCTGCGTCCCGTTGCCTGCAACAGCCCGCCCCTGCCCACCGCCGCTCTCATTCCAGTTCCAATCCATCACATCGCCGCATGAGCCCCATCATCATTCTCTCGCTGATCCTGCAGGTTGCCTGCTGCGTGCATGTGGTACGCACCGGGCGACCGCTGTACTGGGTCTTCATCCTGCTGCTGTTCTCCTACATCGCGGTGCTGGTCTACTTCATCGCCGAAGTGCTGCCGGACCTGCGCCACAATCCGTCTGCCCGCCGTGCCGCGCGCAGCGTCCGCTCGCGCATCGATCCCGAGCATGAGAAGCGCAAGGCGGATCGCAAGCTGGGCCTGTCGGATACGCCCGAGACCCGCCGCCAACTCGCGGAAGAATGCCTGCGCAGCGCGGATTTCGCGCGCGCCGAGGATCTGTTCGCCAATGCGCTCAAGGGCCTGTACCGCACGGATCCGGATCTGATGCTAGGCCTCGCCAGGGCCCAGTACGGACAGGGCAAGGCGCGCGAGACCCGCGAAACGCTGGATGCGCTGATCGCCGCCAATCCCGGTTTCCGTTCCACCGACGGGCATCTGCTGTACGCGCGCGCGGTCGAGGACCTCGGTGATCCGGCGGCCGCCCTGCACGAATACGAAGCGGTGGTCCAGGGCTATCCCGGCGAGGAGGCGCGGGCGCGCTACGGCCTGCTGCTCAAGCGCCAGGGGAACCTGGCCCAGGCCCGGACCGTGTTCCAGGAGATCCTGACCCGCTCCGACGCGCTGCCGAAGTACTACCAGCGCGATCAACGTGAGTGGATCGCATTGGCGCGCAGCGAGTTGGCGAGTCTTTCCTCATCCTGATAGGCCATCTGTTCGACTTCCTGGGCCAGGCGCGCAGCCCGCACGCCTGGTCCCTGCTCATCGGGCTGCTTGTCCTGATTTCAGTGGCGTGCGCGCTGCTGTTGTGGATGCATCCTTGACCAACCAGTGCCACCTCGCGAGGCGCCCTCCTCCCACCGATTGATGGCTCCTCGGCGACGTCCACCGGCCGGGCCAGCCGCGACATTCCGACGCAGGCGCACCCCGGCCACCCGCGCTAGGATTCCGTTGCCGGCAGTGGCCGGCTCACCGGGGAATCGCGATGGACCTGCTGCATCCATGGTGGCTCGTACCGCTCTTCCTGTTCGTCCTGCCGATGATTGTCGGCCTGCTCTATAACCGCCTGCGCTGGCACCGGAGCGGCGTCAACCAGAACTGGGTTCTGGGGCTGTTCGTCAGCGTCTGCTGGCTGGCCGCCATCATCGTCATCCTGAACAAGCTGCGATATCGCGCGGGCGGCGCGCCCGGCGCCGACGCGACCGCTAGACTGGCGGCATGTTCGCCCTGCCGCCCCTGCCCGCCGACGCGCCGTCGCTCCTGATCGGATTCAGCGGCGGCCTGGATTCGACCGTGCTGCTGCATCGTCTGCGGCACGATCCCGCGTTCAATGGCGCCGGCCTGCGCGCGGTTCATGTGCACCACGGTCTGCAGGCCGCGGCCGACGACTGGGCCGCGCACTGCCGGCAGGTCTGCGACGCCTGGGAAATTCCCCTGGAAGTGGCGCGCGTCAAGGTTTCTCCTCCTCGCGGGCAGGGTCTGGAAGCGGCCGCGCGCCACGCGCGCTATGCCGCCTTCGCCGGGATCATCGGACCGGGCGAAGTGCTGGTGACCGCGCACCACCTGCAGGATCAGGCGGAAACCTTCCTGCTGCGCGCACTGCGCGCCTCGGGCGTGGATGGGCTCGCGGCGATGCGGGATTGGCGCGCTTTCGCCGAAGGTTGGCACTGGCGTCCGCTGCTGGACATCCCGCGCGCCACCCTGGAAGCGCATGCCCGGCATCACGGTCTGGACTGGATCGAGGATCCCAGCAATCTGCACACCGCGCACTCGCGCAATTTCCTGCGCCTGCACGTCATGCCGCTGCTGGAACAGCACTGGCCACACGCCTCGGCCGCACTCGCCCGCAGCGCCGCGCTGGCGGGCGAAAGCGCCAACCTGCTCGAACAGGAAGACGCGGACGCACTGGCGATGACGCGCACGCTGGATCCGGCGGCGCTGTCGGCCATCGCACTGCTCGCGCTTCCACCCGCGCGCCGGGCGCGCGTGTTGCGCCGCTGGCTGGAGGAATGCGGTTTGCCCCCACTTCCGGCTGAAGGCGTACGCCGGATCGGACAGGATCTGTTGACCGCCGCGGCGGATGGCGAAGCGGAGTTCGCCTGGCAGGATGCAGTCGTCCGCCGCTGGCGCGACCTGCTGCATGCCGAACGCGCGCGGGCGCCCCTGTCCGCCGATTGGGAAACCAAATGGGATACGCGCTTCCCGTTGCGGCTGCCGACCGGCGACACGCTGATCCTGGAAGGCGCCGCCTGGCCGACGCCGCTGCGGGTCGGCGCGCGCCACGGCGGCGCGCGCCTGCGCCTGCCGGGCCGCGCGCATAGCCATGTCCTCAAGAAGCTGCTCCAGGCCGAGGGGATTCCGCCCTGGGAACGCCGCCTGTTGCCCCTGCTCCGGGATGCCGACGGCGAACTGCTGGCCGCCGGCGACCTGCTGCTGGGCGCGCGCCTGGACGACTGGCTGAGGGCGAACGGCGCCACCCTGCGCTGGGAACGCACGGGCGCCTGAACGCCACACGTTGACCTTCCCGCGGCGGCTCCGCACACTTTCGCGCATGGTCAAGAAAAACACCCCCGACGCGTCCCCGGTGGCGAACTTCGAACAGTCGCTGGAAGAACTCGAACGCCTGGTCGACCGCATGGAACACGGCGAGCTCAGCCTGGAGGACTCGCTGGCCGCCTATGAGCGCGGCGTCGGCCTGTACCGCCAGTGCCAGGCCGCGCTGGAGCAGGCCGAGTTGCGGGTGCGCCTGCTCAGCGACCCCGCCAATCCGGACAGCGCCGAGCCCTTCGCGCCCCTGCCCGATGGCAACTGAGGTCCGTTTCGCGGCCTGGGCCGCCCGCGCCGAAGCCACCCTCGACCAGGCCCTGCCGCCCCCGGACCAGGCGCCCGGACGGCTGCATGCGGCCATGCGCCACGCCGTGCTGGGCGGCGGCAAGCGGATGCGTCCGTTGCTGGTCTACGCCGCCGGTGCCGTGTCAGGCGCGCCGGAGGAACTGCTCGACGCACCCGCCGCGGCGGTCGAGCTGATCCATGCCTATTCACTGGTCCACGACGATCTGCCCGCCATGGACGATGACGACCTGCGTCGCGGGCGTCCGACGGTGCATGTGGCTTTCGACGAGGCGACCGCCATCCTCGCCGGCGATGCCCTGCAGACGCGCGCGTTCGAGATACTGGCGCAGGCTTCCGCCGATGCCGACATCCGCCTGGCCTGGATACAGGCGCTGGCCAGCGCTTCCGGCGTCGCCGGCATGTGCGGCGGGCAGGCGCTGGACATCGATGCCACCGGACGCCAGCAGGGCCTGGACGAACTGGCGCGCATGCATGCCTGGAAGACCGGCGCGCTGATCCGCGCATCGGTGCGGCTCGGCGCCCTCGCCGGTCGCGCCAGCCCGGACATGCTGGAGCGCCTGGATGGATTCGCCTCGTCGCTGGGCCTGGCTTTCCAGATCCGCGACGACATCCTGGATGTGGAAGGCAGCTCCGAACAGCTCGGCAAGACCGCCGGCAAGGATGCCGCACAGGCCAAATCGACCTATCCGGCCCTGCTCGGCATGGACGGCGCCAAGACGCGCCTGGACGAACTCGACGCGGCGATGCGCGATGAGCTGTCGCCCTTCGGCGAGACAGCCCATTCCCTGCGCGCGCTCGGCGAACTGGCGGTCCGCCGCAATCATTGAGCCGCGGTGACCGGAGGGGCGGCGCCGCAATGAAAAAGGCCCGGTCAGACCGGGCCTTTTTCTTCGACTCGCCAACTTCGCTTACTTGATCAACCGCAGCGTCAGCGGATAGCGATAGGCTTCGCCGTTGTTGGCCTTGATCGCGGCGATGATGGTGAACACCAGCCAGGCGAGGCCGACGATTACCATCAGCGGCAGGGTGAGCAGCGCGCCGATACCCAGCGTCACGATGGTCAGCAGGAACAGCACTAGGAAGATGATGCCCACGGTGATGTTGAAGTTCAGCGCTTCCTTGCCCTGATCATTGACGAACGGCATGGTGTCTTTCTTCACCAGCCAGATGATCAGCGGGCCGATGAAGCAGCCCAGGCTGCCGGCCCAGCCGGAGGTGACGATGCCGCCCACCAGCGCGGAAAGATGGGCGAACAGCGCCCACTGCCTTTCTTCCGCACTGGGTGCGCCGGAGACCGGCGGCGGCGGCGGTGTGGTGACGTTCTCGAACTCGCTCATGCGTGTATCCCCATTCCTTGTTGAGTTTGGTGGTATGGAACAACCCCGGGCGCCACTTTCGGGGCCCGGGCGATCCCTGTCAAGACACGTCAGTCGGCGCCGGCAACGGTCATGCGGCCCAGCAGGATGGACCCGCAGGCCACGTGCGAGCGTGGATCCACGTCGCTGCCGACCGCTTCGATGCCCGCGAACATCTGCTTGAGATGGCCCGCAATCGTGATGCCGTCCACAGGATGGGTGATCTCGCCCTGCTCCACCCAGAAACCAGCGGCGCCACGCGAGTAGTCGCCGGTCACCGGATTGACGCCCTGCCCCATCAGTTCGGTGATGACCAGGCCACGGCCCATCCCGCGCACGAGTTCGTCGAAACCGCCCGCGTTGGCCGAGACGTCCAGGTTGTGCACGCCACCGGCGTTGCCGGTGCTGCGCAGGCCCAGCTTGCGCGCCGAGTAGCTGCCCAGCAGGTAGCGTTCAAGCACGCCGGCCCGTATCAACGGCGCCTCGCGGGTGGCGACGCCTTCCGCGTCGAACGCGGCCGAACGCCAGCCATGGCGCAGGAAGGGGCGCTCCTCGATGGAAAACCACTCGGGAAAGATGCGCTGGCCCGCGTGGTCCAGCAGGAAGCTCGCGCGCCGGTACAGCGCCGAGCCGGACACCGCGCCGAGCAGGTGGCCTATCAGCGAGCGTGCGACTTCCGCGGCGAACAGCACCGGATACTCGCCGGTGGCGACGGTGCGCGGCTGCAATCGCGCCACCGTGCGTTCGGCCGCGCGCCGGCCCACCGCCTGCGCCGCTTCCAGCGCGGACGCATCCAGCGCCGTCGTATACCAGCCATCGCGCTGCATGCCATCGCCTTCGCCGGCGATCAGCGCGCAGCCCAAGGTGTGCTGGGTGCTGCGCTCGCGCCCGACGAATCCGTGCGAATTCGCGTACACCGAAAGGCTCTCCGAACTGCCCACCGAAGCGCCATCGGAGTTGCCGATGCGGCGATCGGCCTCGCGCCCGGCGTTTTCGCAGGCCAGGGCCAAATCCAGGGCCTCGTCGGCCTGGACCGGCCAGGGATGCCAGAGGTCGAAATCCGGAAAGCCGGTCGCCATCCGATCCGGGTCGGCCAGGCCGGCCGCCTCGTCGTCCTCGGTGTAGCGGGCGATGGCGCAGGCCTGCTCGACCGTGGCTTCCAGGCTTTCCTCGCGCAGATCGGCGGTACTGGCGCTGCCCTTGCGCCGGCCGAAGTAGACGGTCACGCCGATGCCGCGGTCGCGGGTCGATTCGACCGTCTCGACCTCGCCCAGGCGCACGTTGACGTTCAACCCGCGCTCCTCGCTGCAGCTGACCTCGGCCTGGCTGGCCCCGCGCGCGCGCGCGGCCGCCAGCAGGCGCTGCGACAACTCGGCCAGGGTGTCGAGCCGGGCCAGACTGTCGTCGGCGGAAACGGTGATGGCGTTCAATGGCTTATCCTTATGCAATGCAGGAAGCCGGAAATCCCGGTTTCCCCCGTGAAAAACGTCCCGGCGCGCCCCACAGGCGCCGCCGCGTGACCGGCAACCGAGATCGACCATGCGCGGACGCGACCCCGAAACCGGCGAATTCTATAGCCCCAGCCGCAGCCAGCAGCGCGAGGAAGCGCTGGAGGTGCGCAGCCTGGCCGAACAACTGGTGGCGCTGACGCCGGCCCGCCTGGCCAAGCTGCCGATTCCAGAAGAGCTGATGCCGCACATTCTGGAAACCCAGCGCATCACCTCGCACATCGCGCACAAGCGGCAGTTGCAGTACCTGGCCAAGCAGATGCGCCGCGAAGACGATGACGTCCTGGCCGCGATCCGCGACGCGATGGACGAAGGCGGCGACGCGGCCCGGCGCGAAGCGGCGCAACTGCACCGCGCCGAACACTGGCGCGAACGCCTGCTCGCCGATGGCGACAGCGCGCTGGGCGAACTGCTGGAGGAGTTTCCGCAGGCCGATCGCCAACGCCTGCGCCAGCTGATCCGCAATGCCGGCGAGGAGCGTGCGAAGAACAAGCCGCCGCACGCGTTCCGTGAACTGTTCCGCGAGATCCGCGAACTGCTTGCCGACGCCGACGGGGACGACTCGCAGGGCGGCGACGCCGAAGACTGAGCCGCGTGCCGGCGCCCGCGTGGCGCCGTCCACCCGTCCGCGGTTCACGCGCGGGTGCCGCCCACCGTCAGGCCTTCGATCAGCAGCGATGGCTGGCCAACGCCCACCGGCACGCTCTGTCCGTCCTTGCCGCACACGCCTACTCCGGCGTCCAATGCGAGGTCGTGGCCGATCATGCTCACCTTCTGCATGGTTTCAGGCCCGTTGCCGATCAGGGTGGCGCCCTTGACCGGCGCGGTGACCTTGCCGTCCTCGATCAGGTAGGCCTCGGTTGCCGAAAACACGTACTTGCCACTGGTGATGTCGACCTGGCCGCCGCCGAAATTCACCGCGTACAGGCCTTTCTTGACCGAACGGATCATTTCTTCCGGATCGTGCTGCCCGGCGAGCATGTAGGTGTTGGTCATGCGCGGCATCGGCAAGTGCGCGAACGATTCGCGGCGGCCGTTGCCGGTCGGCGCCATGCCCATCAGGCGCGCATTGAGGGTGTCCTGCATGTAGCCGACCAGCACGCCGTCCTCAATCAGCGTGGTGCAGTTCGTGGGCGTGCCTTCGTCGTCGATGTTGAGCGAACCGCGCCGCCCCGGCAGGGTGCCGTCGTCGACGATGGTCACGCCGGGCGAGGCGACCCGCTGGCCCATGCGACCGGCGTAGACGCTGGTGCCCTTGCGATTGAAGTCGCCTTCCAGGCCGTGGCCCACCGCCTCGTGCAGCAGCACGCCCGGCCAGCCGGCGCCCAGCACCACCGGCATCACGCCGGCCGGCGCATCGATGGCATCCAGGTTGACCAAGGCCTGCCGCAGCGCCTCGCGCGCCAGTTCCTCCGGCTGGCCGCCGCCGAGCAGTTCGGCGTAGGAATAACGACCACCCATGCCGGCATAACCCGATTCACGGCGGCCGTTCTGCTCCACCAGCACCTGCACGTTGAGGCGCACCAGCGGACGCACGTCGGCGGCGAGCACGCCGTCGCTGCGCGCCACCAGCACCGTGTCCAGGCCGCCGGACAGGCTCACCGTCACCTGCTGCACGCGCGGATCGGCGGCGCGCAGGAACCGGTCGACCGCGCGCAGCGCTTCGACCTTGGCGGCGTTGTCCATCGCGTCAATCGGATCGTCTGCGCCATACAGGGCGCGGCCACCGCCACGCACCAGCGCGCGTGGCGCCTGCGCGGCGCCATCGCGGGCAATCGCGCGCGCCGAGCGCGCGGCGTCCAGCAGGGCGACCGCGTTGATGTCGTCGGAATAGGCGAATCCGGTCTTCTCGCCCGAGATCGCGCGCACGCCGACGCCCTGTTCGATCGAATGGGCGCCGTCCTTGACGATGCCGTCCTCCACCGTCCAGCTCTCGCGCCGGGCGTGCTGGAAATAGAGATCGCCGAAATCGACGCCGGGGCCCAGCAAGGCGCCGAACGCACGGTCCAGCCCGTGCTGGTCGAGGCCGGCAGGCAGGAGAAGACGGGTTTCAGCGAGCGTGAGCGATGCGGTCATGGCAGGAAGATGGGGGTGAAGACGGAAGGTGCAAGCCGGGCGCAGCCGCCGGATTCAGGGCAGGCCGGCATGCACGGGGGATGGCGGTGCCTGTTCGCGCGATTGTTCGCGCGAGACGGCCTCCACCTTGGGCTGTTTCCACGGTCCGGTCACGCGATAGGTCTTGGCGCCCATCTCGCCCAGTGGACGCTTGAGCACCGCGTTGGCGACCGCGCCTACCGCCGCGCCCAGCGGGCCGGCGGCGACGGCGCCGACCGCGGTCAGCACGTTGGCCGATTTGGGCAGCACATCGACCACCTGGTCGAACTGTTCCGCGCGAAGATCGGTGGTGCCGCTGATGCGGATCTCCGCCGCGGGGCCGTCAATCACCAGCGCGTCGGTGCGCGCCTGGCCATTGCCCAGCGCGACCTTGCCTTCCATCCGGTTGAAGGCGAAACCCTTGGAGAAGAAGTCGCTGAAGTCCAGGGTCAAGCGGCGGCGCAGTTCAGCCACGCTGAGCAGGCCCAGCACGCGCCCGGCGCCGGGTTCGAGTTCCAGCAGGTGCCCGTCGCGCGCATCCACGCTGACGTTGCCATCCAGCTCACTGAGCTTGAACGCACCGGGACTGCCACGCCAACCCGCGGTGGCCTGCAGGTTTCCATGACCACCGCGGATGCGGCCACCGTAGCCGGCATCGGCCAGTAGCGCGCCGAAGTCGCGGCTGTCCACCTTCGCCTGCAACTGGGTCCGCGCGTGCGCGCCCCGCCCCAGCCAGGTACCGGCCACCTCGATGTCGTGCTGCGGCGAACGCAGCTGCAATTGCTCGATGTGCATGCCCGCGGGCAGTTGCCGGGTGCGCAGGCGCGCGCTGCCCAACTTCGCATCGCCGACGCGCAGTTCGTCCACGTCCAGCGACAGCGGCGGAATTCCGGCCGGATCGACGCCATCGTCGACAGCCGCGACGGGCATGCCCGCGCGCGCCGTGGTGCCGTCGCCGGTGGACGCGCGGCCCTGCGTCGCGATGGCCGCCGTCACGCCAGGCGCCGGCGGCGAGGCGTTCCGCCAGTGCAGGCGCGCCAGCCGCCCGACGATGGCGCCGCCGCGCGACTCCGGTACCAGCAGGCCACCGGACAACGCCGGCCCTTCCAGGGTCACCGCCAGCGCGTTCGGCGCCGGCGCCAGCTGCAGGCGGGTATCGGGGAACACCGAGCCAATCAGCAGCAAGCGCGCGGCGGTGATGTCGACATGGCGCAGCGGCAATCCGCCGTCATCCCCCTCGCCGCCCTTGAACAGCGCGATCCAGTCCAGCGCGTCGAGCTGTCGGGTACGTCCGCTGACGATCAGGCCGGATGCGGGCGGCGCTTCCGCGACGGTATCGCTGCCCAGGACGACGCGCACGCCGGTCTGTTGGCCGTTGTTGCGCGCGCGCAGGGCCAGGCGCTGGCCGAACGCGACCTCGATCTGTCCGCTGCCGAGCGGCATCGAGGTGCGCACCACGGTTGGCAAGGCGGCGAACGCCGGCTTTTCCAGCGGCGCGGGCAGGCCCAAGGTGGTGCCCACCAGTTGCGAACGCAACTGCAACTGGCTGGGAGCGTCGCTGGCCGCGCCACGCGGAATGGTGACGCCGACGTTCCAGTCCGAGCGCCCATCGACGTAGGGCTTCAGCCACGCCATTTCCGGCGCGCGGTCCAGCAATTCCTTCGCATCCAGGCGCGCGGCCAGTTCGGCTTCGAATGCCTGCAGCGGATCCCGCACGCCACTGCCCGCGCGCAGCGACAGCATCCCGGGCTGGCCCTGCAGCATCACCTTCATCGGTTCGGACGCGAAACCGCCATTGTCGTAGCGGGCCTTGCCGGTGACATCGGTGAACGCCAGGTTCCAGCGCTTCCCGGTCAGCCTGGCCGCGGTCAGTTCCACCTCGCCCTCCAGCCGCGCGCGGGTGGGCGAATCCTTCTTCAAGGGTTGCAGCAGGTGGAAGGTCGCATGGGTGCTGCCGGAGGCTTCCAGATCGGACAGCGTCTCGCCGTAGGTTTTCTGCAGCGCGCTCTGGCGCAGCATCGCCAGCAGCCGGCCGGCATCGGTGCGGGTCACCGCGTCGACCTGCAGGTTGGACGCGTGGAAATCGGCGATGCCGGCACTGAACTTCTCGACCGCCACGCCGCCCAGGCTGCCGCGTCCATCCAGCGAGAAACCATTGCCGATGAAGGCGATGTCCGCATCCACCTGTTCCAGCGCCGGCCAGTCCGGCTGGAACTTGAACTGTCCGCCATTGATGTGCGCGACCGCCTCGAAGCGGCCGTTGTGGCGGGTGAACGGCCAATCGTCGAGATCGCCGGACACGATCGCGCGGCCATGGTTCACCTGGCCGCCGACCAGCGCGGCGTTGAGCCAGTCCACCGCCGCCTTCGGCATCTGGTGGTGAATCCAGAATCCCTTGGCGGCCGGCACCTGCGCCTGGTCGAGATCGGCCGCCAGATCGATCCACGGCCGGGTGCCATCGTTCTGGAACCACAGGCCGCCGCGGACGTGCGCGCCGTAGTCCTTGCCGCGCACCCGCAGCGCGGGAGTCCCCACGCGCCAGCCCGCGCCTTCGCGCCAGCCGACGATTTCGCCATCCAGGGTGACGTCGTGGACCACGCCGAAACCGCTGGGCCAGTCGAACTTGAGCCGCGACGCCGGTTTCAGGCGCAGGCGCATGCCGTCGGCATCGCCCTCGAAGTCACCGGCGAGTCCGCTCAGGCCGGGCGAACGGCCGACCGGGGCGAATCCGACCTCCACCACCTCGCCATGTCCGCGCAGGCCGTCCTGGCGATTGCCGGCGATCTCCAGCCGCGCCAGCCGCGCGGTGGGCCGGGCCTGGCCGAGCCAGCGGCGCATGCCGTCATCAACCCGGTCACTCAAGCCCAGCACCGCGAACAGCGGCGCCGCATCGACCTGTTGCGCGACCAGCGCCAGATCACGGCCACCGGCCAGCAGCAGGCCATCCAGGGTCTGGGTACGACCGTCGCCGCCCACTCGTAGCAGCGGCGCATCCAGGCGCCAGCCGCCGCTGGCCAGGCGCCAGCGCGCACGGGCGTCCAGTTGGTCGAAAGCCACCCGCGGCAGCGCGCCGCCGCCCACCAGCGGCGCGCCACGCAGGCCCAGTTCCTGTACGTGGGCCTCGGCGGTGACCATCACCACGCGGTGGCGATGCAGGGACACCCAGCCCTGCAACTGGCCACTGCCGCGATCGGCCACCACGCCGGCGTACCGCAGCAGCGGCGACCAGGCGCCGATGTCCGGGGCGATGACCTCTGCGTAGGCGCGGCCATCGCCCTTGCGGCGATCGAAGTCGACCGCGACGTTGAGCGGCGCGCTGTCGGCGCGGATGCGCGCGCGCGCGCCGACCCGTACGCGATCGCCGTTCACCCGCAGGCGCAGATCGATGTCCGGTACCTGCAACTGCCAGCCGATCGAAGGGGCATCGACGGTCAGGCGGCCATCGATGATCTGTAGTTCGCCCAGGCCTTCCAGGCTGGAAAGCGGATCCCCGCCCGGTTGCTGCTGTCCCGGCAGGCCACGCACCGACCACGCGCCGTCGTCGGCGCGCTGCAGGGTGAGCGACAGGCCACGCAGGCGCAGTTCGGTGAACGAATGTCCCGGCAACAATCCGCCATACATCGAGACCAGCACTTCGGCCTGGCCGATGCGCACGCCCCCCTCGCCGTCGCCGATCCGCAGCCCGTCCAGTTGCAGCAGCGGGCCGCGCCGGGTCCATTGCGTCTGCACCCGATCGAACGCCACCGGCCGTCCCGCACGCTCGCTCAGCCATGCGGCGACACGCTCCGGATGGCGCTCGGCCAGTGGCAGCACCTGGCTGGCCACGCCCAGCACCACGGCCATGCACACCAGCACGATCGCGATGCCGTAAACGGCACCACGGCGGGCCAGACGCAGGCGACGGCGCAACGGGGTCGGCATCAGGCTTTCGCCGGGAATGGGGAATGGGGAATGGGGAATCGGAAAAGCGAATGCCGCGCAGGATTTTTCTCCAGCACGTGGAAACAGTTGCCGTTCAAGCGCGAAGCGCTCTTACGATTCCCCATTCCCCATTCCCGACTCCCGTCAAAGCAGCACGACATCGAACTGCTCCTGCAGGTACTGCTCGTCGGCCTGGAAGCGGATCGACTTGCCGAGGAATTCCTCCAGTTCGGCCACCGACTGGGATTCCTCGTCGGTGATGCGCGCCACCACCTTGGGCGAGGCGATCACCAGCAGGCGCGCGGCCTCGAACTGGCGCACCGCGCGGGTGATCTCACGGAAGATTTCGTAGGTGACGGTTTCGGCGGTCTTGATGCTGCCGCGTCCGCCGCACTCCGGACACGGTTCGGACAACTGCCGTTCCAGGCTCTCCACCGTGCGCTTGCGGGTCATCTCCACCAGGCCCAGCGGCGAGAACTCGTACACCGTGGTCTTGGCGTGATCGCGCGAGAGCGCTTTCTCCCGCGTGCGCAGCACCTGGCGGCGATGCTCGGGATCATCCATGTCGATGAAATCGATGATGATGATGCCGCCCAGGTTGCGCAGGCGAAGCTGCCGCGCCACCGCCTGCGCCGCCTCCAGGTTGGTGCGGTAGACGGTTTCCTCGAGATTGCGCTGGCCGAGGAACGAACCGGTGTTCACGTCGATGGTGGTCATCGCCTCGGTCTGGTCGATGACCAGGTAGCCGCCGGACTTCAGCGGCACTTCCTTGTCCAGCGCGCGGCCGATTTCGTCCTCCACGCCATACAGATCGAAAATGGGGCGTTCGCCGCTGTAGTGCTCGATGCGCTCGGCCAGCACCGGCATGTACTTGGCGGCGAAGGCCTGCAGCCGTTCGCTGGTCTCGCGTGAATCGACCCGCACCTTTTCCACGTCGCGCCGCATCAGGTCACGCACCGCGCGCAACGGCAGGGTCAGGTCCTCGTAGATGCAGGCGCCCACCGCGGCGTCGCGGCTGCGCTGCTCCACCAGCGCCCAGACCCGCGCCAGGTAGGAAATATCCTCGGCCAGCGCCTCGGCCGGCTGGCCCTCGGCATTGGTGCGGATGATGTAGCCGTGGCCGCCGTGCGCGGCCGCCAGATCCGTCACCAGCGACTTCAGGCGCTGGCGTTCGGCCTCATCCTCGATGCGTGCCGAAACGCCCACCACCTTGGACTGCGGCAGCAGCACCAGATAGCGCGAGGGAATGCTGATCTGGGTGGTCAGGCGCGCGCCCTTGCTGCCGATGGGGTCCTTGACCACCTGCACCACCACGTCCTGGCCGTCGCGCAGCAGGTCCATGATCGGTACCGAGGGCGGCGGCGGCAGCGGGGCCTCGACCGCCTCGCCGTTGGCGACCGGCGCCGGCCGGACGATGTCGTTGGCATGCAGGAACGCCGCGCGATCCAGGCCGACCTCGACGAACGCCGCCTGCATGCCGGGCATCACCCGCTGGACCTTGCCCTTGTACAAGTTGCCGACCACGCCGCGCCGCCAGCCGCGCTCGATGTGCAGTTCCTGCAGCATGCCGTTCTCGATGACGGCGACGCGGGTTTCGCGGGGGGTGACATTGACCAGGATTTCTTCGCTCATGTCACCGTCCGTTGGAAAGAAAAAACAGGGAGTCGCGGCAGCGGGCGGCCTGCGCCGCACCTGCCGTCATGCCAGCACCCCGAACGCGCGCAGCAGGCGGGCGGTCTCGTGCAGGGGCAACCCCATGACACCCGAGAAGCTGCCCGAAAGACGGGTCACGTATTGTTCGGCACGGCCCTGGATGCCATAGGCGCCCGCCTTGCCCATCGCCTCGCCGCTGGCGACGTAGGCGGCGATGTCCGCTTCCGACAGTTCGGCGAAGCTCACCTCGGAAGTGGACACCGCCTGCTCCTCGCGGGCGGCGCTGACCACCGAAACGGCCGAGATGACCCGATGGGTCCGCCCCGACAGGCGCCGCAGCATGGCGGCGGCATCGGCGGCGTCGGCCGGCTTGCCGAACACCTCGTCGTCCAGGATCACTTCGGTATCCGCGCCCAGCACCACCGCGCCCGGCACGGTCATCACCTTCAGCAACCCGGTCCCGGCCTTTTCGCGGGCGACCCGGCGGACGTAATCTTCCGCAGACTCGCCGGGCTGGCGATGCTCCGGAATGTCGAGATCGATGCGGCCGAAGTCCAGGCCCAGACGGGTGAGCAATTCGGCGCGGCGGGGAGATTGGGAGGCCAGATGCAGCATCGGGAAAGGATAACCTGAGGCGACTGACTGAACGCCGGTTGAGCGTTCCCGTGGACGGCGAAACCCGATTCGGCTCACAACGCGTTCATCGTGTACTGAACACGCTTCTCTCCCACTGGCCCCTGGCCACCGACGCATACAAGGAGATCCCATGCGCCACCACCCGCTCCGCCCACTGCTGCTCGCCCTGTCCCTGGCCCTAGGAACCGTCACGATGACCGCCCAAGCCCAGACCGCCCCCGCCTACGCCGTGCCCGCCGACGGCACCCTGCTGAATGTCTCGGCCCAGGCCGAAGCCTCGCGCGTGCCCGATGTGGCGACCCTGTCCGCCGGCGTGGTCACCCAGGCCGCCGACGGCAACGCCGCCATGCGCCAGAACGCCGAGCAGATGGCCAAGGTGGTCGCGGCGATCAAGGCCGCCGGCATCCCGGAGAAGGACGTGCAGACCAGCGGCATCAGCCTCAATCCGCAGTACCGCTACGCCGAGAACGAGCCACCGAAGATCACCGGCTACCAGGCCAGCAACACCGTCAGCCTGAAGGTCCGCGACATCGCCAAGCTCGGCAAGGTGCTGGACGCCCTGGCGGCGGTCGGCGCCAACCAGATCAACGGCCCCAGCTTCGAGATCGACCAGCCCGAGCCGGTCTATGACGAGGCCCGCCTGGCGGCGCTGAAGAAGGCCCAGGCCCGCGCCGAGACCTACGCCAAGGCGCTGGGCCTGCGCGTCCGCCGCATCGTCAGCATCTCCGAGGGCGGCGGCGGCTTCCGCCCGGCCCCGATGATGGCGATGGCGATGGACGCCAAGGCCGGTCGGATGGAATCCACCCCGGTCTCCCCGGGCGAAACCACCCTGTCGGTGAACCTGGACGTGGTGTTCGAACTGGGCCGCTGAGCCCCCCGTCCCGACATACGCAACGGCGCCTGCGGGCGCCGTTGCCGTTTCCGGCCCCCGGCTGGCCATTCGACCTTGGTCGCCCCCCTCTTGCGGCCACCACACGGCGGAGTACAGTCTGGAGGTGCGGCGCGGGGGACGTTGCAACCCCACTCCCCGCGGCCGAGCGTTGTACCTGTCACAGCCCTTCAGGAGGTGGACCATGGTTCGCGCACTACCTTTCCGCACCCCGACCCGTCTGGACCTCGGCCGCATCCTGGCCATCGCCGCGGCCATCGCCCTGCATGTGTTCGCCCTCCTGCTGCTGCTGATGCCGATGGCGGCGCCGCAGCTTGCGCCGATCGTCGAGCAACGGGTTCCGGTGCCGCCCCTGCAGGCCGATCCCATCAAGCCACCGCCGTTGCCGCCGCAACCCGTCGAACCCATCAAGGACAAGTTGCTGCCCAAACCGGTGACACCGCCCGTTTCCGTGGTACCGACGCAGACTCCGGACACCGCGCCTGCCGTCGATCAGGGCACGCTTCCAGCCACCAGCGACACACTGGACACCGCGCCTGTCGGCAACATCGCGCCTCCCGACACATCCCCGATGGTCGGTTCGCAGTTGCAATACGTAAAAGCCCCGGCACCGCCGTATCCGCGCGGTGAGGCCCGAGCCGGCGTTGAAGGCACCGTCGTGCTGCGCGTACTGGTGGACGTGGACGGCAAGCCATTGGACGTGATGATCGAAACCAGCAGCGGAAATCGCAATCTGGATCGCGAAGCACGCCAGCATGTGTTGAAGCATTGGCGCTTCAAGCCCGCCGTGCGCGACGGCATCGCCGTGCAGGCCTACGGGCGGGTCCCCATGGCTTTCGTGCTGCGCTGACTGCCCATGCAGCCGAGAGACGAAAATGCCCGGGTCGGCGGGCCTTTTTCATGAAGGTAATTCCTAAGCTTTCCGGACCAGAATGGGCCGTAGTTCCTGGATTGAAGTGGTCTTCAAAAGCCTGAAAAGCAAGGGTTTAAGGTCCCGCTCGCGATGGTTGAAGCGGTAGCAAACTTCGGCCAGGTACAGATGGA
>NZ_JANJUE010000357.1 GCF_024710765.1 Pseudoxanthomonas sp.
CGCAGCAGCGGGCGCAGCGCAGCGGCGTCGGGCGCGACCCGGTCGCAGGCCGGGGCTTCGAACAGCAGCGCCGGCGCGAGACCTTCGTGCTCCAGCCGGACCGGAACCGTCGAGGTGTCGCGATCGGCCCCGCCGGCCGCGACCGCATCGGCGGGCGCCACCGGCTGCCCGGCGAGCGCGTTGACGAGGCTCGACCGCCCCGCCTTGTGGCGACCGAGCACCACGATGCGCAAGGGCTCGGCCGCTTCGGCCTGCGCCGCATCCGCCCGTTCGAGATCCTCCTGCGAGTCCCGTGTCGCCGCTTCGGCGCCCGATTCGTCGAGCAGCACCTGCCCGCTGTAGAGATCGATCGCGTAGTAGCCGATCTTGCGCACATAGGCCCGCAGCAGCCAGCCATGGAGTTCGGCGCCGACGATGCCGAAGCCGCGTCCGCGCACTTCGCGCCAGGCTTCGCTGATGAGCGCTTCGAGCGGACTGGCCACGAGCCGGCCGAGGCGGTAGAGGTCGAAGGCGCGCTCGGCGCTGCCCTGCCAGCGGCGCAGGCGCACGACGTCGCCGAGCGTCAGGCGGTGCGACAACGGCACGTGGGCGGCGATGTCTTCGCGCAGGTCGCGGCTTGCGCGTTCGATGATGAAGAGCGCATGCGGGAGCGTCAGCTCCAGCAGCGGATGCTCGCGCTCCGGATGATAGCGGCGGGCGACGGTCTCCAGCGTCCTGCGACCGAGCGCCAGCATCCGGTCGCCGTCGTCGAGCGGCCACTCGCCGGGCTGCAGGCCGTTGGCCAGCGCGTCGACCTCCTGCCATACCGCACCCGCCGAAGGCGGCCAGTGCGGATCGGGTTCGGTCATCGCTTCGCCGAGCAGGCGGCGCTGGCGCCGTTCGAGCAGCCACTGGATCGCATAGCCGATTGCGCACAGGGCCAGCAGCCCGAGCAGCCACCACAGCAGCAGCCCGGCCTGCCACAGCCACAGCATGCCGAGGCCGGCCAGCGTGAGGGCCGGCAGAACCATCAGGACGAGCGCCAGCAGTCGCAGCGGATCGATGTCGGGCCGGGACTTCATTGCCGGGGCCCGCGCGTGCGCGGCTCGATCCAGCTTGCGGCCCGCTCCAGTGCTGCACGGTAGATCGCGCGCAGGGCTTCGGCGTCGAGTGACCG
>NZ_JANJUE010000144.1 GCF_024710765.1 Pseudoxanthomonas sp.
CTGCAGGTCGAACAGCGCGGTCGAGTAGTCGAGCATTTCGCGGATCACCTGCGAACGAGCCGAACGCTCGATCGAGGTCGCCATCTGCTCGGCCGCGGCGACGAGGCCGTAGCGGACGACTTCCACGGTGACGGGATCTGCAAGGGGCGCACCCGACGCGCTGTCGCGCACGGGGGTCGGGAGTTCGGTCGTCATGGTCGCGAAAGAATGCTGTATGCAATATGCGCTTGTCAAGTCCCTTCACCACTCGTACGACACGGCGAGCCCAAGGCGAGTCCCGATGGGGTCGGCCGAGCGCTTCCCCGGACGGCGCGATGACCGCTTCTCAGCCACGCCGTCGACGGGACGGCGCGTGTCGTACGCCCGGCGATCGTCGAGGGAGCCGCGTGCCGCGCACTCGGCGATCGTCGAAGGAGCCGCGTGCCGCCCGCCCGGCGGCTGCAGCGGGCGCGGGCGCGATGCCCTTCCGGCCCGCGGGCGCGGGAATGCCTCGTCAGCGCGCCGGCGAGAGGTCGGCGCCGACGGCGCGCCGCCCCTTGGCAGCCGGGATCAGCGTGCCCGGCTCATATGAGGCAAATGAGCGGTGCGTCTCCAGGCCGCTGACCTTGGCGTCGATCAGCACCGGGCCGTCGCGGCCGGCCAGCAGGTCAGCCACGGCGTCGAGGTCTTCGAGCGTGCGCACCGTCACGGCCGGGATGCCGAACGCACGCGCGACCGCGGCGAAGTCGACCTCGTCGAAGAGGCCCACGTCCCCCGGCTTGCCCAGCGCCTCCATGAAGCGCACCTCAGGCCGATACGCGCAGTCGTCGAGCACGACCATCGTCAGCGGTATGCGCTCCCGCACCGCGGTCTCGAGCTCCTGCACGTTCATCATGAAGCCGCCGTCGCCCGCGAAGAGCACGCAATGGCGATCCGGTCGGGCGAGAGCCGTTCCCAGCCCGACGCCGAGCCCGAGCCCGATCGAGCCGAAGTCCGCCGTCCACACCCACGAGCCCGGATCGGGAACGGAGATCTCGTCGATCGTGTACAGCACGAAGTCTCCCGCGTCGACGATGACCATCCGCTCGGGGGGCAGGATCGTCTCGAGGCCGCGCAGGATCGGCGTCATCGGCAGACGCCCCGAGGCATCCGGCTCGGCCGGCGGCGACCCGAGCGCCGGCCGGGACGCGGACGCCACACGATCGGGCAGGGCATCGCTCGCCCAGACGCCCGACGGAGGGAGCTCGGCCTGCTCCAGGGCACGGTTGAGCGCCCGCACCGCGAGCCGCGCATCGGCCACGATCGCGCCGTCCACGCGCGCGATCTCCCCGATGCGGCTCGGGTCGCTGTCGATCTGGATCACCCGAGCGTTCGCCGCGAGCGTGCCCCCGCCGGTCTGATAGGCGTTCAGCGCGACGCCGACCGCGAGTATGCAGTCGGCTTCGGTGAGCAGCTCGACAGCGGTCTCGGTGCCGTACGCGCCGATCATGCCGATATTGCGGGGATGCCCGCGGAAAAGCTCGCGACCCTGGAGGCTCGTCGCCAGTAGCGCCCCCGTACGCTCCGCCAGCTCGACGATCTCCTCGCGCGCGCCCGACAGCACAGCGCCGCGCCCGGCGACGATCACGGTCCTGCGGGCCCACGCGAGCAGTCCGGCGACCTCGTCGATCGCGTCGCACTGCGGATCCGGAGCCGCCGGGCGCAGGAGCAGGTCGATCGCCGGCTCGTAGCGCCACGGACCGCGCAGCTCAGCCTCGATCCCGGACACCTGGGGCACGGCGAGCACCACCGGCCCCTGGCGCAGCCGAACCAGGCGGAACGCCTCGTGGAGGTCCTCCGCGACCCACGAGGCCCCGCGCATACAGACGTATCGGGCGCCGACACCCTCGGCGAGCCGCCTTGCGTCGAGCTCCTTGACGGCGCCCCGGGTCTCCTCGCCCTGCGGCACCAGCACCAGCACCGGTGAGCGACGGCGGGCCGCCGTCATCATCCCGGTCCCCGTCTGCGCCAGCGCCGGACCATGCCCGACCGCGCAGACCGCCGGCATCCCGGTCGCGCGCGCGTAGCCGTCCGCCATCGCGACGACGTTCTGCTCGTGGCGCCCGCGGACGACGCGGACGCCACGCTCGCGCAGCGCCTGGCCGATGTGGATCGTCACCTCGTCGGGAACGCAGAACGCCATGTCCAGCCGCTCCGCGATGATCGCCTCGGCGATCGCGTCCACGACCTTCATCCTGCGCCCCCACGCCGATCGAACATGGGGAAGGAGCCTATTGAGATCATTTGCCTTTTCGCATGGGGATTAGGTGCACCGCACGCCGGCTCAGAACAGGATCTCCTTGACCTGGCGCCGGACAGCGTTGAACTCATCAGAGGTACGGTCGCGTGGGCGCGGCAGGTCGATCCGGACGATCTCCTGGACACGCCCGGGCCCCGCCGAGAGGACGACCACGCGATCGCCGAGGACCACCGCCTCCTCGATCGAATGCGTAACGAAGACGGCGGTCTTCTTCCGGCGCTCCCAGATGCCGAGCAGCTCCTCCTGCAGGAACATGCGGCGCTGCTCGTCGAGCGCACCGAAGGGCTCGTCGAGCAGCAGCAGCTTCGGATCGTTGGCGAGCACGCGAGCGAGTGCGACGCGCTGCTTCAGCCCACCCGAGAGCTGCGCCGGGTAGTGGTCGACGACATGCTCGAGCCCGGTCAGCCTCAGCATCTCGTCGATGATCTCGTCCTGCCGTGCCCTCGGCACGCGACGCTCGCGGAGCCCGTACCGGATGTTGTCGCTAACGCGCAGCCACGGGAACAGCGCGAACTCCTGGAAGACGACGCCGCGCTCCGGCGACGGCCCGTCGATCCGCGCCCCGTCGACGAGGAGCTCTCCGGAGGTTTGCTCGATGAACCCCGCGATCAGGGAGAGCAAAGTCGACTTCCCGCACCCGGAGGGTCCGAGCAGCGTGACGAACTCGTTGCGCTCGATCGACAGGTCGATCTCCTCGAGCGCAACGAACTCGCCTCCCCCGTCCGGGGCGGGGAAGCGCATACCGAGCCCGTTGCAGCGGATCATCGGGCTCGTCTGGGCATCACCGCGCAGGAACCCGTCGCCGGCGTCGGCTCGCTGCTCAACGGACATCGGGGGTCCACCTCATCAGCTTGTTCGTCGTGCGAATCAGGATCTGGTCGGAGAGGTAGCCGAGGATCCCGACGCTGAACATCGCCGCGACGATCACGTCGGGCCGGGTGAAGTAGTAGGCCTGCCAGAGGCTGAACCCGAGGCCGGACTTCACCGCCACCATCTCCGACACGATGACGAGCACCCAGGCGATGGCGAGTCCCACTCGCAGCCCCGTGACGACCGACGGCAGCGCTGCGGGCAGCACGACGCGCCAGACGACCCTGCGGGGCGAGGTACCCAGCATCCGCGCGGCCGACACGAGCAGCGTGGGGGTGCCCTGCGCGCCGGCGGCTGCGTTGAGCGCTATCGGGAAGAACGCTCCGAGCGCGATCAGCATTATCGAGGAGGCGCCGCTGATCCCGAAGAAGACGACGGCGAACGGGACCCAGGCCGTGATCGGAATCGGCCGCAGGACGTCGATCAGCGGCTGGAACAGAAGCCGCGGTAGCCGGAACCAGCCGATCAGGATCCCGATCGCGCTTCCCAGCGCGGCGGCGAGCGCGAAGCCCAGCAGCACGCGCTGCGTGCTGGCCCAGACGTTCGTGAGCCAGGTGCCGTCGTACGGCCCCTGCACGGCGGCGTCGCTGCCGAAGATCCATACCCACCAGGTCTTCACAGCGGTGGACGGTGCGGGTACGAGCGCCGCGTCAAGCAGTCCGCCGCGAACCGCGAGCTCCCAGGCGAGAACGGCGGCGAGCGGGACGACGAGGTACTGCCAGGGCACGCGCCCTGGCAGCACCGAAGCCCACCGCCTCGTTCGGCCCCCTGCCTTGCGCACCTCTGCGATGCGCGGCGGGCTCAGACTCGTCGTCGGCATAACGTGTCCGCTCTACTCTCCACCCAGCTCGGACGCGGGCTTGCCGGTTGCCTTCTCGAGGAACGAGAAGTCCACCTGCTCCGGCACGCTGCTGCTGACGTCCTTCACCAGGCCGAGCTTGGAGAAGGCTTGGATGATGCCCTTCGCCGTACCCGGGTAGAGGTTGACGTCCATCGTCACGTGCTTGATGGCTATCTCGGCCACGTCCTGTGGCAGACCGGTCTTCGCCGTCGCGATCGAGATCCACTCGTCGGGCGCGTTCGAGAGCTCACCCGTCCGCTGGACGAGGCAGTCGACCACCGACTGCGCGGCGTCGGGGCTCTGCCGGAGCAGCCGATCGCTCGCGTAGAGAACCGAGTTGGCCTTGCCGAGCGAGCCCTCCTCGATGTTCAGGGCGGAGTAGTCGCCGATGCCCTGGGCCTTTGCGTGGGCGCCGTTCGCCTCCCAGGCGACCATGACGTCGATGTCCCCGCCCTTGAGCGCCGCGAGCATCGCCGGACCGGCGCCGGGGAAGTTGACGAACTCGATCTTCTCGACGTCGACGCCGTGACTTGCGGCGACGGTCCGGAAGAGCATGTCCGAGAAGCTGTTCGGGGGCACCCCGACCTTCTTCCCCTCGAGGTCGGTCCAGGCGTCGAGCTTCAGCCCGCTGCGCTCGGTGACATAGGTGTCGCCGTTGTTGACCCCGGCGATCAGCTTGAACTCCTTGAACCCCGTTCCGACCATCTGGGCGAGGTTCTGGTAGCCCATGACCCCGAGGTCGACGCTGCCGACCTGGAAGGCGCGCTGGACATCCGCCCACTGCGTGAACGGCTCCATCTGCAGCGTGATGCCCTTCCCGGAAAGGCACTTCTCCATCGTCCAGACGTTCGCCGCCGCGAAGTCGTTGAGAAAGCCCATCCTCAACGTCACCGGCGTCGCCTTGCTCGTGCTCGTGGCGGCGTCGGCGCTCGCGCCTCCGGTCGCGTCGCCACCACCACAGGCCGCGATCGCGAACGCCGCACCGATGGCCGCGGCCGGGGCGAGCGCGCGCAGCGCCCAGCGGCGTGCATGCGTCCGCGCTCCGGGCCCGTGGGGTCGGTGATCCAAGTCGCTCACTTGCTTCCTCCCTCGCCTCTCGACTGATGACGTGCTGCGTCGGCGCTCGCTGCCGTGCGCTCGCCAACCACCGTGTGACGACATCGCCACCGATGTGACCCATCGTTAACCCACTCCCACCCGTCTGGATGGCACGACCCGCGTGCGCCGCCGATTCAGAGGCGTTATCGCCGAGCAGCCGTGACCGCGCCGATCATAAGCATGGTGCGAGCAACATGTCAAACGATTTTATCCACCTATTTATGGGCCGACGGCGGCGTGCGGGCCCCCGCCGACGGCCGCCACCCCCCCGCCCGCTGACCCCCCTCGGGGGGTAGGACCGTGGGGGGGTGGAGACGGCGGGGCCATTC
>NZ_JANJUE010000150.1 GCF_024710765.1 Pseudoxanthomonas sp.
CGCGCACCTTGCCCGGCGCGTCATCGCGTTTTTGCCAGCTGCGATAGCCCCAGGTGGCGTGGTAGATGGACGCCGGCACTTCGAACGGCGGCTGCATCGTCGGCGGGGGCGCCTCGTTGTCGCCGAGAGTGACGAAATCGCCGGCGTTGTTCCAGATGCGGCCATTGATGACCGCCGCCGGTTGCAGCCGGCGCACGATGCCGGCGAAGCGGCGGCTCTGCGCCGGCGTCGGCGTCGACATGTCGAACCACACTTCGGTGATCGGACCGTAGTTCGTCATCAGCTCGGTGACCTGCCGTTCGATCAGCGGCTCCATCGACGCCGGGATCGGATTGCCGTTGTCCGGGTCGAACGGATGGCCGGCATGCCAGTCCACCAGCGAGAAGTAGATGCCCAGGCCCAGCCCGCGCGCGCGGCAGGCCTCGGCGATGAGCTTGATCGGATCCTTGCCGAACGGCGTGCGATCGACGATGTCGTAGTCGGTGCTCGCGGTGTCGAACATCGCGAAGCCGTCGTGATGCTTGCTGGTGACCACCACGTAGCGGGCGCCGGCGTCCCGGGCCAGGCCGCAGATCGCGTCGGCGTCGAACTTCGGCGCGGCGAACCCGCTGGCGACCTTGGCGTAGTCGGCGTGGGAAATGTTGGCCCAGCTCTGGATCTGCTCGGAATAACCGCGCGTCACCGGCTTGCCGTTCCACACACCGCCCAGTTGGGAGTACAGCCCCCAGTGCACGAACATGCCGTAGCCCTGCCGCTGCCAGTGCCGGATGCGGTCGGCGTCGTCCGGCCGCGCGGGCGCGGCGGTCGCCGCGGCCGGCGTGGACGCGGGCTTCGCGGACGTCGCCGGCCGTTCACCGCAACCGGCTGCCAGCAGCGTCGAGGACACCAGCAGGAGGATCGGCAGGGAGATCGGCAGGGACCGGCATCGGCGGGCCGCGAAGGACATCAGGCCACGCCTCCGCCGGTGAGCGTCTGGCCCGCCGGATGGCGATACCGGCGACGGCTGGCGTCCTTCATGGTGATGGAGAAGCCGGGCGCGGTGGGAGGCTGGTAGGCGGCGTCGCGGATCACGCAGGGGTCCTGGAAGTGTTCGTGCAGGTGGTCGACGTATTCCACCACGCGGCCCTCGCGGGTGCCGGCGATGCAGACGTAGTCGATCATCGCCAGATGTTGCACGTATTCGCACAGGCCCACACCTCCGGCGTGCGGGCACACCGGCAGGCCGTATTTGGCCGCCATCAGCAGGATCGCCAGCACCTCGTTCACGCCGCCCACGCGACAGGCGTCGATCTGGACCACGTCGATGGCGCCGCCGGCGATGAACTGCTTGAACAGGATGCGGTTCTGGCACATCTCGCCGGTGGCGACCTGCACCGGCGTGATGGCCTGGCGGATCGTCCGGTGGCCGGCCACGTCGTCGGGACTGGTGGGTTCCTCGATGAACCAGGGCGCGGCGAAGGACAACTGCTTCACCCAGTCGATGGCCTGGCCGACTTCCCAGATCTGGTTGGCGTCGATCATCAGCCGGCGATCCGGCCCCAGCACCTCGCGGGCGATCGTCACCCGGCGGATGTCGTCCTGCAGATCCCGCCCGACCTTCAGCTTGACGTGGTTGAAGCCGGCGTCGACCGCTTCCTGGCACAGCCGGCGCAGCTTGTCGTCCGGATAGCCCAGCCAGCCGGCCGAGGTGGTGTAGCAGGGATAGCCCTCGCGTTCGAGGGTGGCGATGCGTCCGGCCTTGCCGGCCTCGCGTTCGCGCAGCAGGGCCAGCGCTTCATCCGGCGTGATCGCATCGCTCAGGTAGCGGAAGTCGATGCAGCGCACCAGTTGCTCGGGCGTCATGTCGGCGACCAGCCGCCACACCGGCTTACCTTCGGCCTTGGCCCATAGATCCCACACCGCGTTGACGACCGCGCCGGTGGCCAGGTGCATCGCGCCCTTGTCCGGGCCGATCCAGCGCAGCTGGCTGTCGGAGGTGACGTGCCGCCAGAAGCGGCCCATGTCCTGCGCGATCCAGTCCAGCTCCAGCCCGACCACCAGATGTCCCAGCGCCTCGATCGCCGCGCAGCAGACTTCGTTGCCGCGGCCGATGGTGAAGGTCAGGCCGTGGCCTTCCAGTCCGTCGCGCGAGGTTTCCAGCACCACGTAGGCGGCCGAGTAATCCGGATCCGGATTCATCGCATCCGAGCCGTCCAGCTGCTGCGAAGTGGGGAAGCGCAGATCCTCGACCCGCAGGCCGGTGATGCGCACGCCGGCCGATGCCGGCTGGGCGGTCGCATTCATGCCTGCACCACCTTCTGCCGCTGTTCGCCCAACCCGTCGATGCCCAGCCGCATGACCTGGCCGGGGCGCAGATAGACGGGAGGCTTCTGGCCCAGGCCGACGCCCGGCGGGGTGCCGGTGGAGATCACGTCGCCCGGCTGCAGGCTCATGAAACGGCTCAGGTAGCTGATCAGGAACGGCACCTGGAACACCATCGTGCGCGTGTTGCCGTCCTGGTAGCGGTGGCCGTCCACTTCCAGCCACAGGCCCAGCGCGTGCGGATCGGCGATTTCGTCGGCGGTCACCAGCCAGGGACCAAGCGGGCCGAAGGTATCGCAACCCTTGCCCTTGTCCCAGGTGCCGGTGCCTTCGAGCTGGAATTCGCGTTCGGACACGTCATTGATGACGCAGTAGCCGGCGACGTGATCCAGTGCGTCGGCTTCTGCGATGTAGCGCCCGCCGCGGCCAATCACCACGCCCAGTTCCACTTCCCAGTCGGTCTTGTGCGAACCGCGCGGGATCTGCACGTCGTCGTCCGGCCCGCAGATCGCGCTGGTCCACTTGTTGAAGATCACCGGTTCGGCCGGCACCTGCGCGCCGGTTTCGGCGGCGTGGTCGGAATAGTTCAGGCCGATGCAGACGAACTTGCCGACCTGCCCCACGCAGGGTCCCAGGCGCGGCGCGCCTTCCACGAGCGGCAACGCGGACAGGTCCAGCGCGCGCAGGCGCCGCAGGCCTTCCGGGGTAATCGCCTCGCCGGCGATGTCGGGGATCACCGTCGAGAGATCGCGGATGCGGCCCTCGCCGTCGAGCAATCCGGGCTTTTCCGCGCCCGGCGCGCCATGGCGCAACAGTTTCATGCAGGTTTCCTTCAGTTGATCCAACCGCCGTCGATCACGTGCGTGGTGCCGGTGGTGAATGCGGATTCGTCGCTGGCCAGGTACACCGCCAGCGCGGCGATTTCCTCGGGACGGCCCAGCCGGCCCATCGGCTGGCGGCCGACGAACGCGGCCTGCACGTCTTCGACGGAACTGCCCTGCTGGCGCGCCTGTTCGGCGATGCGCGCTTCCAGCGAAGGCGAACTGACCGTGCCCGGACAGATGGCGTTGCAGCGGATGCCGCGGCCGACGAAATCGGCGGCGACCGCCTTGCTCAGGCCGATCACCGCGGCCTTGGTGGTGCCGTAGACGAAGCGGTTGGGCACGCCCTTGATGCTGGAGGCGACCGAGGCGACATTGATGATCGAGCCGGCGCCGCGTGCCAGCATGCCGGGCAGCAGTTGCCGGATCAGGTGGTACATCGAGCCGACGTTGAGGCGCCAGGCGATGTCCCAGTCGGCCTCGCCCGCGTCCAGGATGCTGCCGCTGTGGACGAAGCCGGCGCAGTTGAACAGCACGTCCACGGCATCCCCCGCGCTGGCATGCTGTTGCGCCAGCGCGGCGATGGCGGCGGTGTCGGTCACGTCCAGGCGCAGCGGCACGAGGGCCTCGCCGGCCTCGACCCGCAGCCGCTGCAGGGCTTCCTGGTCGATGTCGGCGGCGATCACCCGCGCGCCTTCGCGGATGAAGGCCAGCGCGGTGGCGCGGCCGATGCCCTGGCCGGCGGCGGTGACCAGGGCGAGTTTGCCTTGCAGGCGCATGGCGGCTCCGAAGCTAATGGCCTAGTGGTTGGACCAATGCTATCGTGAGATCCGAAACTTGCAACCCGGCATTTGGCGGAGGGGCCCAATGATGGAACAGACGAAGGTGAAATGGGGGGCGGCCAGCGCCGTCATGGCGGGAAAGGCGATCGGCTGGGCGGTCCTGCTGCTGCT
>NZ_JANJUE010000373.1 GCF_024710765.1 Pseudoxanthomonas sp.
CGCGCACGTCCTCCAGGCATGCCTCCCGCTTGCCCCCATCCGCCCTTCGGGCACCTTCCCCCGCAAGCGGGGGAAGGATCCGAGCCGCAGGCGGCAAGGGAAGTACGGAATGGGCCCCTTCCCCCGCAAGCGGGAAGGATCCGAGCCGCAAGCGGCAAGGAAAGTACGGAATGGCCCCCTCCCCCGCATGCGGGGGAGGCTGGGTGGGGGCCGTGTCCGGCGCACGTAACCCAACCAAGCCGGCCTTGCCTGAAGGAGCCACTCGCCACCGCACACCCGCGCCCATGCCGGCGCCCCGGATGGGAGCGCCATCCCGGCTGCGAATCGTCGCGGTGATTTCCCCCTTCACGGCGACGATTCACGACCGGCGGCAGCTGCCACCATCCATCTGATCGTGGTTGGGCGCATGACCCGGCGGCCGGCGAACATGGCCGTCATCACCTGTCCTTGCCATCGAGCGCAATGGGCACCGCGCGCTCATCGATTGTGTCAGGACAGTCCTCTCGCCATCGGGCCCGGGCATTCCGTCGGTCGGCGGTCCCCACCGCCTCCCGTCGTCCTGGCCGGCGCAAGGCTTGCGCCTCGTGTTCGGCGCGCCCCGACGCGAGGCGCGTATGTTCGTGGTTCGAACGCTGGCTGTCCTTAGGAACTCTCCGAAAAAACCGGGGTTCCGCCTTTTCCGCATGACGGGACATGCGCCCCCCGGCCACGCTGAATCCCACGTGCCGCCGGCCCGCCATTTAGGACGATTCCGATGCCGGTACGGAAGACGCGGACGGAGAATCGTCTCACTTCCAAAGCGCACGTCCGGAACACACGCACACCGGGAACCGGGAGTGACGATCGCAGCCTCCGTCCTCCCGACGGATCCGGAAGTCCCGCGGGACGGGGCCGCGTCCCATCCGCTCCCCGCTTCAACGAGGTCCATGTGAAAGCACATCGCTCGCCATCCTCACGCGCGTGGCTCCTGCCTGTCCTGCTGGGAATCGCTGGACTGCCGACCGCCGCCAAAGCGGCCTGCTCGCCCTGGAGCAACAATGGAGACAACCTGGCCCAGACCATCACCGCGCCTGCCGGTACGGTCACGCTGGCCCATGTCCCCATGGGCGAGGTGATGGCCAAGGTGCAGATCCGCCTCGCGGGCGGCATGGGAAATTTCCACTGCACCGCCGATTCCGTCTACAGCATGGCGGTCGCGAACATGTCCCTGCCGCCATCCTCCCAATCCAATGTCTACCAGACTTCCGTGGAGGGCGTGGGCGTGCGCATCGGCTACCACAGCGCCTACCTGGGCGGCTGGCCGACCATTCGCTATCCCCCGTTTGAAAGCAGCGAATACATCTATGGCACTCTGGTCAGCACCCCCTACTACGCCGATGTCGAGTTCATCCGCACCGGCATGGCGGTGGGCAAAGGCCGCGTCACCTTCAGCTACCGCGCCGACCTGCGCTTTCCCACCGCCGTGGAAACGGTGGTCCCGATCAGCGGCACCAACCTGCAATTCAATCTCACCCAGAACAGCTACTACGGCGCCTGTGTCTCGAACCTGCCCGCCCAGGAAGTCCGCATGGGCGAGGTGATGACATCACGTATCCAGTCTGGCAACGCGGCAGCCAAGGGGTTCTCGTTCACCGTCGATTGCGACGGCATGAACGTGGCTTCCGCCCCGACGGTGAAGGTCTATTTCGAAGGCGATGCCGCCAAGGACGGATGGCTGAATCTGCAGGACGCGGGAAAACCCGGCATCGCGGCGGGCGTGGGCATCGAGCTGCTCAGCGACAAACACGTCGCCCTGCCGTTCGCCCGCGAGCGCGCCATTCCGATGGACTGGAAAAGCAAGCTGCCCAATGGCCATCGCTACGGCTTCTCCGGCACCGCGCGCTACGTGCCCAGTGGTGGCGCGGTCACGCCTGGCCAGGCCGATGCGCAGTTGGTGTATGTGCTGGAATACAACTGAGCCTTCGAATCACCTCAGCTTCCGGAAACGCCACCGCTCCTTCTCTGTAAAAAGGGACCGAGGGGATCTGCTCTTTCCGACACCCTGCGCAAATCCCCCGTCATCCGCTGCGCGGATGCCCGCCCCCTTTTCCAAAGGGGGCTCCGATTCGCTCCATCCCATCAGTACTCCGCTCCTCTTCCTCCCCCTTTGCAAAAGGGGGACCGAGGGGGATTGGCGCTTTTCCCGATATCCCGCGCAAATCCCCCGTC
>NZ_JANJUE010000380.1 GCF_024710765.1 Pseudoxanthomonas sp.
GGAGCTTGCGCATGCGCAGGATGCGCTCGCGGCGCACCACCAGGGGCACGTCCACCTGGGCGCGGCTGGCCTGGTACTGGGCGTCAAACAGGGCTTGGAGATCGACAGTGTTCATCCGCGCATCATAGGGCGGCGGCTGGAATCCGTGTTTAGAGAAGACCGTCTACGAGCCGCCGGGCTCACGCGGCTGCACGTCGGTGACTTCGTCCGCCCCGGGCAGGGGACGCAGGTGCACCGGCGGCTGCGGGCGTGCCTCCGGCGGGGTGGGCGGAGCCCCCTCCGTGCGGCCCCAGCGGGCGCCGGAGCGGTACACCGAACTCCAGCCCGCGCGCGGATCGATGCGCACCGCCCACGGGGCAATGGGGCGCCCGGTGAGCTGCGCCCACACGGCGCGCAAGCCCCAGACCAGGGCCAGCACCAGAGCTGCGGCAAGCAGGCTCAGGAAGAAGACCAGTCCCACGGCCACCAGCAGCGCCCGCACCAGAAAGCGGGCCAGACCCGCGAGCAAATCGTTCAAGCAACCTCCAGAAACTGGAATAAAAACAGCCTCCAACGCCCATCCATCAGGCGCCAGAAGCTATTTTATTCATAGCAACATCATGCCACGGGCGCCGCATGGAAGTGGAATACCCCCGGCTCCAGCACCGGGTCCACGCTGACCTCGATGCGGCTCTTGGGCGGGAAGCGCCCTTCGAGCAGCAACTTCGACAGCGGATTTTCGATGCGCTGCTGGATGGCGCGCTTGAGCGGCCGCGCGCCAAACACCGGGTCGAAGCCGACCTTGGCCAGCTCGGCCAGGGCCGCGTCGGACACCTGCATTTCCAGGTCCATCTTTGCCAGGCGCGATTGCAGCAGCTGCAGCTGGATCTTCGCGATCGAGGCAATGTGCGCCGCATCGAGCGCATGGAACACCACGGTCTCGTCGATGCGGTTCAAGAACTCGGGCCGGAAGTGGTTCTTCAGCTCGCCCCACACCGCGTCCTTGATGTCCTGCGAATCCTGCCCCACCATGGCCTGGATCAGGTGCGAGCCGAT
>NZ_JANJUE010000404.1 GCF_024710765.1 Pseudoxanthomonas sp.
CGGATCCAGTCCACCTTTCTGGAAACAATGGGTTGCCACCCCCATGAATCTTTCGACATATTCAGCGTCCAGTTCGGCGAGAACATCCCAGGCGGGATTCCAATTGCCGCGCGCACGGAGTTGCTCGATGACGGGGGTTTCAGAGCTTTGATTCATGCCGATCTCCTCGGGGATTGATGTGTGATGGGCCGGGACTTCAATGTCGCGCGCCCTTTTCTCGGTTCATGCGTTTTTCAATGCGCTGGCGAAGGGCAGCCAGCCTTTCAGGTGTGGGCGGCGAGAATTCCTGTGCGCCGCTCTCCAGCCCAAGGAATCGGTATTTGCTCTCCCCGAAGCCGTGGTACGGCAGCAGCTCCAGCTCGACCACGTTGGGGTGCCCTTCAATCGCGGCAAGCACGGCGTCGATATGCGCTTCGTCATCATTCACATTCGGAATGAGCGGAATACGCGCGATGAATCGGACCTCCGGAAACTCCCGGTATGCGCGCTGGTAGTTCTCGAGAATCCGTGCATTGTCGACACCGGTCCAGCGGCGATGCTTACCGCGGTCGGTCAGCTTGTAGTCGTGCAGCATCGTGTCGACATGCGGCAGCACCTGCTTCATGAAGGCCCATGGCACGTTGCCGGCAGTCTCGATTGCCGTGTCCAGCCCCCGCCGGCGCGCCGATTCGAGCAAGGCGGCACTGAAATCGGGCTGCAGAAGGCATTCTCCGCCGGACAGGGTGAGACCTCCGCCGGACTCACCGTAGAAGGCGCCGTCGCGTTCCACCTCCGCCAGGACTTCCGCAACGCTCATCAGCTTGCCGAAGCGGTAAAGCGCCCTGGACGGGCAAGCCTTCACGCATTCCCCGCAATCGTTGCAGAGCGCCCAGTTCACCCGGATTCGATCGTCGGCACTGTCCACATGGAGCGCCTGCACAGGACAAACCGGGAGGCAACGGCCACAAGCCGCCGCCCCGATGCACTGCCCCCGGTTGAACGCCAGTTCGGGCGCCGGCTTGATCGACTCCGGGTTGCAGCACCAGCTGCAGCGTAGCGAACAGCCCTTCAGGAAGACCGTCGTACGGATGCCCGAACCGTCATGGGTCGAAAAATGCTGAATGTTGACGACCACCGCATGGGGCTCGTCATCGGCATGAAAGTTGGATCGACTCATTTCCATCACCGCCCTTCGTCAGACCCGGATGCTCTCAGATGGGAAGCGGGACCTCGCATCTCGTTCCTGCCCCGCTTCCTACACGTAGCGCAGGGCCAACAGGAAAAGCCCCGCCAGGAATGCCGTTTCACCGAGCATGAGCAGGACGGGTCGCAAACCGACCGCGAAGACCGCCTTCAACTGCGTCTTCATGCCGAGCGCACTGA
>NZ_JANJUE010000194.1 GCF_024710765.1 Pseudoxanthomonas sp.
ATCACCTCAAACTGCTGTCCCTGCTCGCCAGTCCCCGCTTCCGCAAGGACGAGCACCACAGCCTGCCCATCCCGCTGCAACCCCTGAGCGACTGCTTCGCCAGCCTCGCCAGCGAAGCCAACCACGTCCTCGACCGCCTCCACTGGCACTCCGGAAAAACGGACGCCGACTCGGCCAACGACGCGTAACAAAAACGCGGGCTGCTAGCGCCCGCGTTCTGTTGAAAATTCGATACATGCAGCTCACAGGCATGAGCGGAAACAGCTCACATGTTGCGTCACGTTCGCTAGATCCAACCGGGGACTCATTGGCACGCTCGCGCTCGCCCCATCTCATAAGGAGGCAGTCTGAGCCCCGCAGTGTCAGGGCACATCCGCACTCCACAGCTATGACTTTAGACATCCATCTGAGCGATTCGTTAGAAGAACATACTCTTATCCAATTTTGCCTGCTTTATTAAAGCTAAGCAGGCCCGCTCGACTAACGCGCACTTTGGATATCGCGATAAGCATCACAGCTTACCCACGCCTTAAATCGTGAATCCAGGAAACTCCGTCTTCAATATATCTTTTAGAAGATTAGGATCGACACTCATATTCCTGGCGAATTCGAACATTGGCTCAACAAGATAAAAATAATCTGGCTCCTCAGAGTCGAGAAAAGCGCCAAACAGCAGTCGACTTAGTGCCCTCTCCCTAATTTCACCTTCATTTCCACTTAATTGGCTATCGATATTTTCACGTAACACGGCCCTAAATTCAGGAAACGAGTCCACGGGTCGGTTGTCAGCAAGCTGATTCTGACGTTCTAACAGTGCATCAAGCTCCGTACGCGAGAGCTCGCTCCTAAAGGCTAGAAGAAGACGCACATAGGAACGCAAGAAAGGTGAAACATCCTCCAATGTCCATGCCTTGGACAAAAAGTCATAAAACCTACTCTCAACGGCGTCAATATTCATGTCTCACTCAACCTCCAGCGTCTTCTTGACCTCACGACAGGTCGAACAGGCCGGAATAATCCTGCCGGATTCATTCAGTTTGACTGGACCCATCCTTGCTCCTCGAACATCGTCACCGGCATTCAGCGCTTTATTGAAGACGTCAATCTCACAGCACTCCCCGTGAGTTCGCGATGGATTCTGCACACCGTCGAGCGCTCGCCGAGTCTGCGGACGCATGGGTGCTTGCGTATCGCCGCCGGAAGTAGACGAACCAGTACTGTTACCGTGATATCTGTTTCCATTCGCCGTAGCTAGGGTACCGCTGGTTCCCCTCGTTCCGCTCCGCGTCATACGACCGACGGCTCCGCGGCTTGCAGCACCGCCTGCAGCTCCCGTCCCAGCCGACATCGCAATTGCGACATACAATACAATCTCTTTCGCGCTCTGCGGCAGACTCATTTCAAATTCGAGCTGCTTCTCCATCATTTGACCCGCGCTATCCCGCGCATCTGATGGAGTCCAGAGCCGGTCAAGGAGTGGCACTCCAACGGACGGCGTTTTTACATCTTCCTTGGACTGCCGGCCATCCGGATCAGTGAACTTGTACGGATTATTGTTCGCGTACCAGTAGCGATTGAAGTTCGCCTCCGCACTTGAGTAAGCCGTCACGGGGTCCACCGACAGGAACCGCCCGATGATCGGGTCGTAGTACCGCTGAACACTCTGACCCGACGCGGATTCCGCCAATTGCTGCGATCAACCCTTGATGCGGTGCGCTTCCCCGTCGCCAACTGCTCTTAATGCACTTCCTGCCGTGTTCGTCGAAGCCTTGACGCGCACTTTCGGCCACTCAATGACATAGGTCAAGACGCGGTATTGCGACGGCATTGCCGACCCGCGCCCGGTATTCGGATTCGGTGATTTCGCCCAGGGCATAGCTCCGTAATAGCGCCTGCATGCCCGACGACACGCTGTAGCCGCAAAACCCAAGCCAATTGGACATGCAGGGCGGGTCGAGACCCGCCCTACGCCTTCTTTCACCAGAACCTACGAAGTGGCCCTTGTGTGGCATCAGTAAAGAAGCGGGTTTTATGGTCACTTGCGGGCTCATAACCACAAATGATGTGACGGGCGTCGGCGACTCTCGAAAGCTCTAGAGAAGCATGGTGCAACGCATCGACGCAGTCCGAGGCGTCGCAGCTAAGTTCGTAATCCAGAAATGATAGGGAAACGTCAATACCCCCATCGTCCATCAACACCTGGATCAATGGATTGGCTATTGCCACTTCTCCAAGTTCCACTCCGTCGAGGTTGAGGCTAACGCTGCTAGGGTTGGGCGCCGCGCCCTCAAGGATTTCGAGCACCCGACCTTGCCAGGAAGATAGGTCAAGTTCTGGACTCTCACTAGCGATCACCGACTTCAAGGTCGAGCCGTTAGACAGTCTCCCGATCAAACTATCCAACTGGTTCTTTGCAACTCCTTCAAACAAGAGCTCGATTAAATTACTCATCGGTCGATAAACCCCTTGAATGTCCCGTCCATGTTGAGGCGCACACCCCTCCCATCTTCGAGGGACTTTTCAAGGAATTTAGTGCCGTCTTTATTGGCCACTTCTTTGAACTCCCCCGGGCCTCGCACAATTTCCCTAAAGTGCTTCATCGCCTGATCATTCCACGTTCGCATAGACCCGGTTATTTTTCCCCAGACTTCAGGATTCCTGCCTGCATGCTTCGAAAGCGAATGCCCCATTACGGTGCTGCCCTTGTAAGCCTCTCGCCCAGAGCGTATCGCAACTCGGAGCGCTTTGAACGCCGAACCAGCTTCAGCCCCAACTTTCACAAACGGAATAACTGAAGCCACCTCAAGACCAGCGCTTGCACGCTCGCCATTGCCCACGCTAGACCACCCTTTATCGGCGATCTGGCTAACGCCCTCAGCGCCGAGGACTTTCCATGTCGCACTTAGCAGCGCCCACCCTGCGCATGAAACCGCGCCACAGCCTTCCGCGCCCGAGTCGATCATTTCGCCGACGCTCTGACGCCCATCCGGGTCGGTAAAGCGATAAGGATTGTTAAAGGCGTAGGCATAACGGTTGAAGAACCGCATGTCGCCATTGCTGTATGCGGTTACTGGATCGACCGAGAGGAAGCAACCGCAAGTGGGGTCGTAATACCGCTGCTGCATGTAGGTCAGCCCGGTGGCCGCGTCCTGCACATGCCCGGTGAAGCCGATGCCGCCGTAGTTTGGCTTGCCTATTACCGAGCCATAGGGCTCATAGTTGTTTCGTTCAACCACCTGCCCACTGGCATTCGTCACCACCGTCGGACTCCCCAGCGCGTCGGTGTGCTGATAGCGAAGCTCACCCGTGTTGGTGACAAAGTTCCACTCGATGGTCGCCAGCAGGCTGCTTCCGAGATAAATGTGCGGCAGGCTCAGCTTGCGACGCCAGTCCTGACGGAAGATGAGCTGGCCGCCCTGTCCATACATCGACAGAATGTCGCCATCGGTTGGACTCCGCGCCGAAAGGCGTCGACCATATCCGTCATACCGGTAGCTCTCCTTCCCGGTGACCTCCCGGAGACGGTTGCCATAGTCGAAGCGATAAGCCTGACCGTTCTTGTTATCCAGATTTCCCTGCGGGTCATAGCTCAGACCAACAACAGTTGCCGCCGCGCTGTTCTGGATGCCAATCAGGCGATTTGTGGCGTCATACACGTAGGCGGCGTAGTCCTTGACGCCCGCCAGCTTCCAGGAGGTCAGATTGTCCAGGGCGTTATAAGTGAAGCGATGCCAGCAATCGCCTCCGAACATGCATGAACCCACACTGGTCAATCGGTCCAGGCCGTCATAGGTCATCCAACGGCTATGGCTACCATCTCCGCCCCCCTGAATATAGTCGCCAATGGCTTCAACATTACCGTTATGGTCGTAGCTATAGACCAGGTTCTGCACCGCCCCATCCACCGTGCGAATAGGCAACTGGCGTGCGTTCTGGTCCATCGTGTGGACGATGCCATTTCCGTATGTGAACTGCTTGATAGCGCCGTTCGGGTAGTAGCTGATGCCACTGGCGTGCGTTCCCCAGCCACTGGTCACGCTCAACGGCTGCCCCAGAGCGTTGAGGGAGTAGTTGACATTGAGCTGGTCCGGCGTCGTATAACCGCTACGATTTCCCAACCCATCGTAGCGATATTGAATACCCCAGCTATACCAACCTGACTGAGTGACGCTTTCGCCGGTCAACAGACCGCGCTTGTTGTAGCTGTAGTGGTTGGTGACCGTGCCCTGCCCCGGTCCGTCGTTGTCCGTCACGATGGTCTGCACCGCCCCGGTCGGCCAGTAATACCAGGTCTGGTTGCCTTTGCCGTCCGGGAAAAAGAGGGACTTGAGCCGATTACGCGCATCGTAGGTGCGGCTCACCACCCGGCCCGAGGCCCAGGCTTCGGGGCGGTTGCAGGCAGCTGCATCGCCCAGGTTCGCCACCCCGGCCGCGCTCCAGGACAGGTTGCCGGCCGGGTCATAGTCGTACACCGTGGCGCCCGTCTCCGGCTCCAGGGTTTTGCACAACTGCTGGGAGATGTCGTAGGTGTAGTACCGCCATACCTGCTCGCTGGCCGTGGCGTTGCGCCGACGCAAGGCCGTCACGTTGCCGAACACGTTGCGGTGAATCTCCGTCGAGGCCCCTTCCGGATGGTCGATGCCCGTCGGATAGTCATACGTGGGCTGGTCGTAGGCCTGATAGCTCGTCGTGGTGACCTGCAACTTGGGGTTGGTCACCCGCGTCTTGAACCCGGGCAGGTACTCGGTGAGGGTGGTCAGCAGTCCCAGTTCGCTGTTCTGGCTGACCGAGGTCACCCGGCCCAGGGCGTCATAGTCGGTCCAGGTGCCGGTGGTCAGCGCGTCGGTCGTGCCCGGGTAGGAGGCGAAGGTCACCCGACCGTCGGTGTCATAGGCGAAGCGGTTGAAACGCTGGGTGCCCGTCACGTTGGCTGCGTCGTACTCGCGCACCACCAGCGGCCGCCACAAGGCGTCGAAGTAGGTAATCTTCTGCCCAGCCCCGGTGCTCACCGTCTGCCGCCAGTGGCCGGCCGGGATGCCATATTCGGCCACCGCTACCGGCTGGAACGTCAGCAGGGTTTTCTTCCAGCTCGCCTCGCTCGTGTCGCAGGCGTTGGCCGTAGTCTCCGACGGCGGGGTGATGCTCGCCAGCCGCCCCATCGCATCAAAGGTGTAGCACGTCTTGTAGCCGTTCTCGTCGGTGACCGACTCAATCCAGCCGTGGTTGTTCACCACCGCCGACTGGGCGCTGCTGTCGGCATAAGTGATGGTCTGAGGAATGCCGCGCTTCCAGTTGGTGAAGGTGGTCGTGTTGTTGTTGCCGTCCTTGACCGTCTTGAGGGTCCCTAGCTGGCCACTGGCTACCGTGGACGTGCTGTCGTAGGCCAGGGTCTGCATGACCTTGCCGAACTGGGTCGTCTGCGTTGGCAGCGCCTTCCAGCCGTAGGTCGTGCTGCCGGTCTCCACGCCATTGGTCGTGGTGCGCTTGACCTGCCCCAGCACCCACAACGTCGTGTCGTCGTGGTACTCGATGGTCTCGGTCTTGCTGTAGGTCTGTGCCTGCGCCGCCAGCGGCAGCGCCAGCAACATCCCCAATACCGTCCGCTTCATTCCCTGCTTCCCTGTCCGCTTCATGCGTGCTCCCCATCTGGACCGGCTTGAGCCGGCCGGTCAATCCTGAATCCCTGCCCGTCACGGTGACGGCGCATTGCTCTTGGTGACATTGACGGGACGAGACCATGCATCAAATGCGGTCACCTCATGGACGAAGCGGACGCCATCCTGGGTCAGCGTCCGTTTTCTCAGGGGTGTCCAACGCAGGACGACCTCATCGTTGAGGTTGTACCCGGCGGAAACACCTACCTTCAACGGCCAAGGGAACGGGTTGGCCGCATTGGAAGGCGTTGTCGCGTAGATGTATTCATCCGTACTCAGCAATGTTCCAGCCCCATTGTAGGTTTCCTCTTTCAACAGCTTGTTCTCGGTCTGATCCCATTTGTTGCTGAAATAGCTCCGCACCCGTCTTGCCGTTGAATCCGTGACGTCGGTCCATACCGCGGCGGCGCAGGTGTTTCCCGTGCAGTTCTCTGCCCAGTTCCCATTGTGGGGCGAGTAGCTGTAACTCCACCCGTGGGAGGTCACGCCCGGACCCGTTACCAACTTTGACTTAATGGCATGTCCAATCCAGAGCCTGGGAATAAGCGCATATCCGGCGTCCGGATTCATCAATCCACCCCCGCCCGCGCAATACTTGGGAACGTAGGACCGTCCGAAGATGCGCCGCTGGAGGTTGAACGTCGCCGTCGCTCCCGACGGTGTTGTCACGCTGACCTGCCGGGTTTCATTCGGCTCCGCGCCGTACAACTGCGAACAGTTCTCGAAACTGTACGACGAGAAAAATTTACGTCCAAAGCTACCCGTATAGCGCCAACTTGCGCCATCAGGTTGCGTCACAACGAAATCGGTACCGTACTGATAGTTCCAGGTCCTGGCCGTTGCCCCCGCCCCCGTTGTCACCGATGAAATCGCGGTTCCCGGCGAGCCGATGGTCACTGAACGCCCGTCGCTTGCGGTTATGGAGGTCAGCTTTCCAGCGTCGTACTGATAAGTAAGCCAGTTCCCGAACCGGTCCTCGATCCGCGTCACTAGCATCGAAGCGGCGCGACGCGGCAAGGTGTAAACCAGCGTGTAGCCCTTGGGCGGCATGTTCTCGAACGCCATGCTCAGGCCGTCGTAGGGCGTATATGCCAGGTAATTGAACCAGTACCGGGTTCCATCGGGCGATGTGGCCAGGAATGCTTCACCAGGCTCGCCATTGGCTGTCGCGGGCAGGCACTCGACCACCCAGTTGGAGGCTGTTCCGATCTTGAAGCGCTGCTCCGGCATCTCCGTGGTCCGCCGAAATAGCGGCTGTTCATTGCCCTGCTCGTCGACAAGTTGATAGCCGAACCACCAGTTGGCTTGGCTGAACTCGATGCCGGCCATGGGATAGGAGACGGTGGCGGGAGAAGCGAAGCTGGTGCAACGCGCATTTTTATCCGCTGCCGCGACCTGCCATCCGACCGGACTGGTGGCGGAAATCGGCTGGTTCCGCATCGCGGCAGGTGCATTGGACGTGACGGTCTTGATGCGGGGAATTTCAAGTTCCCATGCTCCCATCGCATTGCCCGACGTGGCTTCTTTGCCCAAACCATCATCCAGCGTGGTAGTTCGGATGATGCGGATCGGCGGACCATTCCCCAGCAGTTCCATGTCTACATTCTTGAAGCTCAGCTTTCCATCGCGCAGGCTTATCTGGTCACCGAAATCCGTTACGGGCGTAATGGTCTGCGCACGGGTCAGATAGGCCTTGTACTGCTCCGGTGGAGTTACCGCCCGAGCTGGGATGGCGATCACCAGTGCGACGGAGGCGCACGTGCAGATAAGCTTGGGCTTCATTCTTCTTCCCTTTCAACCGCGGCCGGTCGAATTCCCTGAATATGCGGCGACTGGCCGCGTTCCTGAAGCGAAAATCAAATGCCGGGTATCAATACTCTCCCGCCCACGCCCGCGTCAACTCCATCTCTGGAGCTTGTCCAGCGTTCATCGACCGATAGGAAATCCAGCGACATCGGGTTCGAACCGCCCGACGTCACCGCACCGACACATACCCATCCGGCGCACCCTTCGGCGACAACACCACCTGCCACAACTGCGATCGGCGGCTGCGGAATGTCGCCATCGAAGCCGCGAGATAGAAACGCCACATGCGACGGAAGCGTTCATCGTAACGAGCGTCGAGATCCGGCCAGGCGCGTTCGATGTTGGCGCGCCAGGCCTGCAGGGTGCGGTCGTAGTAAGTGCCGAAGTTGTGCCAGTCCTCGAGGACGAACAGGCCTTCGCTGGCCTGCGCGATCTGGGCGGCGGACGGCAGCATGGAGTTGGGGAAGATGTATTTGGCGATCCACGGGTCGGTATGGTTGACCGAACGGTTGGTGCCGATGGTGTGCAGCAGGAACAGGCCGTTGTCCGGCAGGACGCGGCGGACGGTTTCGAAATAGGTGCGATAGTTCTTGATACCGACGTGTTCGAACATGCCCAGCGAGAACGCGGCGTCGAAAGGTTCGTGCAGATCGCGGTAGTCCTGCAGCCGAATGTCGATGGGCAACCCCTTGCAGAGTTCGCGGGCGTATTCGGCCTGTTCTTTGGAAATGGTTACCCCTACACCGGAGACCCCATAGCGTTCGGCGGCGAACTTCAAGGCCTCGCCCCAGCCGCAACCGATGTCCAGCACGCGCATGCCCGGTTTCAATTGCAGCTTGCGGCAGACCAGATCCAGTTTGGCGATCTGTGCATCATCGAGATGGTCGGCCTGGCGCCAGTAGCCGCAGCTGTAGACCAGCCGCGCGCCGAGCATGGCGCGGTAGAGATCGTTGCCGAGGTCGTAATGGCGTTCGCCGACCTCCCGGCTGCGGCGGCGGGATTGCGGATTGAACAGGCGCGCGAACAGCGCGTCGCGGATTTCGCCGACGCCGTGCACGCGTTCGTCCAGGCGCGCGTTGAGGACATGGAAGAGGAAACCATCCAGCGACGCGGCATCCCAGTCGCCGTCCATGTAGCCCTCGCCCAGGCCCAGGGAGCCCTGCCCCAGCATGCGCGCGTAAATGCGCGGCTCGTGCACCTGGATATCCCAGGGACGGTCGCCGCCGATCCGCACGTCCGCTTCGGCCAGCAGTCGTTCGACCCGTTGCGCGAAGCGTGACGTGCTCATGGCATGCCCTGTCTTGCGGACCCTATTGGGCGAACAGACCGCTATAGGTGGATGCCAGGTGCGGCCGCAGCACCGACGCCGGCACGTCCACGGTCTGGGTACCGTCGGCGTAGGGCCCCACCTGATAGGGCGGGAACACGAAGCGCAGCGCGCTGATATGGCCGCTGGCGTCCAGCACCGGCACGAAGTGGGCGAAGTTCTCGGCCTTGGGTTCGGTGCCGTCGTCGATCATGCGGGAGGCGTTCTTGAGCACTTCGCTGCGCTCGGCCGGTTCCAGTTCGTCGGCGTCGGCGCGCAGGGTGACGCCGGTGAGCAGTTGCTCGCGCACGTAATCGCTGACCGCCTGCCAGCCCGCCGGGGTGGCGACCAGATCACCCGCCAACAGCAGGTGGTTCTGCTGCGGCAGCCAGACGAAGCGCGCGATCAGCGGCTGGCCGTGGGCGCCGCCGGTGTAGCGGCTGCCATCGGCGGCCACAGCCACCACCTGCGGGGTTTCCAGCAGTTTCTCGAAACTGAGCGAGAGCTCGTACGGCGCGGTGGGCTTGTCGTTGCCGAAACCGTCCACGGCTTCCATCAGTTCGCCACGGGCCGCCTGCGCGTAGTCGGACAGCGCCTTGGCCAGGCCGGGATAGCGGTCGATGCCCGGCGGATAGGTGATGCCGACGACGTAGCGCTCGTTGGTCTCGATGACGTCCTTGAGTTCGGGCGGGGCCACCGGCGCGGTGGCGTCTGCGACGGGCGCGCCGGTTTCGGGCGTCGTGGCGGCGGTGGGCGGCTGCGGGCCGTCGGGTTCGCGCTTGCAGGCGGCCAGGGCCAGGGCCAGCGACGCGATCAGCAGCGGGGTGCGGTAAACCGGGTTCACGTCATGGGCTCCATCCACTCAACGGGTCGACAGTTTATGCCGCGTCGCAGCAGGCCTCCAGCCCCGCGCGCGGGAATACAGTGTCACGCCAACAGATCGGCGTACTCGGGGTGGCGCTCCACGTAGACCGCCGAGTACGAGCAGGCCGGCACCACTTTCCAGCCGGCGGCACGCGCGTGGTCGAGCGCGGCCTTGACCAGCTGCGCGGCGATGCCGCGCCCCCCGATGGCCTCGGGCACGCCGGTATGCTCGATGACCATGCGGTTGTCGCGCAGGCGGTAGATCAGTTCGGCTTCGTGCCCGTCCACCGAGGTGGAGAAGCGGGACGTGGCGGGGTCGTGCTGAATCGTGATGTCCATCACTATCTCGTTGAATCCAGGGGGGTTCCATTCTGCCGCGTCGGCCGGGAATGCGACAGAAGCCGACGTGGCGCGTCACTCTTGGTCACGTCAAAAAGCTGACGTAGCGCGCTATTTCACAGTGTTTTCACCCGGGACGCCCGATTGGCACGGTCTGTGCGTAATCCCCGGCAAAGCCATCCGGTAAGGAACAACCCATGAGCGCCCACGATCATCCCTCCGATACCGCCGCCGTCGCCAGCGATTTCACCCTGCTGGAAGGCCTGTTCCAGCTGACCGTCACCGGGCATACCGAAGACTGGGAATTCGAGCGGCTCAACAATGCCGTGTACGAGCGCCTGCTCTCCAACTACGCGCAGGAAGAAGTCGGCAGCGTCAAGCTGTCCAAGGCCTTGATGGCGGGTTGAGGCCTCGCCTCCCCGCTTTCCTGCCGGCACTTCCCGATCGCGCCCGCGCGAAACCGGGAAGCCGGCGCCGGAATGCCTGCCTTCGCGCCAGGCCTTCGTTTTCCGGACCTTATTCGTCACCGCGATGATCGCGCTTGCCTTGGCTGCGGCGATCGCGTGCGCTCATGCTGCCCTGGATCGCCTTCATCCGGCTTTCGGCGGCATGCAGTTCCAGTGATTTGGCCGCCGCGGTGGACGACTGGTAACCCTCGGTTTGCGCGGGCGCGCCTGCCGGTGGCTGATCCAATCGCTGCCAGGCGGCCTGTTCACGATCGCGCTGCTGCTTTTCGGCCAGCAGTTCCTGGGTGCGGGCCAGCGCCTGTTCGGGGGTGATCCTGCTCTGACGTGGCCTAGTCGCGCGGCGGGTGCGCTTCCCTGCTGGTACCGTCGTTGCTACCGAGGCGCGCTTGCGGGCGGCGGTGCCGGTCGCCGGTGTGGCGGTGCGTTTGCGCGCGCCCGGGGTGACGGCCTTTGCTGCGCGTGTCGTTCGTGCCGTGGCCTTCGCAGGACGTTTCGTGGCGGTGGCGGTCTTGCGCGCGGTGGTCTTTCCAGTCGCCTTGCCCGCGGTTTTCTTCGCGGCCTTTTTCGTCGTCTTGGTGGCGGACTTCTTCACCGCCGTGCCGCCGGGCTTGCGGGCGGTGGTCTTCTTCACCGCCTTGCGGGCGGCTTTCTTCACGACGCTGCCGGTCGTCTTCTTCGCGGTCGCCTTCTTCGCGGCCTTGCGGGGTGCTTTCGCGGCGGCTTTCTTCGCCGGCTTGCCCGCTGTCTTCTTCGCCGCCTTCTTCGTGGCCCTGCCTGCGGCTTTCTTCGTCGCCCGACCCGCCGTGCCGGCGGTGGCCTTGCGGGCGCTGCTGCGTGTGCGTGTCGCCATGCTGCCTCCACGGGTGTGGTTTACCCGTGGGATAGCACAGCGAATCTTCAGATCAGGTGATTTGCCCGGACGGCGTTCAGCCGCCGAGCCGGGTCAGCTGCGCGAGGAAATGGTTGAGCACGTCAGGTTCCATCGCGATCATGAAAAGCACGCCGTAGGCGGCGCCGGCCAGGTGCGCGCCATGGTTGACGTTGTCGCCGCCGCGCTTGTCCATCCAGATGCTGTAGGCCACGTAGAGCACGGCGAACACGATCGCCGGCATCGGGATGAAGAACACCCCGATCATCGCCCACGGGTTGATCAGGATGAACGCGAACAGCACCGCCGACACCGCGCCGGAAGCGCCCAGGCTGCGATAGTTGGGGTCTTTCTGGTGCTTGAGGTAGGTCGGCAGGATCGACACCACCAGCGCCGACAGGTAGAAGCCGATGTAGACCAGCACGCTGCCGGTCAACCGGGTGATGATCTGTTCCATGATCCGGCCGAAGAAGAACAGCGTGACCATGTTGAACAGCAGGTGCCAGATGTCGGCATGGATGAAACCGTAGGTCACCAGCCGGTCGTACTGCTTGTTGCGGTCGATGGCCGGCGGCCACAGGATCAGGCGACCGGCCAGCGCGGGGGTGCGGAAGGCCAGCAGCGAAACCGCGGAGGTGATCAGGATGAGGATCAGGGTGATGGGGGCTTGCATGGGGTTTCCTCAGGCCGCGCGGTAGTTGTCCTGCATCGGGTAGCGACGCGCGTACAGGGCGAAGGCCAGCGCCGCCACGAAAGCGAAGCCGGCGAAGAAGAACATCAGGAAGGCATTCTCGCTCAGGCCGGTGCTGGCGATGTGCGAGGTGACCGTTTCGTTGCGCACGCCGGCGTTGGTCAGCAGCACCCACAGGCTGCCGAAGGTGCTGGTCAGGTACCAGAACGCCATGATCACGCCCTTCATCGCCTGGGTGGCCTGGCTGTAGGCGAATTCCAGCGCCGTCGCCGAGACCAGGATCTCGCCGAAGGTCAGCAGCGCGTACGGCAGGATCTGCCAGGCCAGCGAGACCGGATCGCCGCCATCCATCCACAATTGCAGCGTGCCGGCGACTATCCAGGCCAGGCCCGAGAACGCGATGCCCCAGCCCATCCGGCGCAGTGGCGTGGGCTCGAAGCCCAGCTTGCGCAGTGCCGGATACAGCACCAGGTTGTTGAACGGGAT
>NZ_JANJUE010000426.1 GCF_024710765.1 Pseudoxanthomonas sp.
CCCCCCCCCCCCCCCCGCCACACCCGCCGGGCGACCGAACGCCCGTGCAGGACACCACGCCGGAAGAGCCGGCCGCGACGACCCCGACCACCGCCCAGTAAGGACTGGTGCGGGTCGCACAGCGAAATTGACGGGCCGCGCCTCTGGGTGCGGCCTTTTTCTTGAAGGAAGTCCTCCCATGCTGCTGCTGCATCTATCCGACGTCGACGAAGCCAGCTGGGCCCGGGCCTTTGCCGAAGCGCTGGCGCCCTACCCCGTGGTGCGGCGCGGCGACAGCTTCGACCCGGCGGATATCCGCTATATCTTCGTCTGGAAGCCCAAGCCGGATGCCTTTGAGGGGCTCTCCAATCTCAAGGCCGTCCTGTCGCTGGGCGCCGGGGTCGATGCGCTGCTCAAGCATCCCAAACTGCCCGATGCGCCCATCGTGCGCTTTGTCGACGACGATCTCAGCCAGCGCATGAGCGACTATGTGGTGGCCCATGTCACCATGCATCACCGCCAGTTCAGCCGTTTCCGCGACGACCAGAAAGCACGGCGCTGGAGCCAGTACTACCCACCGGCCGCCGGCGAGACGACCGTGGGCATCATGGGCATGGGCGTGCTCGGGCAGGATGCGGTCAAGCGCCTCAGGCCGCTCGGCTTTGACCTGAGAAGCTGGAGCCGGACGCCCAAGACTATCGAGGGGGTCGAAGGGTTTTCGGGCGACGGGGAATTCGACGCCTTCCTCTCGGGCACCGATATCCTGGTGAACCTGCTGCCGCTGACGCCGGAAACGACCGGCATTCTCAATCGCGATACTTTCGCCAAGCTGCGGCGCGACCGGCTGGCCGGGGGGCCGGTGATCGTCAATGCGGCGCGCGGCGGGCACCAGAAGGAGGCCGATATTGTCGCGGCCCTGCGGGACGGCACGCTGGGCGCGGCGAGCCTCGATGTCTTCGAAACCGAGCCCCTGCCGCAGGACAGTCCGCTCTGGGCGGAGCCCAATTGCTACATCACCCCTCATATCGCCGCGATCTCGAACGAAGAGAGTGGCGTGGCGTACTTTTCGAGGGTGCTGAGGGAGCACGAGGCCGGCGCGGCCCTACCCAATGTGGTCGACCGCAGCCGCGGCTATTAAGCCGCGGCACGGGCCTCAGCGCGTGTAGCGCTGACGCAGATAGCCATAGACGGCGCGGATGCCCTGATCGGTCGCACCGACCGGACGCCCCGGACGGGCCTCCGGCGCCCAGCCGAAGATGTCGAGATGCACCCAGGCGCCGGCATGCTTGACGAAGCGCTTGAGAAACAAGGCGGCCGTAACCGACCCCGCATAGCCGCCC
>NZ_JANJUE010000215.1 GCF_024710765.1 Pseudoxanthomonas sp.
CAACGAGATGATCGTGGACAACACCTGCATGCAGCTGGTGATGCGTCCGGAGCAGTTCGACATCATCGTCACCACCAACCTGTTCGGCGACATCATCTCCGACCTGTGCGCCGGCCTGGTCGGCGGCCTGGGCCTGGCCCCCGGTGCCAACATCGGCGTCGACGCGGCGATCTTCGAGGCCGTCCACGGCTCGGCGCCGGACATCGCCGGCAAGGGCGTCGCCAACCCGTGCGCGCTGCTGCTGGGCGCGGCGCAGATGCTCGACCACCTGGGCCAGCCGGACAAGGCCGAGCGCCTGCGCGCGGCGATCATCGCCACCCTGGAAGCCAAGGATTCGCTGACCCCGGACCTGGGCGGCGAGGGCACCACGATGTCCTTCGCCAAGGCGATCGCCAGCCGGGTCTGAACCCGCCTGCCAGCCGGCGGACATCAAAACGGGACGCGCAGCGTCCCGTTTTTGTTTGCGTTCGTCCCATCCGGGGGGCTTGGACCGGGCCGTGGCAGGCCGGACAATCGCCGGTCTCCCGAAACCCCCGCCGCTTCCCACGATGACCGTCCGCCCCAGCGCGCTCGCGCTGACCCCGCTGCTGCTGTTCCTGGCCCTGTTTTTCGGAGCGGGCCTCTACTACACCTTCCAGGGGGAGCCCATGGGCTTCTACCAGCTGCGCGCACCGGTGGCGATCCTGCCGGCGCTGGCACTGGGGGCTTGGCTGGCCTACCGGCGCGGCGTGCCGGCGTCGCCGACCCTGCTGGGCGGCATGGGCGACGCCAACGTCATGCTGATGTGCTTGATCTTCCTGCTCGCGGGCGCGTTCGCCACGGTGTCCAAGGCGATCGGGGCGGTCGACGCGGTGGTCGCCCTGGGCCTGGGGGCGCTGCCCCCGTCGCTGATCCTGCCGGGGCTGTTCCTGGTGGCCTCGTTCGTGTCCCTGGCCATCGGTACCTCGATGGGCACGCTGGCGGCGGTGGTTCCCATCGCCCTGGGCGTCGCCGACGCAGCGGGGCTGGATCGCACGCTGGTGGTCGGCGCGGTCATCGGCGGCGCGATGTTCGGCGACAACCTGTCGGTGATTTCGGATACCACCATCGCCGCCACCCGCAGCCAGGGTGCGGAAATGCGTGACAAGTTCCGCGAGAACTTCAAGATCGCGCTGCCTGCGGCACTGGCCACGGCCGCATGGCTGGCCTTCCAGGGGGAAGCCGCCCCGGTGCAGGCGCCGCAGGGCGCGTCGCCGTGGCTGGTCCTGCCGTACGTGCTGGTGCTCGCGCTGGCGCTGACCGGTCTGGACGTGGTGGTCGTGCTGGCGGCCGGGCTGGCGGTGTCGGCCGTGTTCGGATTCGCCTTTGCCGGCGACTACGGCGTGGTGGACTTCGCCGGCGACATCTACGCGGGCTTCGAAAGCATGGTCGAGGTGACCCTGCTGTCGATCCTGATTGGCGGCCTCGGCGCGCTGATGAAAGCCGGCGGCGGACTGGATTGGCTTGCGCGCGCCATCGCCAGGTTCGCCCGCGGACATACCGGGCGACGCTCGGGTGAATTCAGCATCGCGGCGCTGTCGGCAGGCTCCGATGTGCTCACTGCCAACAATACCGTGGCCATCCTGATTACCGGCAGCCTCGCCCGGGATATCGCCGAACGCCACGGCATCAACCCGCGCCGTTCGGCCAGCCTGCTGGATATCTTCGCCTGTGTCGTGCAGGGCGTGCTTCCCTACGGCGCGCAGATTCTGCTGGCCTCGTCGCTGGCCGCCGTTTCACCGCTCGCACTGGCCGGCAGCGTCCATTACTGCTGGCTGCTGGCGGTTGCCGCCATCGTGTTCATGCTGCTGCCGGCGCGACGCGTCGCCGCCGTGGCTCCCGGCGCCTGAAAACAAAAAAAACGGGGCGCCTGGCGCCCCGTTCTGTTTGTGGCTCCTGCCTGGCGTCAGTTGCGCGACTGCAGCTTGGACAGCAGGCGCAGGAACTCGATGTACAGCCAGATCAGGGTGACCATCAGGCCGAACGCCGCGTACCACTCCATGTACTTCGGTGCGTTCTGCTCGACGCCGGTTTCGATGAAATCGAAATCCAGCACCAGGTTCAGGGCCGCGACCACCACCACGAACAGGCTGAAGGCGATGCCGATCAGGCCGGAGTCGTGGATGTAGGGAATGTTGATGTTGAAGAAACCCAGCACGATGGTGGCCAGGTAGATCAGCGCGATGCCGCCGGTGGCCGCGACCACGCCCAGCTTGAAGTTCTCGGTGGCCTTGATCCAGCCCGAGCGATAGGCCATCAACAGCGCGAACAGGGTGCCGAAGGTCAGCAGCACGGCCTGCAGCACGATGCCATTGAACTTGACTTCGTACATCGCCGAAATGGCGCCCAGGAACAGGCCTTCCGCGAGGGCGTACAGCGGCGCGGTGACCGGCGCCCAGGTCTTCTTGAAGATGGTGACCAGCGCCAGCATGAAGCCGCCGATGGCGCCGCCGAGGATGTACAGCATCGCGCCCGGTGCCAGCTCGCCGCTCGGGGTGAGGGCGGTGTTCCAGGTGTAGGTGGCGGTCAGCACGCACAGCAGCAGCAGGATGCCGGTCCGATTGACGGTACCGTTCAGCGTCATCGCGCCGGCGTCGCGGGAAACGACCGCGCCACTGCCGAGATCGAGGAAAGTGGACTCCTTAAGAGCCGGATTGCCGCTGCGCATCATGGTTCCCTCATGGTTGATTCGGACATCTGTCCCCAGTCGCGGAGCATAGCCGATGCCGGTGACCTTACGCGGCGTTTGACAGGGAGCCGGCAGATTCCGACAATAGACGGCCTTGTCGACGCTGCCTGGCGCCGACGCCGGGGCCCTCGTCGGGGTATAGCGCAGTCTGGTAGCGCATCTGCTTTGGGAGCAGAGGGTCGGGGGTTCGAATCCCTCTACCCCGACCAGTCTGGCTCGTCCCGACTTCCGGGGTGCGACAATCCGGTCCGGGCGCCCGTAGCTCAACCGGATAGAGCACCGGCCTTCTAAGCCGGCGGTTACAGGTTCGAGTCCTGTCGGGCGCGCCATCCGGCGCAAGCGACGGGACGAAGCGGTAGAAACAGTTTCAGTGGTGGCTGTAGCTCAGTTGGTTAGAGTACTGGATTGTGATTCCAGATGTCGGGGGTTCGAGTCCCCTCAGCCACCCCACCCAACAAGGCCTTCGTGCAGACGAGGGTTTGTAAGAAAATAAAGATGCGGTTACACTACGCGTCTGGTTTTTTGGGGCCGTTAGCTCAGTTGGTAGAGCAGTTGACTCTTAATCAATAGGTCCAAGGTTCGAATCCTTGACGGCCCACCAAAACAAGACGCCCGACCGCAAGGTCGGGCGTTTTTCTTTTCCCTGGATGCTCCGGGCCCATACCGGGCTGGGTAGAATGCCGGCGCACCTGCGAGAGTGGCGGAATTGGTAGACGCACTGGATTTAGGTTCCAGCGGGTAACCCCCGTGAGGGTTCGAGTCCCTCCTTTCGCACCAGGCTTCCCGGCCGCCCCGGGAGCGGTCCTCCCGGCGGGGCCGGCCGTCCCTTGGCCGCCCCGGCCCCTGGTTTCCCCGTCCTCACGCCGCGGTTGGCAGGCAAGCCAGGAATAGGCGAAACTATTCCGTTCCGCCGGTCGGCACGCCGCGTGCCCGCGGGCGACCCGAATTCATCAACGTCATGCCCGGGCATGGGACCCGGGCAGCAGGAGTCAGTGAGTATGCAAGTTTCGGTCGAATCGGTCGGCAATCTCGAACGCCGCATGACCTTCAGCCTGCCGGCTGAGCGTCTGGACACCCACATCGGTGGTCGCCTGCGCGAAATCGCGCGCACCGCCCGCATCAAGGGTTTCCGCCCCGGCAAGGTGCCCACCAAGGTGATCGAGCAGCGCTTCGGCCAGCAGGTCCGCGCCGAGGCCCTGGACGGCCTGCTGCGCGAAACCTTCAACAACGCCGTGCGCGACAACGAATTGCAGCTGGCCGGCAATCCCCGCATCGAGAAGAACGGCGAGGGCGAGCTGGATTTCGTCGCCACCTTCGAGGTGGTGCCGGACTTCGGCGATATCGACGTCGCCAAGCTCAACGTCATCCGCCACGCCGCCGAGGTGGCCGAAGCCGACATCGACCAGATGGTCGAGAACCTGCGCCTGCAGCGCCGCACCTTCGAAGTGGTGCAGCGCGGGGCGAAGGAAGGCGATCGCGTCGAACTGGAGACCTGGTCGCAGGCCGGCGATGAGCGCCTGCCCGCCGAGGGCGCCGAGAAGGGCGCCACCCTGATTGGGTCGGGCGTGATGTTCGCCGACATCGAGAAGGGCCTGATCGGCCTGGCCGCTGGCGAAGAGAAGACCATCAAGGTGCAGTTCCCGGCCGACTGGCGCGTGCCGCAGCTGGCGGGCCGCGAGGTGGACGTCTACGTCAAGGTCACCGAAGTGGCCGAGTCGGTGATGCCGGCCGTGGACAAGGATTTCATCCGCAGCTTCGGCGTGAAGAGCGGTGACGCCGAGCAGTTCCGCCGCGACATCCGCAGCAACCTGGAGCGCGAGCTCAAGGGCGCGCTGATGACCCGCCTGCGTCGCGAAGTCGGCGAGCAGCTGATCGCCGCCTACGCGCACGTCGAAATGCCGCCGAAGCTGGTCGAGAACGAAGCCCGTGGCATGGCCGCCCAGGTGGTCGAGCAGGCCCAGCGCGCCGGCCGCAACGTCGGCGAAGTGCCGGCCGACATGTACCAGAACTACCTGGACGCCGCCCGCAAGCGCGTGCTGGTCGGCCTGCTGGTGGGCGAAGTGGCCCGACGCAACGAGCTGCGCCTGGACCCCAAGCGCGTCACCGAGACCCTGCAGCTGAT
>NZ_JANJUE010000057.1 GCF_024710765.1 Pseudoxanthomonas sp.
TGCGTGGCGCCAGCATGCCACCCTGGCTGTGTCCGAGCACGAACACGCGCTTGCCGTCGATGCCGGGCTGCGCGCGCAGGGTGGCGATCGCGGCGACCGCGTCGTCGGTGACCTCGTCATCGACGGTGAACGGTTTGCCGCTGGTGAAATCCTGCGGACGCGCCTTGCTGCGCTTCTCGTAGCGCAGCACCGCGACGCCCTGCGCGGCCAGGCCGCGGGCGATGTCCAGGAACGGGCGGTTGGGGCCGACGGTTTCGTTGCGATCCTGCGGGCCGGAGCCGTGTACCAGCACCACGGCGGGGAAGGGACCGGCGCCCTTGGGCATCGCCAGGGTCGCGGCCAGCGCCTGTTCGCCGGTCCCCACGGTGAGTTCGCGCTCCTGGTAGGACGCATCGGCGGGAACCGGCGTGGCGGCCGCCGGCGGCGCCGGCTGCAGCAGGAAGCCGGCCACCTTGCCCTGCGCGTTCACCGCGACCTGCGCGTTGATCGCGCCATTGGCGAACTCCAGCCGGATCAACGCGACCTGCATGTCCTGATGCGGCATGACCTTGGGCTCGCCGCGCGTGCGCAGTTCGCCCATCTGGGCCGGCAGCGATTCCCACACCGCCTTCAGCTTGTCCTGCGGGACCGCCGTGGCCATTTCCGGTGAGAACATCGCCTCGGCGGCGGCGTAGTCGCCGCCCTGCAGGTGGTCCAGCAGGCGGTTGGCAATCGCGCCGGGCGCGTCGGCGGCGAACGTGGCCGGTGAGAACAGCGCGCCGAGCACCAGCGCAATCCACAAAGAAACGCGCATCTCAGATCTCCTTCTTGAAGATCATCTGCACCGCGGTCATCGGTGCCGGCACGATGATGTTCACCAGCTCCCAGCCCTGCGCACCCTGGCGATTGAGCTCGTTCTGCAGTTCCTCGTGCTTGAGTCCGCCCATCAGGCCGGGCTTCACTTCGATGACCTGGTAGGTCCAGCGCTTGCTCATGTTCCTCTCCTTGTGTCGATTGCTCCGCGGGCCCGTCGCCGTGCGCCGGGGGACGCGTCTAGTTGCCGTCTTCCGATTCGGGGGATGACGCGGGTTTGGGCAGGCGGCCCGCCTTGCGCAGCGCGTCGCGCAGCACGTACTCGATCTGCGCGTTGAGCGAACGCAGTTCGTCATCCGCCCAGCGCTGCGCCGCGTTCAGCACGTCGGCGTTGATGCGCAGGGGATAGGCTTTCTTCTCGGCCACGATGCTGCCCGTTGCCCGGCTCAGTACAGCGAGCCGGTGTTGACGATCGGCTGGGTGCTGCGATCGCCGCACAGCACCACCAACAGGTTGCTGACCATCTGCGCCTTGCGCTCCTCGTCCAGCTGCACCACGCCGTTCTTCTGCAGTTCGGCCAGCGCCATCTCGACCATGCCGACCGCGCCGGCGACGATGCGAGTACGCGCGGCGATCACCGCGTTGGCCTGCTGGCGCTGCAGCATCGCCTGGGCGATTTCCGGCGCGTAGGCCAGGTGGCTGATGCGCGCGTCGATGACCTGCACGCCGGCATCGGCCAGGCGTTCGGCCAGTTCGTTCTTCAGGTGCTGGGAGATCTCGGTGGCGTGGCTGCGCAGGGCCAGCTGGCCTTCCTCGTGCTGGTCATACGGATAGCTGGTGGCCATCGCCCGCAGCGCGGATTCGGATTGGATGTGCACAAAGCTCTCGTAGTCGTCCACGTTGTAGACGGCCTCGGAGGCATCGACCACCTGCCAGACGATCACCGCGGCGATCTCGATCGGGCTGCCGTCCAGTTCATTGACCTTGAGCTTGCCGCTTTCGAAGTTGCGCACGCGCAGGCTGACCTTCTTCTTGGAGTAGAAGGGGTTGTTCCAGCGCAGGCCGTTGTCCTTGACGGTGCCCACGTACTTGCCGAACAGGCTGATTACCGCCGCCTGGTTGGGCTGCACGGTGTACAGGCCGATCAGACTGAAGAAGGCGAGCACGCCCAGGATGATGCCGGCGACGATGCGCAGGCCGGACACGATGCCGGAGTGCTTGGGATCGGGGCCGATGCCGCTGGCGAACAGCCAGATGGCCAGGGCGGTCACCGCCAGCAGGGCGAGCAGGAAGGGGATGCCGGGCAGCGAGCGGATGGGATTCTCTTTCATGGTGGTCTCTCCTTGTTCGGATGAAAGATATCAAAATGATATCAGTTGGCAAGTGCCGTCTGTCGGCGGGAGAGGGCGGAGGGACCGGGCCGGTAGAATGCCGCTCCCTCCCGCATCGGAATTCCGCCCCATGGTCGACCTCGGTACCCCGCTCAGTCCCCACGCCACCCGGGTCCTGCTGCTCGGGTCGGGCGAACTGGGCAAGGAGGTCGCGCTGGAACTGCAGCGGCTGGGCGTGGAAGTCATCGCGGCCGACCGTTACGCCGATGCCCCGGCCATGCAGGTCGCACACCGCGCGCATGTGCTCGACATGCTGGATCCGGCCGCGGTCCGCGCGCTGGTCGCGCGGGAACGCCCGCACGTGATCGTCCCGGAGATCGAGGCCATCCACACCGACACCCTGGTGGCGCTGGAAGCCGAAGGCGCCGCCCGGGTCATCCCGACCGCCCGCGCCGCCCGCCTGACCATGGATCGCGAGGGCATCCGCCGGCTGGCCGCCGAAACCCTGGGCCTGCCGACCTCGCCGTACCGCTTCGTCGATACCGAGGCCGAGTACGGCGAGGCCATCGCCGCCATCGGCCTGCCGTGCGTGGTCAAGCCGGTGATGTCGTCCTCCGGCAAGGGCCAGAGCACGGTGCGCGGCGACGCCGACATCGCCCCGGCCTGGGAATACGCGCAGACCGGCGGGCGCGCCGGCGCCGGCCGCTGCATCGTCGAGGGCTTCATCGACTTCGACTACGAAATCACCCTGCTGACCGTGCGCCATGCCGGCGGCACTTCGTTCTGCGAACCCATCGGCCATCTGCAGCGCGACGGCGACTACCGCGAAAGCTGGCAGCCGCAGCCGATGTCGGCGCGCGCGCGGGAGAACGCGCAGGCGGTAGCGCGCGCGGTCACCGACAACCTGGGTGGCTGGGGCGTGTTCGGCGTCGAGTTGTTCGTGAAGGGCGACGAGGTGTGGTTCAGCGAAGTCTCGCCGCGCCCGCACGACACCGGCCTGGTCACCCTGGTCTCGCAGGAACTGAGCGAATTCGCGCTGCATGCGCGCGCCATCCTCGGCCTGCCGATTCCGGTCATCCGCCAGCAGGGTCCGTCCGCCTCGTGCGCGGTGCTGGCGCATGGCCATGGCGTGCCGGTGTTCTCCAACGTGGACCAGGCACTGGCCGCGCCGGACACCGCGCTGCGCCTGTTCGGCAAACCGCGGGTGGAAGGCCATCGCCGGGTCGGCGTGACCCTGGCGCGCGCCGCCGACATCGACACCGCCCGCACGATCGCGCGCGACGCCGCCGACGCCCTCGGTATCGAACTCAAGTAAGGATCGGATGATGAACGGAAACGAAGGCTACGCGGTGTTCTTCTTCCCTCAGGCGCTGGAAGCGCTGGGCGAGGCGATCAAGCCCTACCTGGTGCAGGTGGAAGGCGGCGAACCGCACCTCCTGTGCCGCGAAATCGATACCGCCGGCGCGCTGATCGAAATGACGCTGGAAGGCCTCGCGCCGGACGGCAAGACCGTGCAGATCGAAGTCATGGTCCCCGGCAGCATGGTCAAGATGATCGTCTCCGCCCGCAGCGACGGCGCCATCGGCTTCAGCCCGCGCACGACGGTGGTGGGTTCCTAGCCGCCCCGCGTCCCGCCTTCGCGACTCACATCGCTCCCCCAGGAAAATGCCCTTGTAGGAGCGACGTAAGTCGCGACGGAAAAACCAGCAGGCAAGGGAGCCCGGGACCACGCGGCCATCCGTCCCCCCGGAATCGCGCTTGTCTCAGTCGGCTTCGGCGACGGTCGCGACTCACGTCGCTCCTACAAAGGGGCAGGCGGTCAGGGCTTCAGATCCGCCCATACCAGATGATGGTCGCTGCCATCGGCGATGGCGGCATCGGCATCGTCCTTCGCGGGCCAGAACACGCCGCCACCCTCGTAGGCGAAGCCGGTGGAGGGCAGCACGTAGTCCAGCCGCATCGCGCCGGCTTTCGGTCCGAAGTCGCCGGTGACGTGGCCGGGGGCGCCGCGATGGGCGATGCCCTTGGCCGCGTAGGCTTCCGCGGTTTCCGCGCCACCGCGGCTCTGCGGGGTGGCATGACGCATCACCCGCGGGTGTTCCAGCAGTTCCAGGATGGCGTCGTGGCGGCCATCGCCATCGACCGGATCGTTGTTGAGATCACCGGCGATGACGAAGCGCGCCTCCTGCGCCAGGCCGCCGCAGGCCCCGGCGTCGTCGCACAGCCAGGGCTTGTCGCCGGGACTGATGTATTCGCGCCACAGGCGCAGCTCGTCGTGGTTGCGCGCGCCGTTGCGATCCTCCGGACCATCGAACACCGGCGGCGTCGGATGCGACACCAGGAAATGCACCACGCCGGTCGCCGTGCGCACCGGCACGTCCCAGTGCGACTTCGACGACAACCGCAACTGCGCCCACACCTCATCGCGATACCACGGCTTGCCGGTGGCCGGATCGATCGGGCGCGCCGCGCCGGGCAGGCTGCTCCAGCGCAGCAACTGGAACGTGCGCACCTGCGCGGCGTCGATCGGATGCTTCGACAGCACCAGCATGCCGTACTGGCCCGGGTGCAGGCCGTAGCCCCAGGCGTCGTTGCCGCGCGCGCGGCCTTCGCCGCCGGCCTCGCCGTTGTTGTCCAGATCCAGGCCGCTGGGCACGCCGGTGTTGACCGGGGCCAGGTAGCGGTAGGGATAGCGCAGCGCGTCGCCGCCGCCGGGCTGGGCGACTTCCAGATAGCGCTGCTGGAACAGATCCGCCGCGCGGTGGGCGTCGTCGTAATCGAACTCGTTGAGCAGCACCAGATCCGGGCGCACCTTCTGCAGCACCGCGGCGATCTTGCGCGCGTGCGCGCTGTCGCCTTCCAGTTCGCGGATCACCCCGCCGGCCTCGTCCGAATACAGCGAGGTGTTGTAGGTGGCCACGCGCAGGCGCGCGGAGCTTTCGGCGAGAGTGGCGGCGGGGTCACCGTGCACGTTGACGTTCACGCAGGCAGTGAGCAGGGAAAGCAGGCAGGCGGGCAGGAGGAAGGTTCGCATGCCGCCATTCTGACATGGGCGCCGCCGCCGCCGATGACAGCGCGGTTACGGATCCGGCGGCGGCTGGAAATCCCGCCAGCCGCGGCCGTCGTAGGCTTCCAGCGGATGGAAGCGGCGCTTGTAGTCCATCTTGCGATGGCCGTGGATCCAGTAGCCCAGGTACAGATGAGGCAGGCCTTCGCGGCGCGCCCAGGCGATCTGGCGCAGGATCGCCAGCGTGCCCAGTCCACGCGCGGTAAGTTCGGGATCGTAGAAGGTGTAAACGGCCGACAGCGCTTCCGGCAGCAGGTCGGTCACTGCCACCGCCAGCAGCTTTCCGTGCTCACGCAGCTCCAGGAAGCGGCTGTTGGCCCAGCTGCCGATCAGGAACTGTTCGAATTCGACCGCGCCGTGATCGTCCATGCCGCCCAGCGGATGCCGCGCGCTCAGGTAACGCTGGTACAGCGCCAGGTGTTCGGCGCCGCGTTCGGCCGCCACCACCCGCACCTCCACGTCCTGGTTCTGCCGCGCGCAGCGGCGCTGGCTGCGATCCGGTTCGAACCGCGCTACTGGAATCCGCACCGCCACGCAGGCCTGGCAACCCAGGCAATGCGGCCGGTAGACGATGTCGCCGGAACGGCGGAAGCCCCACGCCAGTGCGTTGGGATAGAACATCGGCAGGCGCGGGTCGCGCGGATCCAGCACCAGGTCGCGCGCGTTCCGATCCGGCCAGTAGCCGCACGGATGCTCGCCGGTGTGGAACAGGCGCAGGTCTTCGGCGGGCTGTGGGGGATTGTTGCCCATCACGATGCCGCCAGTTTCGGTGCAAGCCAGATGAAGAGCACGCCCGCGCCGGCACCGGCCAGTGCGCCGGCCACCAGATCGCGTGGCACGTGCCGGCGCAGCACCAGTCGCGACCACGCCACCAGCGCGGCGAACAGGCCCGCGGCGATGCCCCAGGCCGGATGAACCTGCGCCAGCAGCAAGGCCGCGTACGTCACGAACGCCATGTGCAGCGACAGCTTGCACCAGCGCGCGCCGAGCATCGCCACCGCGATCAACGCGGCCGCCAGGGCCAGCCCCAGCGCCAGTTGCGGTGGCTGCCCGGCGATCCCGCCCAACACCGCCGCCAATGCCAGCGCGACCAGCAGGAACCGGTTCAAGGTCCGGCGCTCCTCGTGCCGGCTCGCATCCACGTGCTGCCAGCGCCCGCGCCGCACCTGCCAGCCCGACCAGCCCATCACCAGCGCGGCGAAGGCGGCAAAACCCACCCCCATCCATGCCGCCTCGCGTACGCCCAGCGTGCGCGTCGCCAGCAACAGCGCGGCCGCCGGCAACACCAGCATCGGGTGGCCGAGGATGGAAACGGCGCGGGCGAGGGCGTGGATCATGCGGCCAGCATACTGCGCGCCCGTCGTCGCGTCGCATGCGACCGGCTGGAACCTGAATCCGTTCGTCGTCGCGTCAACCGGGGGAACGGACGGGCGTTTTCCCGGTCAGTGGCGCAACCGCGCCGCGTGATCAGGAGAACCCGAACATGACCCGCAACAAGACCCTGCTCGTGGTGGCCGTGCTGACCGCATTGGGCGCAGGCACCGCCTTCGCCGCCACCCAGTCCGCGCCGGCCGCCGGCGCTTCCCGTCCGACCCTGGACAAGAACGGCGACGGCGTCATCGATCGCGCCGAGGCTGCCGCGCATCCGCGCCTGGCCGAGCACTTCGACACGCTCGACAAGAACAAGGACGGAAAGCTGAGCGCCGACGAGCGCCCGCATCGCGGCCACGGCATGGGCGGCCATCGTCGCGGCACCGGTGGCCACGGCGGCATGATGAAGCAGCTGGACAAGGACGGCGATGGCCGCGTCAGCAAGGCCGAAGCCGCCGCGCAGCCACGCTTCGCCGGGAACTTCGCGAAGATGGACGCGAACGGCGACGGTTACATCGACGCCAAGGATCGTGAATTGCGCGGCAAGCAACGCCGTGACGAATGGTTCGCCAATGCCGATGCCGACAAGGACGGCAAGCTGACCCGCGCCGAGGTCGACGCGGCCGACGCCAACCGCCGCGCGCAGCACCAGCAGCGCATGCAGGCGCGCGGCGCCGAGCGTTTCGCCGCCGCCGATGCCAACAAGGACGGCCGCATCAGCCGCGACGAAGCCAAGGGCAAGCCGCGCCTGGCCGAGCGTTTCGATCAGCTCGACGCCAACAAGGATGGCTTCCTAGGCCAGGACGAACTGAAGCCACGCTCGCCGCGCTGAACCTGGCGCACATCGTTCCACCGCACACCGGCCGCCCAGCGCGGCCGGTGTCGTCTCCGCGGTGGTTCCCCGACAACCGCGCGATCGTCACTTGTGGAAGCGACGTAAGTCGCGACGAGGCATCGAAGCGCCGGAAACATCACGCAAGGGCAGGACTTCCCCCAAACATCCGGAACCGCACAACACCAGTCCTGCCGCCGAAAAATGAGCTGGAAGCCAGAGCAGCCTGCTCAGAAGGTCAGCCGCCCGCTGCTGATCAACCCATACAGCAGCCCGCCGAAGCCCAGCACCAGTCCGATGCTCACGCCGATGATCTGGCGCCGCCGCCGCCGCGCCGCGTCCGCGATCTCGGTGACCGGGTCCACCGCCATGTCGCGTGCGCGGCGGCGTGCCAGGATCTTCGGCAGCCAGCGATTGCATGACCACATGATTCCACCGCAATAGGCGGCCGTCAGCAGCACATGCGGAATCCAGCCCGGCACCTTCGACAGCGCGGTGGCGCCGATGACGAACAGCAGGATCATCACCGTGTTGACCGCGCCGTAGGCAATCAGCGCGCGTCGTTCGCGCGCATCCAGCGGATCCCGCAACTGCTTGCGGATGCCGAACCAGACCGAACCGATGCCGCCGATCAGGCCAAAGGCAATCGCACCGAACGACGCGCCCAGCACCTTCAGCAGGCCCTTGCCGGCCAGCGCCGAACCGGTGCCCAGCACGGCCGCGGCGGCGGTCGGCGGCGCGCCTACCGCCAGCGCACCCAGCACGATGCTGGCGAACGCCGCGCCCGGCGCGCTGGAGCGGGCGAACTCGCCGAAATGCTTCATCAACTCCTCGCGCACGTAACCGCGCGCCCGCGACAGGCGCTTGCGCACCGCCGCATCGGTCAGTCCCAGCAGGTGCGCGACCTGCTGCGAACTCTGGCTCTCGCGGTAGTACAGGAGCAGCACTTCGCGGCTGTCCTCGGGCAGCGCGGCGATGACGTCGGCGGCCACCCGTTCCTGCTCGGTCTGAAGGACCAGTTCCGCCGGTGTCGGTGCGGTATCGGTAGCCAGTTCGATGGCGATGTCGGCCCCTTCGCCGGTCATCGGTCGGTACTGGCCGGCACGGAGATGGTCGCGGGCCAGGTTGCGGGTGATCTGGCGCAGCCACGGCAGCAGGCTGTCGGGGTTCTTCAGGCTGCCCAGGTGCTTCCAGGCCTTCAGGAAGGCTTCCTGGGCGATGTCCTCGCTGGCATGCACATCGCGGGTGATCGCATAGGCGATCGCGGTCACGGTGTTCTGGCAGGTGCCGATGATCCGCCCGTAGGCGTCCCGGTCCCCGCGCTGGGCGGCGGGGAACTCATGGCGCAGGGTCAGTTCCAGCGGGGCGGTGGCGGCGGTCATCGGCGGTCGGCTCCAGGGGGGCTATGGAAGCACAGACGCCCGGGGAGACGCGATGTGACCCGCCGACTGGGAGGCGCGCAAGGAGGCCCGCCGTTCGACGGGACGACGGGGGCAGGACGCCCCGAAAACCCATTCCCGCCATTCCAGCGCAGCTGGAATGCATCTTCACGCGATGCGTCCACGTTCGCGGTGGGCAGTACGGGGAGTGGCCGTGTGCGTTGGCCCCCACCCCAGCCCTCCCCCGCACGCGGGGGAGGGGGCCATGCCCGGACGCTGCCCTCTTCCCCAGAGGATGAAGTGAGCAGCCAGAAGCGCGTTTCCGCCCCTTCCTCCGCACGCGGGGGAGGGGGCCATGCCCGGACGCTGCCCTCTTTCTCAGAAGGTGAAGTGAGCAGCCAGAAGCGCGTTCCGCCCCTTTCCCCGCGTGCGGGGGAAGGTTGGGATGGGGGCGACTGCCAGCGTTCGCCGGGCCGACGGAGTCAAGGCAATTCCCAAAAACCATCACCGTCATTCCAGCGCAAGCTGGAATCCATCTCCGCGCGGTGCATCAACATCCGCAGCAGCCCACCTTCCGGAAAACGGGCGCAGCCTTCGCCGGGATGACGGGATGAAGATCCGCCAGTCTCAGCCGTGCCTCAAAACCGCCCCGACACCTTCATCGAGATGATCAGGCCTCCGAACGCCAGCACCGAGGCGACCAGTACGCCGGTCGCGCCGTACATGCTTTCGTATAGCCACGCGCCCCGCTTGTGCCCGCGCCGGGCCACGTCGCGCGCCACCAGCGGTTTCATCAGCCGGCGCAACGGCACCATGCACTGGTAGTTGATGACGCTCATGCCGATCACCGCCACCAGCGTCATCGGCAGCCAGCCGCGACTGAAGATGGCCGCCGCCATGATGAGGATGCCGACCACCGCGGCGGTGGCGGTGTTCATGCGGATGAAGCGGCGCAACGGTGCGCGTTCGGCCTCGGTATCGGCGAAGCCCAGCAGCAGGCGACCGCCGAAGTACGTGCCCAGCGCGCCGCCGACGATGCCGCCGATCACCGCGCCGAGCGAGAAACCCGCCGTGACGCCGCCGTGGGTCAGCGCATCGAAGGAGCCCATCAGTGTGCCCATCGCGGTGCCGCCGGACAGCGAAGACACGCCCAGCCCGCTGGCGCCCAGCTTGCCGGCGCTGGCCGAACCCACGCCGACCGCGCCGGCGCCGATTGCTATCGCGGCGCTGGCCACCGGCGCCGCGCTCATCAGGCCGCTGACCACCAGCACGGTGAAGGCCGCGCCGGGCGCGGTGGAACGGGCGAATTCACCAAAGCGCCTGAGCATTTCCTCGCGCACGATGCCGCGTGCCCGCGACAGCCGCTTGCGCACCGCCGCGTCGCTCAGGCCCAGCAGTCCGGCCACCTGCTGCGAACTCTGGCCCTCGCGGTAGTACAGCAGCAGGGTTTCGCGGGCGTCCTCCGGCAACGCCGAGATGATGTCGGCCGCGACGACTTCCTCTTCCGTGCGCAGCAGGTGTTCGGCCGGCGACGGCGAGGGATCGGCGGTCAGGTTGATCGCCAGTTCCGCCGCTTCGCCCGACATCGGCCTGTGGTGCTGGGTGCGCAGGTAGTCGCGCGCCAGGTTGCGGGTGATCTGGCGCAGCCAGGGCAGGAAGCTGGTGCTGTTCTTCAGCCGGTCCAGTTGCTGCCAGGCGCGCAGGAAGGCTTCCTGGGCGATGTCCTCGCTGGCCTGCACGTCGCGGGTGATGGCGAAGGCGATCGCGGTGACCGTGTTCTGGCAGGCGCCGACGATGCGGCCGTAGGCATCCTGGCTGCCGCGCGCGGCGGCGGGCAGCTCGTGTTGCAGCATCAGTTCGAGGGTCTGGGCGTTCATCGGGGCAGGGCTTCCATGGGTTCCTGGTCCCCGGGACGAGACCGCCCGGAAAATGTGACCGGACCGGCTCAGTTGCCGGAAGCCGGCTTCACCTGCACCCGCACGGTGTCCTCTTCTTCCGCCTCGTCGGCCGGGGCCGGGGCGGGTGTGGTCGGTGCCGTGACGGGTGCCGGAGCCGGAGTGGCCGGCCGCGGAGCGCGATGGCGCAGCACCGTGAACACCGCCGCCACTGCAATCAACCCCAGCAGGATCAGGCGGATGCGCCAGGCCCAGGAGTTTCGCCTGGGCGGGTCGTCCTGGGTGCTGGTGAAGGTCAGCGGGGCGGGGCCGGCGCCGGGGCGGGTGGTTTCCAGCAGCCCGGCCTCGCGCAGGATCTGGCGCGCGCGCGGCTGGTCTTCCGGATGCCGCACCCACACCGCCGGCTGCAGGCCCTTCGGCACCGGCTCGGTGTAGCGGAACTGGCTGCCGCGCTTGCCGCGATAGGAGCGCTCGTTGCTGATGTGGACCTCGATGCCGGCCTCGCGCAGCAGCTTGGCCACGCCTTCGACGGTTTCCAGGCGCTGGCTGGTGAAAATCTGGCGCATCGTCGATCAGTCCCTGGCCGGTACGGCGGCCGCGGCCTGCGCGTCGGGCACCACCCGGATCAAGCCTTCCTGCGCGGTGCTGGCGACCAGCCGGCCATGGCGATCGAAAATCTGTCCGCGCGCCAGTCCGCGCGAACCCTGCGCGCTGGGGCTGTCGATGGAATACAGCAGCCAGTCGTCGGCGCGGAACGGACGGTGGAACCACAGCGCGTGATCCAGCGAGGCCATCTGCACGTTGGGCTGGTAATAGCTGATGCCGTGCGGATAGGTGGCGGTGCCGAGCAACTGGAAATCGGAAGCGTAGGCGAGCAGGGCGCGGTGCAGTTCCGGCGAATCGCCGACCTTCTCGCTCAGCCGGAACCAGACCTGCTGGAACGGCGGGCGCTTGGGCGGATTCAGTTCATCGCGCGGATACACGTGGCGGAACTCGAACGGCCCGCGCCGCGACAACCAGCGCTGGACCTTGATCGGCAGCGTCGCCATCACCTCGGCCGGCACGGCCGGCGCCGGATCGATATCTTCCGGCTGCGGCACCTCGGGCATCGACAACTGGTGCTCCGCGCCGGCTTCCTCGGCCTGGAACGACGCCGCGCAGAAGAAGATCACCCGGCCATGCTGGATCGCGGTGACCCGGCGCACCGAGAAGCTGCCGCCATCGCGGGTGCGGTCCACCTCATAGACGATCGGCGCCTCGATGTTGCCGGCGCGCAGGAAGTAGGCATGCAGCGAATGCGCGCGGCGCTCGCCTTCGCCTTCCACCGTGGCCTGCGCGGCCGACAGCGCCTGGCCCAGCACCTGCCCGCCGAACACGTACTTGGTGCCGATGTCGCGGCTCTGGCCCCGGAACAGGTCGTCCTCCAGCCGCTCCAGCGAGAGCAGGTCGATGAGTTCGCTGACGACGGGTTCGGGACTGGGGGACACGGCGGCTCGCAGGGCGGGTCGGGGAGGCTGGGGATTATACGGGCAGGGGGTCAGGGGCTTTGGATGGCTGGGGACCGGGGATTCAGGACTCGGGATGACCGGCCATGCGGCCGTTGAACGCCCGGGTTCGGGATGACCGGCCATCCGGCCGTTGCAAGCCGGGATTCGGGAAGGCGGGCGGTCATCCGGAATCCTGGAACCGCTCGGGCTTTGCTTCCCCCTTCGCAGAAGGGGGACCGAGGGGGATTTGCTTTCGGCGCAAATCCTCAGCCTCGTCCGCTGGCGATCCCTGATCGCATCACCCGGCACACACCGCCAAAAGCGCCCTCACCCCAACCCTCTCCCGCAGGCGGGAGAGGGGGCGGAGCCTCGTTCTCAGCGGAAGGAAAAGGATCGGAGTCCCTTCTCCTGTTTACGGCAAATCGGTAAAGAAGCGGAATTCCTTCTCCCGTTTACGGGAGAAGGTGCCCGAAGGGCGGATGAGGGCGCTTTTCGCGGAAATCCAACTCGTGGGAGCAAACGTCAGGGCTTCAACCGCTCCAACTCCACCGCAGCCATCACCCGTTCCCACGGGAACAGCGGTCCCGGGTCCAACTTCCGCTGCACCTGCACCGACGGATCATCACTCGCCGGCTCCAGCGTCCGATCCAGATCCTCATGCCCGGCCACCCACCGCAACGTCGGCACCTGCGAAGGCAGCCAGCGCAGCAAGCCAATCAACGCTTCAACCTGCGCCTCGGTATACGGCTCATCCATCCCCTGGTGATCACTCGCCAGCCAATGCGGATAACGCCCCGTGTTCACCAGTTCGATCCCGACCGCCCGCGGGTTGTATCCACGCACGTGATGGGCCACCCGATCCAGTGCGACGTACTGGTGAATGCTGCCGTCGCGATCGATGTAGTAGTGCCCGCTGTTGCCCGTGCCCGATCCCCGATACAGGATTTCCTCGCCGAATCCGCGCGCCATCGCCAGATCCGGCAGCTCGGTGCAGTGGATCACCACCAGATCCACCTGCGACAGCGGACGCGCGTCCAGCCGCGTTTCATAGGGCAGGGGATGGGCCAGGATGCGGGGCGCGTCGGACATGCCCCGCATGCTAGCAGGGCCGATGCGGGCGCGCGGCTCAAGTAAACTGGCGGCCTGCGCCGCGGCCGTCGCGGCGGGATGCCCCCCCATGCCCCTGTCTCCCGATTCCCCGCTTGCCCAGTTGATGGCCCGCCTGCCGCGCGCCGGCCAGGTTGAATGGATTGGTCTGCGTCCCGCGCGCGACGTGGCGATGGTGCCGGTGCAGCAGGTCGAAGCCGTCACCGGCATCGGCCTGGTCGGCGATCGCTACGCCGGCGGCAGCGGCAAGCGCGGCATCACCCTCATCCAGGCCGAACATCTGCCGGCCATCGCGGCGCTGGCCGCGCGCCCGGATCTGCAACCGGCGCTGCTGCGGCGGAACGTGGTGGTCTCCGGCATTCCGCTGATCGCGCTGAAGGATCGCCGCTTCCGCATCGGCGACGTGCTGCTGGAAGGCACCGACGAATGCGATCCCTGCTCGCGCATGGAAGACGCGCTCGGCCCCGGCGGCTACAACGCCATGCGCGGCCACGGCGGCCTGTGCGCGCGCATCCTTGAAGGCGGCGTGTTCCGCCTGGGCGACAAGGTGGAAGCACTGTGATCCCGAAATCGCCGCGCGGCCATTGCATTCTCTCGCACGGTTTCGAAAGCGGCCCGGACGCCACCAAGGTCACCGCGTTGGCCGACGTCGCCGAACGCCTGGGCTGGACCCACGAACGCCCCGACTACACCGATCTGGACGCGCGCCGCGACATCAGTTCGCTCGGCGACGTGCCCACGCGGCTGGAACGCCTGCGCGCGCTGGCGCAGGCGGCGGCCAGCCGTGGCCCGCTGGTGCTGGCGGGCTCCAGCCTCGGCGCCTACATCGCCGGCCGCATCTCGCTGGAAGTGCCCGTGCGCGGCCTGTTCCTGATGGCCCCGCCCACCACCATGGGGCCGCTGCCGGCGCTGGACGCCGCATCCGTGCCGATATCGGTCATCCACGGCTGGGATGACGAACTGATTCCCGCCCAGCTCGTGGTCGACTGGGCGCACGCCCGCCGCGCGCGCCTGCTGATGGTGAACGACGCGCATCGCCTGTCCTCGCACGTCGAAGCCTCCGCCGAAGCCTTCGGCCAACTGCTCGCCTCGCTGTAACTCGCGCGCGCGGCGTTCAGCCCGCGTCTGGTCCCGGGCACGAGGTTGCGGCTAGAATCGCGGCCTCGATTCGTCCCAGGTGTCCACGCCCATGCGCCATTGATGCCGCCGTCGCTTGACGGCCCAGGTTCCCGCCGGCCTTCGCGCCGAGGGAGTTCCCGTGGCATCCCATGGAATCCGCATGACGAATCCTTTCCTGACGCTCGACCGCGCGTCGCTGTCCCTGCCCGACGGCAGGATCCTGTTCTCCGATCTCGACCTGCAACTGGACGGCCGTCCCACCGGACTGGTCGGACGCAACGGTGTGGGCAAGAGCGTGCTGGCGCGCCTGCTGGCCGGCGAGATCGCGCCCACTTCGGGCAAGCGCAACGCCAGCGGCCGCGTGCATTACCTGCCGCAACAGATCCATGTGCCCGACGGCGCCACCGTCGCTTCGCTGGCCGGCGTGGATGCGTGGCTGGGCGCGCTGGCCCGCATCGAAGCCGGCAGCACCGCCGTGCACGACTTCGACACCCTGGGTGAACGCTGGGACATCCGCCAGCGACTCGCACAGGCGTTGGAGGCGCAGGGCCTGCCGGATCTCGATCCGGATCGCGCCGCCGCCACGCTCAGCGGTGGGGAAGCGATGCGCGTCGCCCTGGCCGGTGCGTTCCTGTCCGACGCCGACTTCCTGATCCTCGACGAACCCAGCAACCACCTCGACGCCCCGCAGCGCCAGCGCCTGCACGCCCAGCTCGCGCAATGGCAGAACGGTCTGCTGGTGATCAGCCACGATCGCCGCCTGCTCGACACCTTCGCCCGCATCGAGGAACTGTCGCCGCTCGGCCTGCGCACGTACGGCGGCGGCTACGGTTTCTACGCGGCGCGCAAGGCCGGGGAACAGGCGCAGGCGCAACGAGAACTCGAACAGACCAAAGCCGCCATGCAGCGCCAGGAGCGCGCGCTGCGCGAGCAGCAGGAACGCCAGCAGCGCCGGCAGGCGCGCGGCAACCGCGACGCGCGCGACGCCAACCAGGCGCCGATCCTGCTTGGCCTGCGCAAGTCGCGCAGCGAGGCCAGCGCCGGCCGCTTCGCCGCCCGCCAGCAGGCCGCGCGCGAACAACTCGCCGACCAACTGCGCGCCGCCGCACGCAAGCAGGCACCTTCCGTCGAACTGGCGCTGTTCGCGCCCGACGCCAGTGCCGCGCAGGATCGCATCGCCCTGCGCATGGAGGGCGCAGTGCTGCCGCACGTGCCGGCCACCGCGAACGGGCTGGATCTGATCCTCACCGGCCGCCAGCGCGTCGGTGTCACCGGCCCCAACGGCAGCGGCAAATCCACCTTGCTGCGGGCGATGGCGGGGCAGGTCGCGCCATGGGCCGGATGCTGCATCGCGAACGTGCCGGTGGCGTGGCTGGACCAGCGCCTGGCCGGGCTGGATCCCGCCGCCAGCGTGCTGGCGCAGTTGCGCGAAGCCAATCCCGACGCCGGCGAGGCCGCGTTGCGCACCCGGCTGGCATTGCTGGGGCTGGACGCCGGCCTCGTCGAAGGCCCCAGCGGCCAGCTCAGCGGCGGCGAACGCCTCAAGGCCGCGCTGGCCTGCGTGCTGTACGCCGCCCAGCCGGCCGGCCTGCTGCTGCTCGACGAACCGGGCAACCACCTGGATCTGGCCGGGCTGGAAGCGCTGGAAAGCATGCTGCGCCAGTATCGCGGCGCGCTGGTCGTGGTCTCCCACGACGAGGCCCTGCTGGAACGGCTGGACCTGACCCATCGCCTGCACCTCACCCGGGAAAGCGCGGTGCTCTCGCTCGCCTGAGCGCGCGCGGGGCCGGTTTTCCGTGTGTTCCCACCCCCAATCCGGCAAAATTGCCGCCATTCGCGCCGCCGCCGTCCCGAGTTCCGGAGTCCACTTGAAGTTCTTTGTTTCCTGCGCCAAGGGCCTGGAGTACCTGCTCGCCGACGAGCTGGCGGCGCTGGGCGCCACCCGCGCCACCGCCACCATCGCCGGCGTCAACGTCGAAGGTGAGCTGCGCGACGCCCAGCGCGCCGTGCTGTGGTCGCGCCTGGCCAGCCGCGTGCTGTGGCCCATCGCCGACTACGACTGCCCGGACGAGCAGGCGCTCTATGACGGCGCGGCGGCGGTCGCGTGGGAAAACCACCTGCGCCCGGAACTCACCCTCGCGGTGGACGCGCACGTCTCCGGCCAGGCCATCACCCACGCGCGCTACGCCGCCCAGCGGATCAAGGACGCGGTGGTGGATCGCCTGCGCCAGCAGGGATTGGAACGCCCCTCGGTGGATGTCGAACAGCCGGATGTGCGCATCAACCTGTCGCTGCGCAAGGGCCGCGCCACGTTGTCGATCGATCTCGGCGGCGGCCCCATGCACCGGCGCGGCTGGCGGCGCGAGCAGAACGAGGCGCCGCTGAAGGAAAACCTCGCCGCCGGCGTGCTGATGCGCGGTGGTTGGCCCGCGCTGTACCACGCCGGTGGCGCGCTGCTGGATCCCATGTGCGGTAGCGGCACGCTGCTGATCGAAGGCGCGCTGATGGCCGCCGACGTCGCCCCGGGCCTGCAACGCCACGGCAACACGTTGCCGACCCGTTGGCTGGGCTTCGACGCGCAGGCCTGGCGCGATCTGTTCGCCGACGCGGTCGCCCGCGAGACCGAAGGCCGCCGCGCGCTGCAATCGCGTTTCTTCGGCAGCGATCTGGACGCGCGCGCCATCCGCGCCGCCAACGAGAACGCGACCCTGGCCGGCCTGGCCGGACAGATTCAGTTCCAGACCCGCGATGTCGCCCGACTGGAAGCGCCCGGCGAAGGCGGCGGCCTGGTGGTCTGCAATCCGCCCTACGACGAGCGCCTGGCCGCCGACGCGGATCTGTACCGCCTGCTCGGTGACGCGTTGCAGCGCGCCGTGCCCGGCTGGCGCGCCAGCCTGCTGTGCGGCAACGCGGACCTCGCCCACGCCACCGGCCTGCGCGCGCAGAAGAAATACCAGGTGTTCAACGGCGCCATCGAGTGCGCGCTGATCGTCTGCGATCCCGTCGCCGCGCCGGCCCGCGAGCGCAGCGAACCGCGACCGCTCGGCGAAGGCGCGCAGATGGTCGCCAACCGCATCCGCAAGAACCTCAAGAAGCTCAAGAGCTGGCGCGCCCGCGAGGACGTCACCTGCTACCGCGCCTACGACGCCGACCTGCCCGAATACGCCGCCGCCATCGACGTGTACGAAGCCGAGAACGACGGCGGCACGTACCTGCACATCCAGGAATACGCCGCCCCGGCCAGCATTCCGGAAGCCGACGTGCGCCGCCGTTTCAGCGAACTGCTGGCCGCCGCGCGCGAAGTCTTCGCCGCGCCGCCGGAGCGGGTGGCGATCAAGTCGCGCGCGCGCGGCAAGGGCGGCAGCAAGTACGGCCGCTTCGACCAGAAGGATCAGACCCTGTGGGTGCGGGAAAACAACGCCCGCCTGCAGGTCAACCTGTTCGATTATCTCGACACCGGCCTGTTCCTGGATCACCGCCCGCTGCGCCGGCGCATGGCCCAGGAAGCGCGCGGCAAGCGCTTCCTCAACCTCTTCAGCTACACCGGCGTCGCCAGCGTGCAGGCCGCCGTCGGCGGCGCGGCCACCACCACCAGCGTGGACCTGTCCGGCACGTACCTGGAATGGTGCGCGCGCAATCTGGCCGGCAACCACTTCGGCGGCGCCCAGCACCGCCTGGTGCAGGCCGACGCCGTGCGCTGGCTGGAAGCCGAGCAGGGCGAATACGACCTGATCTTCTGCGACCCGCCCACCTTCTCCAACTCCGCCCGCGCCGACGACTTCGACATCCAGAAGGAATACGTCCGCCTGCTGCGCGCGGCGGTCGCCCGGCTGGCTCCCAACGGCGTGCTGTACTTCAGCAACAACTTCCGCCGCTTCCGCCTGGACGAAAACGAAATCGCCGCCTTCGCCCGCTGCGAAGACATCACCCCGCAGACCATCCCCCCGGATTTCGAGCGCAACGCCCGCATCCATAGGTGCTGGAAGCTCACCCGCTTCTGAGTCCGGATACCGCCGCCCCGCAGATAAGGGCGGCAGGTTTCTTCGTCAATCCGATTTCACCGGCTCCAGCACCAGGCGGCCGGCGCGGATGCGCACCCGGATGGTCTGGCCAATCGAGAATCCCGCCTGCTCCAGCCAGCGGCCTTGCAGGCGCAGCGAGGGAAAGGGCGGGGTGGGACGGCCCTTGCCGGTGTGGGGGTAATAGACGTAGCCGGTTTTGAGTTGGCGCTCACGCGAGAAGGGGCGGCGGGTCTTGTTGCCTGCCATGTCGGCCTCCGGTCGATATCGGAAAACCGCGAGGACGGACGCGGACACCGCTAGCGGGGAGGTGTGTTGAGCACCGGGGAGGGAGAGGCTATACGTCGACCGGGTTGATATCCATGGCGATTTTTGCCGGCTGGTTTGTGAAAGCGGACGAATATCTTCCGGTCTCCCCGAGTCTTCCATAGCCAGGAAGGGCAGGCTACGCGTCAACTTGTTGGCCGAACTTGGCGGCCCTAAGATTGATCCGTGCAAAGGGAATGGTGCTCCGTCATGGATCACCTTGGGTAAGTTGAATAGCCGGGTCGTCGGATCTGGCCATTAATTGGCGCTCATGGATAAGACAACATATCGATTCGGCGAAAGCTATATAAGGTCACAAGTCCGCGGGCCGATTTTTGGCGCGATTGTATTCGTCGCGTTCATTGCGCTCCTTACCGGCGGCATGGCTATCGGTGAAGAATGGCATCCCGCGATTTCCGCAGGCATCTTCCTCGTGGCTTCCTTGTTGATGCTTCTCAAGAATCTCAAACTGAGTCGCGATGCGGCTGCGCACCTGCCGAAAGTCGCCATCGAACTCTCCGGTGACTCGCTGTGTTTTGTCGAGCCCGCGGGTAGCCACACCATTCCTTTGGCTTCAATCAGGACAATCGTGGTCGACCGTCGTCGGCAGGAGCCGCGAATGGTTTATCTCCAGCGGGCCGCCGGACCCACGGTTCAACTTCAGGGCTTGGCGCGGTTCGAGCAATTCACGCAGCAACTGACCAGGAGCATCGGTGCATCGAAGGTTAGGGAGCTCAGCTGGTGGCGGTTTCCACCTCCTTGAACGCAGAACGTGGAATGGCCGATTTGTCATCTCGACATGGCAGGTCCCGAGGTCCGGCTACAAGGTAGTGAGGTGTATTAGCAAGTGAATCGAATGCCAAGTCCAAAATACTTGATTGCCCATGCCTGCTTTGATTGCCGCAAAATCTTCAAGGTGGCCCCCCGCAAGGAATTTTCTGCTGTGTGCCCTGGTTGCGGCGGGAAAATCCATGAAATGGGGCGTTCGTTCAAAGCGCCACCTGCCAAAGACTTGGAGCAGTGGGAAAAGGTAAAGGCGTTGTTTGCAGCAGGTTTCCGCTTCTCCAGCTATCGCAGTACTCTCGGGCCGCCGCTTCCGGACAGGCTGGCCGATGTCGCGGCTTTTATCCGTGACCATCCAGAACATCCCCTTCGGGTAGCAGCGCCTATTAATTCATTCGAGACGAACCCACCTCGCGGGCCAGCTTAGTCGGGCGTATGACCGCCATGGATGTGCATAGGAATAAAACAGGGAATCGGGAAAAACAGGGGAAAGAACAGGGGGAACAGTATATTTTCAGGCTGCTCGTGTAATGCGATCCTGTCCCTTCTGTTGCATCTCTGTTCCTTGCTCAATCTACTGAACTCTAATCGAGCCGAGATCCATGATCCGTCCTTTCCTCGCCGTTTTCGTTGTTGGGCTGATCCTGGCGGTCAAGCCGGCTCTCGCACAGGATGCTTCCGAGCCAACCGCCCAACCTACAGAAGTCCCCAGCGTCACGCTGCCACCCGAACTGGACCGAGTACTCCGCGACTACGAGCACGCCTGGCGCGCGGGTGACGCGGCGGCGCTCGCGGCGCTGTTCGCGGAGGACGGATTCATCCTGCAAAGCAACCGTCCGCCCGTACGCGGACGCAAGGCCATCCAGGCCGCCTATGAAGGCGGAAGCGGCGGCCCGCTGCGGCTACGCGCGCTCGCCTTTTCCACCGAAGCCACGACCGGCTACATCGTCGGCGCCTATGGCTACGGAGATGGCCCCGGCGACACCGGCAAATTCACCCTCACGCTGCGCCGTACACCCGGTCAGCCGTGGCTGATCTTCTCGGACATGGACAATCAGAACACGCCGCCGAAACCCCGGCGTACGTCAGACACGCCTTGAGCCTGGCAACGTGTATCCGGCGCGTCGCCCGGATATGTGCTTTTGCTTTATCGTCATTGCAGGGACAGACCGCTGATGCCCGTTGTCATGATTTACGGTTTCACCGGCCAATACGCCGGAAATTCCGAGTACGACTGGAACCATCCAGAAAGAAATGATGTTTACAAGTGCATGCTCTTTCTCAGGCAAGAGTCAGAGTCGCCTGATTTCGAGAATGCAAAATCTGAGTGCAGGCGGTATGGCTTCGCCGATATCTCGGATATGCGAGTCGGCAAGCTTCACGTGGAAGTTCTGAATACTGACCTGTATCGGGGATTTTCCGGCTTCTACGAGGAGGCGTTGGCTCACGGCGGGACCCTCGTCTTCTACCCAGGCGCGGCCCGCGACGAAGGGGGCGTCAATCCCGCGCACTGACCCCATCGCTTCAATCAGGTTTCCCCATCCGTCGCATGTGGCAGCTCAAGCAGCTGCTTGACCGTCATGGTCATCACGTCGAAGTACTGAGAACTTTGGAACCGGGCTCGGTTGTCTATGAAGATGATTGGCAACTGATTTCGAAGCCCAGGAAAGGGCAGAGGTTCTAGCGCAAGACAGGACGGCGTGCACTTCTCTTCGGCATCCATGTACGCTCTGTAGCGGGTGGTCAGGCAATCCGAGGGGAATATCAGGAAATGCCATATTTCAAGATTCTTCTCTCCGGCCGTGGTATTGACTTGCCATTCGATGATGATTCGGCGATCGGATTTTTTACGACCAGGCTGGTTCGTGCTGCCGACCTGGCCAATGCGGAAACCCTCGCCAGGGATCTGGTTCTGTCAGAGTGGCGCCCCGGCGGCGATTACGCGCAGGCCAATCGCGGTGCCGTACCCGTGCTGTCTATCGAGCGCTCGTTTCCTGTGGGCTGGCTTCAGGGTATCTTCGGTCGCAAGGGTTCCGGTTACGCTTTTTACTGCCACGAGGATTAGCCGCTGTTCGCATGTCACGCCCCTATTTGCGGATACGCTCGACGTCCAGCCGTGCCTGTGACTTTGCGTCGCCCAATGCAGCACCCCGTTCAAGCAACGCGAGCGCCGCGACACGATCCCCTTCGCTACCACGTTCCAACCGCATGAGCGCGGCGTTGTAGGCCGCAATGGCGCTGCCTTTCGCCGCAGCCGTTTCAAAACCATAGAGCGCCTTGTCCGGGCAGAGGAAGAAGATATCCCAGCCAGCCGCCGCGAGCGTCAGCAGGTTGGCATCGTCCTCCGGAATCTGTTCCTGCACATAGGCCGGCCAGCCGGCCACGAGTGGAACAAACACCTCGGCGCCCTCGGGCAAGGAGTACGAGCCGGCGCCTTCGCGCACGGTGAATGCCTGGCGCGTGGTGCGACGGGTTCCATCCTTCGCCAGCCACAGGAATCCGTCCTCGCCCTTGACCGGAAGGCCGCCCAGCGCCTTGGAAATGCGCTCGGCCTGCGATGGCACGCCGGGTTCTGGCGACACCCCGGTCCACGAGCCGATCAACTCCACGCGCTTCACCTTCCCCTCGAGCTTTTGCCTGATGGAATCCGCCACGTCTTCGACGGTCAGGATACGCATCTCGCCGTCATACATCCGCCACGGGTTGGCCTGCAGGCCGATGGTGAAGACCTCGTCGCTGTCCGGGACCGCTTCCATGTACTCATACAGCGCCTGTCCGGAAGCAACGCAGTTTGAATCCCGCTTCGGGGAACAAGTGGTCACGCTGAGCGTGCCCGACAGCGACAGATGCGACGTGTCGCAGGCCAGTGCGGAAGGGCTGAGCAGGCAGAGGGCGAGCAGGGGGGATTTCATGTGACAGTCCGGGCCAGCGCGGGAAGACGGTAGCCGGAGTGTACTTTCAACGGCATCCGGGCAGTTTGGGTAATCCGCTTTCGTGGAATTCCCGTGCAGCCTGTCCATGAGCAATCACCTTCTCGACTACAATGCACCGAGCCTTCGGGGAGAACTCCCCGTGCGAACCATCCTGCTGGCTGCCATCATCCTGTTCATCCCACCGGCGAACGAACTGCCATAAGGAGCCGTGACATGATGTCTTCAATACTCCGGGTGTTGTTGATGGGCGTTTTCATCAGCCTCTCGGGGTGTGCGCTTGGGTCGGAGCCCGCTCCCGGCCATGTTGCCCGCGAAGAGGGTTTCGTCGACATCACCCTGCCCATTGCGGAGCACCGGTGGGAAAGCGATGGTTCCCTGACGGTGGTCGCCAGAGGTCGCATCAACGGCGAAGCCGTTGGTTTCACCGTGGCGTTGGCGCCCGAATGGACGCCACAGCGGAGCGAGGGAGTCCCCATCACGGTGTATTGGGGGAAAGGGCAGATACGCAGTGTCGGTTCGGAAAGCGATTCATTCCTGGCCCTGCTTGCGCAGGAATATGGACTGCCTGCTCGCCCGACCATGGCTCCTCGCGTGGAGACAACTCTAGTGGCTTTGGGCAGCGACCCCCGCGAACTGCGTTCCACCCCGGCCAAGATCAAGGTTTTCTTTGAAGCGGGTGGAGAGGAGAGCTATGGGGAGGCGTTCATCAACATTGATCTAGCCGGCAAGGTCCTGGAGTTCCGGGATAAGGATCCGGAATACCATCAGGGCATCCTGTCCTCCCTGGGCGGCCAGAGCTGACTGCTCGTTGAGTCCACTCAGCGCCGCGGTACGGCTCCATCCAGGAAGAGATTCAGATGGTCAGATTCATCGCGATCCTGATGCTCCTGTTGCTGGCCGGTTGCGGCTTCGTCAGCTACGAGGACGTCAGTCATGAGCCCGAGTATTCGATGTATGTGGGGAAGCAGTACAAGACTACAGAGGACATGGACATCTATCGCATCAGCATGGAACGAAACTACGGTCCTTCTCCCAGCATCTACGAAATAGTCCAATCGCCGGGATTTGGTGGGCCGGAGGTCCTCTCCCGCGACGATCTTCCCGAGGGTTCTGTGTTGCAGATCCTGGCGGTCAAGCGATGCAAGGACTGCTACCTGGACGAGGAGCCAAGGATGCACGTCGTGGTTCGCCTGGCGTCTGACCGGCGATTCGACGACTGGGAAGTGCAGGCGGATATGGGGTTGCTGTCATCCCATATGCAGGCAATCCAGCAGACAGATTCCCGCGAATGATCTGCCGCATGGTGGAATGGAAGGTTGCTGGATTTAGTAGTATCGCCGCCGCGCTTTCATCCACGCCCACCGAATGATCGCCCCTTACCTGTTGTTCTTCTTCGCCGCCCTGGGCGCCTTCAACGGACTGGCGCTGGCGGCCTATCTGTTGCTGCGGCGTCCGGCCACGCCTGCGCAACGCTGGCTGGCGGTGCTGATCCTGGTCATCAGCATCCGCACCGGGAAGTCGGTGCTGTTCTATTTCTATCCGGAGATTCCCCGGCCGATCCTGCAGGTGGGGCTGACCGCGTGTTTCCTGATTGGGCCGTGCCTGCTGGGGTTCGTGCGGGCGTGGGCGGATCCGGTGGGGGAGCGGACGCGCATGGACGGGCGGTGGGTGGCGGGACTGCTGGCGATCGCGGTGGGCTATGGGCTGATCTTTCCGTATGCGAGCCATCCGGAGATGTGGGGCCGGGCGCTGTGGGGGGTGATCAGTTACGGCTGGCTGGCGTGGATGCTGCTCGCCCTGGGCGTGTACCTGCGCGCGGTGCGGGCGGAGGGTGCGCAGGCGGCGGGCGACGGCCTGGACCGGGGCCACGTGGCGGCGGTCATCGCCGGGGTGGCGGTGGTGTGGCTGGCCTATTACACCGCCGGATTGACCTCGTACATCGTCGGGGCGCTGTCGTTCTCGCTGGTGCTGTACCTGGGCGGCATCGTGCTGCTGGCCCGCCGCAAGGCGCGGGTCGCCGCCGAGCCCTACCAGGACCGCAAGATCACCCCCGACCAGGCGCAGGCCGACCTGCAATCGCTGCACCGGCTGATGACCGAGGAGGCGCTGTACACCGATGCCCGGCTCAGCCTGGCCCGGGTCGCGCGCCGGCTCAACATGCCGCCGGCGCGGCTGTCGCAACTGCTCAACGACAACCACAAGACCGCCTTCAAGCCCTATCTGATGCAGTTGCGGGTGGAGGCGGCCAAGCGGCTGCTGTGCGCGCCGGACCCGCTGGGAATGGAACAGGTGGCCGAGGCGTCGGGTTTCCTGTCCATGTCCACCTTCTACAGCAGCTTCAAGAAGGTGGAAGGGATGACCCCGGCGGCCTGGCGGCAGGCCCGACAGGCGGGCGGCATCGACTCCTGAAACAGGTTTCCGGAGTGCAGGAACCGGAGGCGGGAGCCGGATGCGTGTGCGGCTTCGACAGAATGGCCCGGTCCCCGCACCGGAGCCCGTCATGTCGGAAGCCGCGCCGAAGCGCACGTCCTCGTCCCTGGCCTTCACCGTCCTTCGGCGGTGCGCGCTGCTCCTGCTCCTGGCCGGCGCGCCGGACGCCGTCGCCTGGGCGCAGGCGACGGTCCACCCAGCGGCGACCTCCGACACACAGGCGACGACCGCGTCCGGGCACCGCTTCATCGTGCCGAAGGACTGGACCCTGACACAGCGGGGCCGTGCGGCCATCCTGCGGGCCCCGGAGGGCGATTCGTGGATTGCGCTGGTGGAGACCGACGCGGGCAATGCGAAAGACGCGATATCGCAGGCCTGGCAAAACTATGCCGACCGCCTGCCGCCGGAGCCGCTGATGACGGTACCCCTTGCCAACGGCGACGGCTGGGTCGATGGCCTCAACCAGGTGTACCGCACGCCGGCGGGCGAGCCGCGCCAGCTGACCGCGCGCGCCCTGCGCAATGGCGACCGCTGGGTGGTGCGCATCGACGACCTCGCCAACGCGGTGGCTGGCAAGCGCGCGGCAGACCTGAGCCTGATCCGCGACGAGTTGCTGCCGGCCGGGCACGTCCGCGAAAGCTTCGCCGGGCGCCAGGCGCACGCGCTGGATGCGGCGAAAATCGAACAACTGAAAGCCTTCATCCGCCAGTCGCAGCAGGCGCTGGACGTGCCGGGCATTTCCATCGGCCTGGTGCAGGGCGGCAAGGTCGTCTATGCCGGCGGCTTCGGCGTGCGCGAGGCCGGCCACGCGGAACCGGTGGACGCCGACACCCTGTACCTCATCGCCTCCAACACCAAATCGCTGACCACGCTGATGCTGGCCAAACTGGTGGACGAAGGCCGGTTCCGCTGGGATACGCCGGTAACCGAACTGATGCCCGCGTTTGCGCTGGCCGATGCGCAGGCCACCCGGCAGATGCAGGTCCGGCATCTGCCCTGCGCCTGCGCCGGCCTGCCGTATCGCAACCTGGACTGGGAATTCGCGCCGCCGGACTCGCCGGCATCGCTGGTGTTCAACATCCTGCCGCGGATGCGGCCCACCAGCGCCTTCGGCGCCAGCTACCAGTACACCAATCCGCCCGCCGCCGCCGCCGGCTACGTCGGCGCCCACGCCCTCTATCCGGACATGGAAATCGGCGCGGCCTACGATCGCGCGATGGCCACGCGCGTGTTCGAGCCGCTGGGCATGACCCGCACCACCTTCGATTTCGACCGGGCGATGCGCGGCAATTACGCGCGCTCGCACGGGGTAGGGCTGGACGGCCGGATCGCCCTGGTCGATCCGCGGCGCGACCGGCAGATGCATGCGGTGCGCCCGACCGGCGGCGCCTGGAGCAGCGTGAATGATCTGCTGGCCTACGTGAAACTGGAATTGAGCGGCGGCAAGCTCGACGACGGCCGCCGCCATCTCTCCGAGTCCGCGCTGGGCGAACGCTGGAAACCGCATATCAGCACCGGTCGCCATTCCTGGTACGGACTGGGCCTGGATACCGATGTCTCGACCGGCACCGTGATGCGCTTCCACGGCGGCCGCCTGTACGGCCAGCGCAGCAACATGGTCTGGTGGCCCGAACACGATGTCGGCCTGGTCATCCTGATGAACGCCAGCACCGGCAACGTGCTGATGGACGCCTTCCCGCGCAAGCTGATGGAACTGCTGTTCGACGCCGAGCCCGAAGCCGACAGCATGGTCGCCGCCGCGACCGCCAATGAACGCGAGAGCCGCGAAGCCCGCCGTCGCGCGTGGGATTTTCCGGTCAAGCCGGAACAGGCCGCCGTGCTGGCCTCGCGCTACCGCAACGACCTGCTGGGCGAACTGCGGGTGGAGAATACCGGCGGCAATCCGGTGTTCCACTTCGCCGCTTTCGACATGCCCATGGCCGCGCGCGTCAATGCCAACGGCGCGGTGGAATTCGCCGGTGCGATTCCCAGCCCGCCACCGCCGTTCGTCGCCGGCACATCGTCGACAGGGCGGACGCTGACCCTGCGCGATGCGCAGAACGAGTATGTGTTCATGGAGGTGGAGTGAGCGCCACGGGCGTGGCTACCAGAACTTCCACCAGGGTTTCGAGGATGCGGAGACTTCCCGGGCGAGGACTTCGAAAGGCTCCGGATCGTCCAGTTCCAGTTCCTTGTCATGACGGTACGACGTCATTGTTTCGGCGAGCGCGACAGGCACATCGAAGATGTGATCGACATCCGCATCGGCGCCGACTGCTGCGTCCTGCTGCGTTTTCAGGGTGGCATGGATCCGTGCAAATCCGGAGGGAGGATTCCCCTCCGATGACAGGTGGTAGATGTCCTGCTGCGCGTCGTGCTCCACATGCCACATCCGCACGCCATCTTCGAGACAGGTCGCAGCGCTGTACATCACGTGTTCCTCGACGCGGCATGCCACCAACCTGCAGCCAGCGGAAAGCGAAGCGAGCGTCGCCTGCGAGGACAGCGGGGAGTCGAACCGGTTGATGTGGACGAGAAACCATCCTCCAGGCAGTTCAACGCAGCTGAGCTCGGAATCGGGAAACTCTTCTTTCTCCCCGGTGCGCGACAAGCCCAATGCGCCGAGGACATGTTCCGGATCCTTGCCTTGAACGGCCAACCAACTGGCGGAAACCCCCATGAGACCTCCTGATTTCCATCAGACAGATATTGGCACTAATGAAAGCAACCTTCCGGAATGACGGCAGGACACACCGTCGGCTGGACCGTGCTGGGGGATTGAAGCGAGTAACAAGCGTACAGCGGACTTGAAGGACGGTCAGGTACGGGCCCATAGCCACGAAAGACGCGAAGCATGATCTCGTTCTTCGAGGCGATCGTCTCGCAAGGCCAACCGGGCAGGGTCAGTGTCTTGGTGGCCGTGACACGGTTGGTCGAATTTCCGCGTCTGATGACGTAGACACTCCCACGATTCTCGCCAAGATGGGCCAACCCGGTGATCGCAATGACGCCATAGGGCATATCGAAGATACCCCGGCTGTTGTCATCGATCAGTTGATACTCATGGCCATTCTGTTCGCGGAACGTCACCTCGCCGCCCCATTCCCCGAGGTCCTTTCCATGAATTTCCCCACCCCATGCTTCAAGGATATGGTCTGGGCGGACACCGGCAAGCATGTCTTTCTCGCCTGTGCCAAGACCGGCCAGAGACCCATTGCCCGTGACATGACAACTTGTACACATCATGATCAGGGCAACGAAAAACTGCTTCACGAGCTTCTATCCTTGGAAGTCGATTCTGGTTGTGGGGTGGCATCCGGCGCGGCAAAGGGGCGAAGAAACGCCACTACACCCACACATCATTCTTCGCGGTATAAGCCCCGCCCGCGTCGCCCGTGTTCACCACGCCGCGCGGCTCCACCAGCAGGATGCTGCATTCGCGGGCGGCGACGGGGCGGTGTTCGACGCCCCTGGGGACGACGTACATTTCGCCAGCGGCGAGGCGCACGGCCTTGTCGCGGAATTCGAGGGTCAGCTCGCCGTCCAGGACGATGAAGACTTCATCGGTGTCGGCGTGGGCGTGCCAGACGAATTCGCCCTGGACCTTGGCGAGCTTGAACTGGTAGTCGTTCATCTCGGCGATGACGCGGGGGGACCAGTGTTCGGAGAACCGGGACAGCTTGTCCCGCAGGTTGATCGCGACGTCCGACATGGAGCACCTGTCATTCGGGTGGGGCCGCGCCATGTTTCCCGGAAAGGAGCGGCGGGCAGAGCGTAGCATCCAGGCCGGGTGGCTAGCGGCGGGGCTCGTACCTCAGCGCCACCGCTCCGCCGCCGAACTCATGTCGGCCCACGAGCTTCAGGTCGATGCCCGCCGGAAGGCCCGCGAACAGGGTCGGGCCGTGACCGGCCAGCCGGGGATGCACGATGAACTCGTACTCGTCGATCAAATCCAGTTCCGCCAGCGCCTTGGGAAGCGTGACGCCACCGGTGAACAGGCCGTTGCCCGGTTGCTGCTTGAGCTGGCGGACGGCTTCGGCCAGATCCCCGCGCAGCAGTTCCGCGTTCCAGTCGACCTGCGCCAGGGTGTTCGACACCACGTATTTTTTCGCGGCGTCGATGGTGCGGGCGAAGGGCAGCATCCACGGCTCCATCCAGTCGGGCACGACGCCGGTCTGGACAGGCGGCCGGAACGCCTCCTCCATCATCCGGTAGGTCACCCGGCCGAACAGCAGGGCGTCGGCGCGCGCGATGTTTTCGGCCGCGTGCCGATGCAGTTCCTCGTCGGTGGATACGCCTTCGTGATGGCAGCAGCCGTCGAGGGTGAGGTTGATGGAATAGCGAAGGGGACGCATGGTGCCTCCTGGCGCGTTCTGGCTAGCGGCTGACGGGATTCCGGCGGACGACCGCCCGAACGGACGCGCGGATCACGCCCACGCCGGCTGTCCGGGTTCGAGTGGCACACATCCGTCGTAACGCCCGGGAACGGGGACGTAGCGCATCGCCCGGGTCAGGCCGACCTCGGAGGTGAAATAGGCGTTGACCGCGAGCGTGCGCACGCTGTTGAACCAGTGGGCGTCGCCTTCCTTCTGCGCGATGGCATCGATATCGCGGATCAGGCGTTCGCGTTCGGCCAGGGGCAGTGATGCGAAATCGCCGCCGCGCGCGCGGCAGGTGTCGCGGAAGGCGCGCAGGCCGGCGGCGACCCGTTGCTGGGTTTCCGGGCTTTCGCAGTCGGCCAGCACCCGCGCCATCATCGTGCCGACGCCCGCCGCCTTGGCGCCGGGCGAGGCGGTGGTGGTCGGCAGCAGGATGTCGGCGATGTCTTCCAGCAGCACCTGGTCATCCTGCGCGGTGGAGGACGCCGCACCGGCGATGCCGGACGTGAAGCCGCCCAGCAGGCCGGTCGCGGCCAGCGCGCTTCCGGCCAGGCCGGCCTTCAGCGCCTCGCGGCGGGTGAGGTCGCGGGGCGTGCCGCTCACAGGTTCTGCCTCCCCATTTCCTCGACCGCATGATTCACCGCGCGCGCGGTCAGCGCCATGTACAGCAGCGACGGCGACTGGTTGCCGGTGGAGGTCATGCAGGCGCCGTCGGTGACGAACACGTTGGGGCAGGCATGCAGCTGGTTCCATGGGTTGAGCATCGAGGTGGCCGGGTCGCGCCCCATCCGGCAGCCACCCATCTCGTGGATGTCGCGTCCGGGATACCACTGGGTGTCGGCGGTCTGGATGTCGCGGCAACCGGCGACCTCCATCATCTCCTTCGCCTGTTCGCGCCAGTCGCGCACCATCTTCTCGTCGTTGTCGTCGTAGTCCACCGAGGTCACCAGCTGCGGGATGCCCCAGGCATCCTTGAGGCTGTCGTGCAGGCGGACGTGGTTGCTTTCCTTGGGAATGGTCTCGCCCTGCATGTACATGTAGATCTTCCACTGGCCCGGTTGCGCCTGCGCGTCCTTGTAGGCGCCGCCCATGCGCGCGGACGACGGCGCGCCGCGCTCGCGGAAGGCGCCGGTGAAGGTGGTGTAGCCGCCGACGAAATCCATCTCGTGCCGCTTGAGGTTGCGGAAGTTGGGAATGATGCACTCCGAGGGCCGGCGTCCGTAGTAATAGCCATCCTCGAATCCGTCGATCAGGCCGCCGCCGTTGGCGCGGTAGCTCTGGAAGGCGACGTACTTGCCGAGCAGGCCGTTGTCGTTGCCCAGGCCGTGCGGAAAGCGCGCGGAAATCGAGTTCAGCAGGATCAGCACGGAGTTCAGCGCGGAGGCGTTCACGAACACGATGCGTGCGCGGTACTCGGTGATTTCCTTGGTGTGCGCATCGACCACCCGCACCCCCGCGGCGCGACCCTTGCGCTCGTCGTGGATGATCGAGTGCACCACGGCGTCGGGGCGGATGGTCAGATTGCCGGTCTTTGCCGCCCACGGCAGGGTGGAGGAATTGGAACTGAAATAGGCGCCGTAAGGACAGCCGCGCCAGCACATGTTGCGCGACATGCAGGGGCCACGCCCCTGTTCGATGTGGATCGCTTCGGGCTTGGTCAGGTGCGCCCAGCGCCCCTGCACCACGTAGCGGTCGCCGTAGTGCTTGCGGATCCTTTCGCTGTAGGCCTTCTCGACGCAGTTGAAATCGAACGGCGGCTGGAACTCGCCATCGGGCATCGACTCCAGTCCGTCGGCGTTACCGGACACGCCGATGAACTTCTCCACGTGCGAGTACCACGGCGCGATGTCGTCGTAGCCGATCGGCCAGCCGATGCCGTAGCCGTCGCGTTCGGGGGCTTCGAAGTCGTAGCGGCTCCAGCGCTGGCAGGCGCGGCCCCACATGATCGACTTGCCGCCGACCTGGTAGCCGCGAATCCAGTCGAACGGCTTTTCCTGCACGTAGGGATGATCGGCATCCCGGGTGAAGAAGTGCAGCACGTCCTCGGCGGCGATGCGCGAGGCGACCGGGTTCTCCTCCCGGTACCTGCGGGTCAGCGCGCCGCCGTGCGGCAGCTCCCACGGCGACAGCCACGCGGTCGGATAGTCCTTGATGTGTTCGACGTTGCGGCCGCGTTCCAGCACCAGCGTCTTCAGGCCTTTCTCGCACAGTTCCTTGGCGGCCCAGCCACCGGAAATGCCCGAGCCGATGACGATGGCGTCATAGGTGTCGTCGTCCCTGGCCATGCTCACAACGCCGGGGTCAGGATGAGGTTGCGGAACTCGACCGGACCATGGTCGCCCTGCAACAGGACTGGACCGGGCGCGCCTTCGTCGCTGTCGAGCGCGCCGCCGGTGATGCCGGGAATCTCGCGATCACAGATCACGGTCCTGCCGTTGACCGCGACGGTGACCTGGCGGCCGACCAGGGTGATGTCCAGCGTCTGCCATTCGCCCGGCGTGCCGGAGGCATCCTCGCTGGGTGCGAGGAAACCGTAGATCGCGCCGAGGCTGTCGCTGGCCGGTTCGCCGAAGGTGTCGGCGATCTGCACTTCGTGACGACCGCGCAGGTACACGCCGCTGTTGCTGCCCTTGGGGAACCGCAGTTCCACGTGCAGCTTGAAATCCTCGAAGCGGCGTTCGCTGACCAGATTCGCGCCGGCCTTGACGTTGCGCAGCACGCCGCCTTCCACCGTCCATTGCGATGACGCGCCGAGCGCGCGCCAGCCGTCCAGGCTCTTGCCGTCGAACAGGCGGATCGGTTCACCCCAGCGCGGCGGTGTGGTGCGGTGCAGCGACGGCGCGCGCACCGCGCTCCAGGTCTGCTGCCTGCCGTCGGGCAGTTGCAGGGTGCCGGAAAGCCGGCCGTCGCGCAGGCGTCCGTCGAACGACAGATCGCCCTGGCCGCCCTCCCATTGCGGCGGGATGGCGAAATGCAGGGCGTCGCCGATCGCCTCCACCCG
>NZ_JANJUE010000071.1 GCF_024710765.1 Pseudoxanthomonas sp.
AATGGGATACAACTTTGCCTGGCCAAGCATCGCTCCTGAGCGCGGCAAGCTACTAACGTGAGCGTGGCGCGCGGGTGAGCGCAGTCTCGCAAAGACCGCTTTGGGTCGAAAGGGGCATTACACCAAGGTCGACCTCCCCACGGGGGTTCGAACCCCCGGTCGCCGCCGTGAAAGAGTGGCTGCGGAGAATGGTCAACCAGAGTCCGCTTCGGCTGAGCGCTGGCCAGCAAGCCCGGAAATCAGGAATCCCCCGGGATGTCCTCAAACCTCTCCGACCTTCCCAATTCACCTCAGAGAGTAATCCGTTGATTCCCAAGGCCCAACGTTGGTCTTGTCTTCAACTTATGCTGGAAATCTCACATAAGTTGACCTTTTGGAGCAACTTATGTCGAAACGACCAGACGGGAACACTGGTGTCTATCTGGTGGGCCCACCAGGACTCGAACCTGGAACCAAAGGATTATGAGTCCTCTGCTCTAACCATTGAGCTATAGGCCCGCTGCCGGGCCATTGTAGCGGGGGGCGGGGGTGGAAACGAAGAACCCGCCTTGCGGCGGGTTCTTTGCTTGCTCGGTTTGCCTGCTGGCTGGAATCAGTCGATGTCCAGGAAGCTGCGCAACTGTTCGGAGCGGCTGGGGTGGCGCAGCTTGCGCAGGGCCTTGGCTTCTATCTGGCGGATGCGCTCGCGGGTGACGTCGAACTGCTTGCCCACTTCTTCCAGGGTGTGGTCGGTGTTCATGTCGATGCCGAAGCGCATGCGCAGCACCTTGGCTTCCCGCGGGGTCAGGCCGGCCAGCACGTCGCGGACGGTTTCCTGCAGGTTGATGTTGGTGGTGTTGTCGATCGGGGACTCCACGTTGGTGTCCTCGATGAAATCGCCCAGGTGGGAATCCTCGTCGTCGCCGATCGGGGTTTCCATCGAGATCGGCTCCTTGGCGATTTTCATCACCTTGCGGATCTTGTCCTCGGGCATGTCCATTTCCTTGGCCAGCTCCTCCGGGGTGGCCTCGCGGCCGGACTGCTGGAGCATCTGGCGGGAAATGCGGTTCAACTTGTTGATCGTCTCGATCATGTGCACCGGGATGCGGATGGTGCGCGCCTGGTCGGCGATCGAGCGGGTGATCGCCTGGCGGATCCACCAGGTGGCGTAGGTCGAGAACTTGTAGCCGCGGCGGTATTCGAACTTGTCCACGGCCTTCATCAGGCCGATGTTGCCTTCCTGGATGAGGTCGAGGAACTGCAGGCCGCGGTTGGTGTACTTCTTGGCGATGGAGATCACCAGGCGCAGGTTGGCCTCCACCATCTCCTTCTTGGCCTTGCGGGCCTTGGCTTCGCCGTAGGCCATGGCGCGGCTGATTTCCTTGATCTCGGCCAGTGGCAGGTGCATCGCCTGTTCGACGGCGATGGTGGCTTCCTGCTCGGCGATGATCTGATCCTTCACTTCACGCAGGCCGGAGGACCACTTCTGCTTGCGCTTGAGGACTTCGTCCACCCAGCCCAGGTTGGTCTGGTTGCCTTCCCAGGCACGCAGGAAGTCCTTGCGCGGCATCTTGGCGATGTTGGCCGACAGGTGCATCACGCGGCGCTCGTGGTCCTTGACCTCGTTGACCACGTCGCGCAGCTTGCGGACCAGGGTGTCGGTCAGGGCCAGCGGCAGCTTGAGGGTGACGAAGACCTCGGCCATTTCGGTGCGGATCTTGGTGACGGCCTTGTTGTCCGGGCCGTTCTTGGCGTGCGCCTTCTTGAACTTGGCGTAGCCGTCGGCCAGCGCCTGCATGCGGCGGGCGACTTCTTCCGGATCCGGACCGGTGGGCGCGGCCTCTTCGGCCGCGTCGTCGCCACTGTCATCGTCGTCGTCATCGCTGTCGGCGTCGCCGTCGGACGCTTCCACGGCTTCCGGCACTTCTTCGGCCGGTTCCTCGACGTCGTTGAAGCCGACCACGACTTCGGCCAGGCGCTTCTTGCCGGTCTTGTGCAGTTCGTACTCTTCCAGCAGCAATTCGATCGACCACGGGAAGTTGCCGAGCGAAGCCTGGACCTGGCCCAGGCCTTCCTCGATGCGCTTGGCGATGGCGATTTCGCCTTCGCGGGTCAGCAGTTCGACCGTGCCCATCTCGCGCATGTACATGCGCACCGGGTCGGTGGTGCGGCCACCTTCGGTGTCGAGCGAGGTCAGCGCGGCCGCGGCTTCCTCGGCCGCGGTCTCGTCGACTTCGCGACCGCCGGTGTTGCCGTCGGACAGCAGCAGGGTTTCGGCATCGGGGGCGACTTCATGGACGTCGATGCCCATGCCGTTGATCATGCCGATGATGTCTTCGATCTGTTCCGGGTCGACCAGGTCGTCCGGCAGGTGATCGTTGACTTCGGCGTAGGTCAGGTAGCCCTGCTCAAGACCCTTGCTGATCAGCAGCTTGATTTCAGATTGTTGGGCAGGACGTTCGTTGGCCATGGAGGTTGCGCCACCGGCATGAGAGGAGGAAGGAACCTAGTATTATACCAGCCCGGACCAGCCACCGTCCCCGGAAACCCGGGAGGACACGCTGTTCCCGCTTCCCTGAACGTCAGGGCCGCAGGAGGAAGGTCACAGGCCCGTCATTGACCAGGCTGACGACCATATGGGCACCGAAACGCCCGGTTTCCACCCCTGGCGCGTGCTTTTGCCGGCAGATTTCGACCAGCCGGTTGAATCCCCGTTCAGCCTCCTCCGGCGGGGCCGCCGTGGTGAAGCTGGGGCGCATGCCGGAGCGGGTGTCGGCGGCCAGGGTGAACTGGCTGACCAGCAGCAGGCCGCCGCCGGTATCGGCCAGGGAACGGTTCATCTTCCCCGCCGCGTCGGCGAATACCCGGTAGCCCAGCAGGCGCTCGGCCATGCGCTGGAACTGCGGCTCGGCATCGCCCGGCTCCACCGCCACCAGGGCCAGCAGGCCGCCGCCGATGGCGCCGATGGTTTCGTCGTCCACGGTCACCGACGCCCGGGTGACCCGCTGTATCAAGGCAAGCATGCGGCCATGCTCGCGGCGCGGGCGGTCACGGTCAACCGCTAGACTGATCCGGATGAAGCCGCAGACCACCGCCCTACTCCTCCACACCGCGATCGCCGGGTTCATGCGCCTGCCCTGGCCGCTGCTGCGCTGGCTGGGCGACCGGCTGGCCTGGCTGTGGCGGCGCACCGACGCCCGCGAAAGCCGGGTGGCGCGGCGCAACCTGGAACTGGCCTTTCCGCACCTGGACGCGACCGCGCGCGAGGCGCTGCATCGGGACATCCTGCGCGCAACCACCCGCCAGCTGATGGAAACCCTGCGCTTCTGGACCCAACCGCATGCCCGGAACCTGGCCTGCCTGCGCGAGTTGCATGGTGCCGAGCTCTACGACCAGGCCCGCGCCGAAGGCCGCAGCGTGATCATCGCCGCGCCCCACTACGGCAACTGGGAGCTGCTGAACCAATGGCTGGCCTCGCGCGGGCCGTACGCGTTCGTGTACCGGGTACCCGAATCGCCGGTGGGCGATGCCTTCCTGCTGCGCGCGCGCGGCGCGGCCAACATCACCCAGGTGCGCGCCGAGGGACCGGCGGTGCGCCAGCTGTGGAAGCAGCTCAAGGATGGCGGTGTGGTGGCGATCCTGCCGGATCAGCAGCCCAAGGCGGGCGACGGCGAGTTCGCGCCGTTCTTCGGCGTACCGGCGCTGACCATGACGCTGCTGTCGCGGCTGGCCGAGCGCACTGGCGCGGTGGTGCTGTTCGCCTGGTGCGAACGGATCGGCGACGGCCCGGATTTCGCCCTGCACATCGAGCCGGCCGAGCCAGCGATCGCCGATCCGGATCCGGTGGTGGCGGTCACCGCGCTCAACGCCGGCGTGGAGCGGATCACGCGCCGCGATCCGGCCCAGTACCAGTGGACGTACAAACGCTATACGCTGCGGCCACCGGGCAGCGGCGAGGACAATCCTTACCTCTGAACCCGCAGGACGATTCGAACGCAACAAGGGGACGACATGCGTGCAATGGGTGTGTGGCTGGCGCTGTGGGCGGCGCCGGCACTGGCGGCGGGCGATGATCTGGCCGAAATCAACGCGGTCAGCCGCGCCTGGGATCGCTATGCGGAACTGGTGAACGCGAGCAAGCCGGAAAGCGCGGATCTGCTGGCGGCCTCCAGCTTCACCCATTTCACGTTCCTGCGCGACGCCGCGCTGTACGCCTCGGCCGAACAGCTGCGGCGCCTGCCTTCGGATGATCGGGTCAAGGTCTACCTGCTGCGCGCCACCCAGGACGAGGCCGCGCTGAAGAAGCTGGATGGCATCGCAGTGGCGCGGCTGTTCGCGAGCAAGGGCTGGATCTCGGTGCGCAGCGACGAGGAGGATGGTCCCGTTTCGCTGACCCACGTGACCATTTCCGGCGATCACGCGGTGTCCGAAATTGGATCTCCCACCGAAAGCAACTTCCAGTTCGGCCCGGATTTCGTGCACGAGAAGGACGGCTGGAAGTACCGCCTGGAATCCTCCACGCTGGAGGCATCGGCGGCCTTCGACCGATCGACCACCAACGCGGGCGTGACCAACACCCAAATGACCGAGTTCGTGCTCGGGCGAATCCTGGAAGCCGAGCCTCCGCGCCTGGCGGTGCTGGATCGCGCGCCTGTGGACGATGCCGCCGCGCGCATCCGCCTCAACGAACAGTGGCCGGATTACGACACGGTGTTCCGCTTCCGGGTGGAAGCGCTGGAACGCAAGGCCGAAGCCGACGACGGCCTGGCCCAGCTGGCGCTGGGCGCGATGATGCTGGACGAGAATCCGCAGTACGTGCGGCACGATCCGAAGAAAGCCCTGGAATGGCTGGAGCGCGCCAGCAACAACGGCAACGCGCGCGCGGCGATGTACACCGCCGGCCTGCTGATGCAGGACCCGTCGCAGTTCGGCGATGCCCACTACCGGCGCGTGCTGCCGCACCTGCAGCGCGCGGCCAATGCGTCCAACGGCATGGCGATGATCGAACTGTCGCATTTCTATGCCGAAGGGCTGGCCGGGCTTCCCCGCGATTGCCGGCAGGCCGCCGACTGGCAGGCGCGCGCGGAAGAGGCGGGCATCGAGCATGCGCGCAACGAACAGGTATGGACGCTGGCGACCTGCCCGATTCCCGCGCAGCGCGATCCAGCGCGCGCGCTGGAACTGGCGAAGTTCATGATGGAACGGAAGGACAAGCTGGACGCCAGCGAACTTGACACCGTGGCCGCGGCGCTGGCCGCCAACCAACGCTTCGACGAGGCCATCGCCTACCAGAACGACGCCATCGCGAAGGTGCCTGGCGAGATCACCGAACGCAAGGCGCAGGTCGCGACCATCAAGCGCATGCGGCAGCGACTCAACAGCTATCGCAAGGGCCAGGACTACGTCCTCGACTACAGCGTCTACAACGAAGCGAAGGAAGGGAAATACTGATGAGCGACCTGCCTCCCGTCGTGCCGGTCGCGGTGCCGGATACCGCACCGGGCTGGCAGCCGCTGCCGACGCGCGGCGCGTGGCTGGCCGCATTGGGCGGCGTGATGCTGGGCATCCCCCTGGCGGTGGGCGCCGCCTTCGTCAGCCAGGCCAGCGGCTGGGGTTCGCCGTGGCTGAGCGCGCCGGCCGCGCTGCTGATCGGCGCGGCGCTGGGCGCGTGGGTGAGCGTGCGCCGGCACCTACGCACGCGCTGGAAACTGGACGATTCCGGCTTCGCCGTGCGGCGCGGCAACTGGTGGCAGAGCGAAACCCATGTGCCGATTTCGCGCGTGCAGCACCTGGATCTGAAGCGCGGGCCGCTGGAACGCGGGCTCGGCCTGGCCACCCTGGTGGTGCATACCGCCGGCACCCGCCAGGCCACGGTCAACGTGCAGGCGCTGGATGCCGCCGACGCCGAGCGCCTGCGCGATCGGCTGGCCCGCCAGCTCGATCTCGACGACGCGTTGTGAGCGCTCCCGAGCCGCCTCCCCTTCCCTCCGCCGATGCCCTGCCGATGGCGGTGGAGCAGCGGCTGCATCCGTGGTCGTGGCTGTTCGTGCTGGTGCAGCAGCTCAAGCAGTTCATCCTGCCGCTGATCGCGCTGGTGGTGTTCGGCGGACGTGGCGATCCGGACAATCTGTGGGCGAACCTGGGGCCGGTGATCGCGGTCGGCGTACTGGTGGTGGTGTCGGTGGTGCAGTACTTCACCTACCGCTACCGGATCGGCCGCGACGGCCTGACCATCCGCAGTGGGTGGCTGCATCGCAGCCTGCGCGAGATTCCGTTCGCACGCATCCACAACGTGGGCATCCACCAGTCGTTGCTGCATCGCCTGTTCCAGGTGGCGGAGGTGCGGCTGGAATCGGCCGGCGGGCAGAAGCCCGAAGCGGAGATGCGGGTGCTGAGCCTGTCGGCGGCCAACGCGCTGGAGAACCTGATCCGGCATCGCGGCCAGACCACGCCGGCCACGTCGGTCGACGCACCGGTTGCGCCCGCCGCGAACACGCTGCTGGCGCTGCCGCTGGCGGAAGTGATCCGGCTGGGACTGGCGTCCAATCGCGGCATGGTCGTGGTCGCGGCGGCATTCGGCCTGGCGTGGCAGGTCCTGCCCGACAAGATGATGGCGCGGCTAGTGCAGCGTTATTCGCGCGAGGCGTTCGGTTATGCGAGCCACCTGGAATGGAGCTGGCAGAGTGGCGTGCTGGCCGCACTCGCGGTGATCGCGCTGGTGGTGGTGCTGACCCGGCTGCTGTCGGTGCTGCTGGCACTGGTGCAGTTCCATGGCTTCCGCCTGAGCGAGGCGGATCGCCGGCTGACCGTCGAACGCGGCCTGCTGACCCGACTGCGCAACAGCGTGTCGCGACGACGCATCCAGGCCTGGACCCTGCGCGAAGGCGTGGTGCAGCGCTGGCTGAAGCGGCGCAGCCTGCATATCGACACCGCGGTCGCCAGCCGCGTCGAGCACGACGATGGCCGCGCGCTCAAGGTGCTGGCGCCGATTGCCACGCCGGATGCCTGCGACGTCCTCGTCCGCCATCTGTTGCCGCATTCGGCCTGGCCGCCCACGCAGTGGCGCCCCATGCCGATGCGGGCGGCGTGGCGACTATGGCTGCCCGGACTGGTCCTCACGCCGCTGCTGGCGATCGCGATCGGGTTCCCGCTCGGCGCCTGGGCCACCCTGGCGCTGCTGCTATGGCCGCTGACCGGATGGGCCGCGTGGCAGAACGCGCGGCGTTCCGGCCATGCGATCGGTGATGAACTGATCGCGGTGCGTGGCGGCTGGTGGTCGCGCTGGTGGCGGTTCGCCGAGGTCGACAAATTGCAGGCGTTGCGGTTGAGCCGCACGCCGGTGGATCGCTGGCTGGGCACCGCGACGCTGTGGCTGGACACCGCCGGCGACCGTGGCCTGGGCCCGCCGTTGCGGCTGCGTTTCCTGCCCGAAGCCGAGGTGCAGGCGATCTACCTGCGCCTGGCCGACGCCCTCGCCCGCCGCCGCCTGCGCTGGTAGCGCGCTCAGCGCGCGGCCGGCCCCCAGTAGCCGAGATCCTTGCGGATCTGCAGTCCGCGCAGCAGGCTGCCGATCGGCTTGCGCCCCAGCGATCCCAGTTCCCCGCGCAGCAGGCGCTCGGTGGCGAGCATCACCCGCTGCGAGGAATGCCCGTCGTGGTACGGGTGGATGGCGGTGGCATAGTCGGCCAGCGCGGCGCGCAGCGCATCGTCCGGGACGAAGGCGCGCGCCAGCATCTCCGGCAGGCGCGCCGGATCGGCGAAGTCGATCATGTGCGGTTTGGGCGCGCGGTTGCGGAAGGTCACCACCGGCTTGCGCTGGACCACGAACTCGCTGACCACCGAGGTGGTGTCGGCCACCAGCACGTCGGCCGCACGCTCGGCGCTGATCAGATCCTCGGTTTCGACGAACACCGCGTTCGCGCCGGCCAGCGCGCGATAGCGTTCGAACAGTTCCGGCGGGCATTTGGGATGCAGGGTCAGCAGCCAGAAGCGCTCGCCGGCCGCCACCTGCGCGGCAATCGCGTCGTACAGGTGCGGCGCGGCGCTCAGCCGCTCGGTGAAGGTCGAGGCGAACATCACCACCGGCCGGCCGCCGGCCTGCGCGCGCCATTGCCGCGACCGCGCGTCTTCCGGGCCGAACAGCGGATCCAGTTTGGGCCAGCCGGTTTCGACCACCTTGAAGTGACCCGCCTCGCGCGCCAGCGTCTCGAACGGCGCGGTGGTCGCCGGTCCCTGCGTGCAGTACAGATCGAACATGCCGCGCACCCGGAAATGGCCGCGGGCGGCGTCACGTTTCTCCACGTTGAAGCCATGGAACAGTTGCACCTTGGCGCCGGACACGAACGTGGGCACCCAGTTGGCAGCGCTGAACACCGCGCGCGGACGCAGTTCGACGGCCTGGCGCGGGGTGTCGATCATCCGCACCGGCGCGGGCAGGCGCGCGCCCGCCGCGCCGTCGACGAACCAGGCGTGCACGCCGTGACCCGCGGCTTGCAGCGCATCGGCCAGCGGCTGCAAGATGGGCAGCGCATAGCGTTCCGTCGCAAACAACAGGTAATCCGCCATCAACGCCTCCTCGAACCACCGGGTCCCGATTTCGGCCTGCATTATCGCGTTTAACGAAGCGGACCGCATCGGCGACTGCCTGGCCTCGCTGGCGTTCTGCGACGAAATCGTGGTGGTGGATTCGTACTCCACCGACGCCACCGTGGCGATCGCGCAGGCGGCGGGCGCGCGGGTGCTGCAGCGGCCATTCGACGGCTTCCGCAGCCAGAAGCAGTTCGCGGTCGAGCAGGCCCGCCACGACTGGGTGCTGTGCCTGGACGCGGACGAGCGCGTGGACGGCACCCTGCGCGCGGCCATCGAATCGGCCCGTGACGCGGGCTTCGACGGCGCTGCCGGCTACCGGTTCGCGCGACTGTCGGATTACTTCGGTCGTTTCCTGCGCCATGGCAACGCCTACCCGGATCGGGTGCTGCGCCTGTTCGATCGCCGCCGCGGCGGCTGGCGCGGCAAGCGCGAGGTGCACGAGGCCGCCAGCGTGGACGGCGCGGTGAAGACCCTGCGCGGGGATCTGGTCCACTACCCCTACCGCTCGCTGGAACAGCAACTGCTCAAGACCCAGCGCTACGCGCGGATGATGGCCGAGCACGATTTCGCGCGCGGCAAGCGCGCCACCTTGGCCAAGCTGGTGCTGTCGCCGGCCTGGCGCTTCTGGCGCGGTTACCTGCTGCGCGGCGGTTTCCTCGACGGCTGGCACGGCCTGGTCTATGCCTATGTGCGCGCCAACTACGTGCGCCAGAAGACCATCATGCTGTGGCTGCTGCAGAACGGGCAGCCGGTGGTCTCGCCCGCGCCTTCCGACCAGGACAAGCCCTGACCATGTGCGGTATCGCAGGCGCCTGGTCGCCCCAACCGCGCAGCGACGCGGACGAACTCCATGCCCTCGGCCGACGCATGGGCGTGGCCATCGCCCACCGCGGTCCGGATGACAGCGGCACCTGGGTCGACGCCGACGCCGGCCTGGTGCTGTCGCACCGGCGCCTGTCGATCCTGGACCTGAGCCCGGAAGGCCATCAGCCGATGGTGTCGGCCGATGGCCGCTGGGTGCTCGCCTTCAACGGCGAGATCTACAACCACGCCGTGCTGCGCGCCGAGCTGGAATCGCTGGGACACCGCTTCCGCGGTCATTCCGACACCGAGGTGCTGCTGGCGGCCATTGCCCAATGGGGCGTGCAGGCGGCGCTGGAACGCGGCAACGGCATGCTGGCGCTGGCGGCCTGGGATCGGCGCGAACGCACGCTGTGGCTGGCGCGCGACCGGGTCGGCAAGAAGCCGCTGTACTACGGCTGGACCACCGATGGCACGCTGGTGTTCGGCAGCGAACTGTCCGCGCTGCTGGTCCATCCGGGCCTGCGCACGGAGGTCAATCCCGACGCGCTGGCGCTGCTGCTGCGACTGGACTATATCCCGGCGCCGTACGCGATCCTGCGCGGCGTGCACAAGCTGCCGGCCGGCACCCTGCTGCGCCTGGATCCGGCGACGCTGGCGGCGGGCGATGCCGGCCATGATCCGGTGCGCGCGCCCCAGCCTTGGTGGAATGCGCGCCAGCGTCAGGAGGCGGCCATCGCGCAGGGCTTCGTTGGCGACGAGGACGCGGCGCTGGACGCGCTGGATGCGCTGCTGCGCGACGCGGTCGGCCTGCGCATGGAAGCGGACGTGCCGCTGGGGACGTTCCTGTCCGGCGGCACCGATTCATCGCTGGTCACCGCGCTGATGCAGGCGCAGTCCACCCGCCCGGTGCGCAGCTTCTCGATCGGTTTCGACAACACCGACCACGACGAGAGCGCCTATGCGGCGGCGGTGGCGAAGCACCTGGGCACCGATCACACCGAGCTGCACGCCGATGGCCGCGCCGCGCTGGATCTGGTGCCGGACATGGCGCGGATGTTCGATGAGCCGTTCGCCGATTCCTCGCAGTTGCCGACCGCGCTGCTGTGCCGGTTGGCCCGCCAGCACGTGACGGTGGCGCTGTCCGGCGATGGCGGCGATGAACTGTTCTTTGGCTATGGTCGCTACCTGCGCGCGCTGCGCAACGACGCGCGCCTGGCGCGGTTGCCGCGAGGCCTGCTGGCGCGCCTGGCCGGCAACCCCGGCGAACGCTCGCGGCTGGGCGGCCTGGCGGCGGCGCGCGCGGAACTGGCCACCGTCGATCTGCAGGGCGTCGCCCTGCAACGGGTCAGCCGCTGGCGGCAGCCGGAGCGGGTGGTGCGCGGCGCCCGCCGCGCGATCACCGCCTACGACGATCCCGCCGCGCTGCCGGCCAATGGCGGACCCGCCGACCGGCTGATGGCGCTGGATTTCGCCTGCTACCTGCCCGAGGACATCCTGACCAAGGTCGACCGCGCCAGCATGGCGGTGGCCCTGGAGGCGCGCGCGCCGCTGCTGGACTGGCGGGTGGTCGAGTTCGCCTGGTCGCTGCCGCTGGCGATGAAGTACCGCGACGGCCAGCTCAAGCACCTGCCCAAGCGCCTGCTGGAGCGCTACCTGCCCGCCTCGCTGGTGCACCGGCCCAAATCGGGCTTCGGCGCGCCGGTCGGCGACTGGCTGCGCGGCCCGCTGCGCGACTGGGCCGAGGCCCAGCTGGACGAGCGCCGCCTGCGCGAGGAAGGCCATTTCGATCCGGCGCCGATCCGCGCCATCTGGCACGAGTTCCAGGCCGGCCAGCGCAAATGGCACACCCACCTGTGGGGCGTGCTGATGTTCCAGGCCTGGCGCGAGCGCTTGCAGGCGATCCGTCCGCCGGCATGAACCGGCACCGTTGAACCGGCCCCGCGCGCGTTCGCGCCCTTCCCCCGCATCGACCCTGCCGTGACAATATGCGCCTGCCCGGCGCGCCACCGCGTGGCCGCTGGCGGCGTTCTTCCTTCTTCGAGAGTGGTTCATGCAGCGCATTCTGATCACCGGCGGCGCCGGCTTCCTGGGTTCCCACCTGTGCGATCGCCTGATCGGGGACGGACACGACGTCCTGTGCGCGGACAACTTCTTCACCGGCAGCAAGCGCAATGTCGCGCACCTGCTCAACCATCCCTACTTCGAGCTGATGCGGCATGACGTGACCTTCCCGCTGTACGTGGAAGTGGACCGCATCTTCAATCTCGCCTGCCCGGCCTCGCCGATCCATTACCAGCACGATCCGGTGCAGACCACCAAGACCAGCGTGCACGGCGCGATCAACATGCTGGGCCTGGCCAAGCGCCTGGACGCACGCATCCTGCAGGCCTCCACCAGCGAGGTCTACGGCGATCCGGAAGTGCATCCGCAGCAGGAAGGCTACTGGGGCCGGGTCAATCCGATCGGCCTGCGCAGCTGCTACGACGAGGGCAAGCGCTGCGCCGAGACGCTGTTCTTCGACTACCACCGCCAGCATGGGCTGGACATCAAGGTGGTACGCATCTTCAACACCTACGGCCCGCGCATGCATCCGAATGACGGCCGGGTGGTCAGCAATTTCATCGTGCAGGCGCTGCGCGGCGAGGACATCACCATCTATGGCGATGGCAGCCAGACCCGCAGCTTCTGCTACGTGGACGATCTGGTGGAGGTGATCGTGCGGATGATGGAAACCGAGCGCGGCTTCACCGGCCCGGTCAACATCGGCAATCCCGGCGAGTTCACCATGCTGGAACTGGCGGAGAAGGTGCTCGGCCTGGTCGGCGGAACATCGCGGCTGGTTTTCCAGCCACTGCCTTCCGATGATCCGAAGCAGCGCCAGCCGGACATTACCCTGGCCCGGGAAAAGCTGGGCTGGGAGCCGAAGGTGGCACTGGAGGACGGCCTGAAGGAAACCATCGGCTACTTCCGCAAACTGCTGGCCGAGGGCCAGGCATGACCCGCTTCGCGGTCATCATCACCAATTACAACTATGCCCGCTTCGTGATCGAAGCGGTCGACGGCGTGCTGGCGCAGGGGCGGCGCGCGGCGCAGATCCTGGTGGTCGACGACGGCTCCACCGATGGTTCGCAGGCCCTGCTGAACGAACACTATGGCCAGCATCCGGGCGTGCAGCTGCTGTTCGGCGAGAACGGCGGCCAACTGGCGGCCTTCCAGCGCGGCGTGGCCGCCGTGGATGCCGACGTGGACGTGGTCTGCTTCCTCGATGCCGACGATCGCTGGCAGCCGGATTACCTGGAGAAGATCGGCGCGATCTACGACGAGCGCAAGGATATCGGCTTCGTGTTCTCCGACATCGATCTGTTCGGCAACGAGGAAGGTCGCATCGGTTTCGCCAGGCAGGCCGTCGACCTCGGCTATACCGCGATCAGCACCTATGCCCTGACCTACTGGTACGGCGCGCCGACCTCGGCGCTGTCGCTGCGGCTGCGCTACGCGCGCCAGTGCATGGATCTGCCGGCGCAGGTGAGTGCGACCTGGCGCATCTCGGCCGACAACTGCCTGGTGTTCGGCGCCAGCATCTTCGGCGCGCGCAAGTACTTCCTGCCGACTGGCCAGGTTGGCTATCGCATCCACGGCAACAACGGCTGGTGGGCGCAGCAGAACCGGAGCACGACCTTCCTGGGCCTGCTGCAGTCGCGAGGCCTGATCGCCCACTACGCGCGGACGGCCGGCATGGACGATTCCTGCCTGGAACTGGCCAAGCTGGAGTACCGGACCAAGCCGGATCCGGACTGGGCCGAGGCGCGCCGCTACATCGACCTGTGCTGGCGCGCGCGCCTGCCCTGGTGGAAGCGCCTGGAGCGCATCCTGAGCATCGTCCGCAGCCGCAAGCGCTCCGGCTAGGCGACCGCCCGTCGGGGACGCCGCCTTCTTTTCACACCCGCTCAACAAAACCCGATCCTGGTTTTGTTCCGGGCCGTAGCTTGCCTTACGCTTGGTGGATTGCCCCCGCATCCCCGTGGCCTGCCGGACGCCGTGTTTGACCTCCCGAACTTCTCCCTCTTCCCCCGCACCTGACCTGCCGCCGGCGCAACCCCACCGCCCCTCCCTGTCACGCGCACGCGATCCGGATGCCCCGGCGGGCACGCCATCGCCTGTGCGCGGACCGCGCGAGATGCCGGCAGTGAAAGACGCGTCACCCGCAGCCACCATCGGCGGCGCCGGAATCGCGGATCGCTGGCGCAACACGCTGTGCGTGGGGTTGATGGCGCTGGTCGCCGGCATGTGCGCGCTGCCGGCGGGCGCTTCGTTCAACCCCGGAAAGCCTTACCAGTACCTGCTGGTGCTGAGCCTGTACCTGCCGGCGCTGATCCTGGGATTCGCTCGCTTCGAACGCTGGCGCGAATTCGGGCGGCGGCCGCTGATGCCTTGGCTGATGGCGCTGTTCGCCTGGTCCACGCTGAGCCTGGCCTGGACCAACGCGGCGCGTCCGCTGGATGAAATCCTGCGCACCCTCAGCGTGCTGGTGTTCCTGTTCGCCTGGTTTCACGGCGTCGGCGACGATTCGCGCCGGCAACGCTGGTTGCTGGTGGGCGGCGCGGGCGTGCTGGCGGCGACCGCGGTCGCGGCGATGATCCGGTTCGCCATCCACCCGCCGGCCGACGGCCGGGTGACCGGATTCGGCGTGATGGCCAATGCCAACCTGATCGCCGCGGCGATGGGCGCCGGTTTCCTGTGGTTGTGGCCGTGGCGTTTCCAGACACCGGGACGGCGCGCGTTGAAGTGGCTGGCCATGGCGGTAATGGTCGCCTGCCTGGTGCTGGCCGACTCCCGCAGCGCATGGGCCGCGCTGTTCGCCGCGATTTTCGTGCTGCTCGCCATCCGCAACCGCGAGCGCGCCTGGCGGCGGCTGCTCGGACTGGGCGTGGTCGGGCTGGGCGTGATCGCGGCGGCCTACCCCGAACTCAGTGAACGCGGCTGGTCGTTCCGCCCGCAGATCATGCACTACGCGTGGCGTCTGTTCGAACAGCATCCCTGGCTGGGCATGGGCCAGGGCGCGCGCTTCACCATCCCGGTCCAGGGCGGCATGGGCATGGACCAGGTCCATACCCACAATCTGTTCACCCAGATCGCGGTCGAGCTCGGCCTGCCCGGACTGCTGCTGTGGTCGGCCCTCTGGCTGGCGCTGGGCTGGCGCGCCTGGCGGCATCGCGACGAGGTGATCGGCCGGGTCGTGCTGGGCCTGTGGGTGTTCGCCAGCGTGATGGTGCAGTTCGATCTGCCGCACCTGATTGACAGCCCGCGTCCCGGTTGGCTGATCATCTGGCTGCCGCTGGCGCTCAGCCTGTCGCTGCCGGCCGCATCCACCGACCGGCCGCGCATCCGATGAAGATTTCCCTCGCGATCCTCACCTACAACTGGCCCGAAGCCTTGGAACGGGTGCTGGAAAGCGTCGCGTCCCAGCGCAGGATGCCGGATGAAATACTGGTCGCCGATGATGGTTCGCGGCCGGACACGGCCGAAGTGGTCGCCCGCTGGCAGCAGGCGCTGCCGGTGCCGGTGCGCCACCTGTGGCAGGAGGATCGCGGTTTTCGTGCGGCGCGCTGCCGCAACCGCGCCATCGCCGCCAGCCGCGGTGACTACGTGATCCTGCTCGACGGCGACATGATCCTGCACCCGGACTTCGTCGGTGATCACGAACGCTTCGCCGAACCAGGATGCTTCCTGCAGGGTGGCCGGCTGAAGGCCACCGTCGCCGAAAGCGCGCGCCTGCTGGCCGGTGGCCGGCCGGTGTTCGCGCCCTGGGTCAAGGCGGATTTCGACGAGTTCGACGGCACCCGCCGGCTGTATGCCTTCCGCCAGCCCTGGCTGGCGCGCTGGAAGGCGCGCTCGCGCAACGGTGGCCGGGTGATGAGCTGCAACATGAGCTTCTGGCGCGCGGACCTGCTGAAGGTCAATGGCTTCGACGAGCGCATGGAAGGCTACGGCGCCGAGGATCGCGAGCTCGCCGCGCGGCTGGAGAACACCGGCCTGCGCCGGCGGGCGCTCAAGTGGGCCGCGCTGGCGGTGCATCTGTGGCACAACTCGCGCGCGCCACCGGACGTGGACGACATGAGCCTGCCGAACAACCGCCTGTTCCATGCCACCCGCACGCAAAAGATCACCCGTTGCGAACGCGGCATCGACGGCCATCCCGAGTTGTTGCAGGATCCCGGGGCCCCCTAGCCCGCCCCCGCATGGCAACCGCATCGTCGATGAAGCTGCTCTACACCAATTTCCACAGTGGCAGCGGCGGCGGCCACACCACCTACATCCGCGAACTGGCACGCGCGCTGGGACCCCGGCATGAGGTCCATGTCGCCGCGCCCGCCGGCAGTCGCCTGCTGGCCGAAGCCGCCGCGCTGCCCGGCGTGCACACGCTCGCCCAGCCCTTTCCCAATGGCCTGCGCCGTCTGCGCGAGCGTGCCCGCGCCGTCCGTCAATTGCGCGATTACCTGCGCGCCCACCGGTTCGACATCGTGCACGTGAACGGGTCCGCCGATCACCGCATCGCCATCGCCGCGCTGCGCGGGATATCTCCGCGCCCGCGCATCGTGCTCACCAAGCACAACACCAAGCCGATGGGCGGCCTGCAACACGTCTGGCGCGCGCGTTTCCATACCGACAAGGCGATTGCGGTGTGCGAGTACGTGCGCCACCAGCTCGACGCCACGCCCTACCGCACCTGCCATCCGCAGACGGTCTACAACGGGGTGGATACCACGCATTTCACCCCCTGGCCGGTGGTGGACGCGCGCGCGCAGCGGGCACGCTTCGCACCGGAGGCGGACGCGCTGCTGATCGGCAGCAGCGCCGGCACCGCCGACTACAAGGGCTGGACCGATCTGGTCGCCGCGTTGGCGCTGTTGTCCGCCGACGAACGCCGCCGCGTGCAGGTGGTGATCGCGGGCCAGCCGCCTTCCACGCGCCAGCGTGAGATCGTGCGCGGGGCTGGACTGGAACCGCAGTTCCATTTCCCCGGCCTGCTGGACGACGTGCGTCCGATCATCGCCGCGCTCGACGCCGGCTTCGTGCTCTCGCACGACATCGAGACGATTTCCTTCGCCTGCCGCGAAATGATGGCGATGGGCAAGCCGGTGATGGTGACCGACTACGCCGGCCTGCCGGAGAACCTGCAACCGGGCGAGGATGGCTGGGTGGTGCCGGTACATGGCCACGAAGCCATGGCGGAGACCCTGCGCTGGATGCTCGACCACCGCGACGTAGTGGCCGCGATGGGCATCGCCGCGCGATCGCATGCGCTCGCCGAGTTCGGTATCGAACGCTTCGCCGACGCCACCGAAGCGGTTTATCGGGCCCTGCTGGCAGAACCCTGATCGCCGTCGGCGATCAGCGACAGGCCGCCGCCGCCGCCTCGTCCACCAGCCACCAGCTGCGGCGATTGGCCGAACCCAGCGCGTGTGCGCGTTCGCGATCGACGCAGGCCGGCAAGGTCGCGTCCTGCGCCATCAGCACGCGCTGCGCGGGCGCCTCGTGCAGCCAGGCCAGGCCGCGTTGCCATTGCTGTTCCACCGGCGCGCGGAAACCGAATTCGGTGACCTCGCCCCGGGCCTGCAACAACTGCTGTTCCTTCCAGTCGACCAGGCCGATGGCGGTGTCCTGGCCGGCGCGCGCACGCGCTTGGGCCATCACGTCGCGCGCCGAGTTCTCGCCGTCCAGCAGTGGTGCCAGCACCATGCCGTAGCCGACCCACAGCACCAGCACGGTCACCAGGGTCAACGCGACCGCGCGCGCACGCCGCAGCCACAGCGCGGCGGCGACAATCAGCCCGCCCATCACGGCCAGCGCCAGCCACAACCGGTCCGCATGCGGATCGCCGGCCAGGCCGCGCTCGGCTTCCAGCTTCAATTCGAAACGCGGGTCGCCGGACAAGGCCATGCCGCCGGCCACCAGCAACAGCCCGCCCAGTACGATCGCGAACGCCAGCAACGCGGCGCGCACGTCGCGTCGCTCGCCCAGCGCGGGCAGGAACGGCGCGGCCGCCAAAGCCAGCGCCGGCAACGCGGGCAGGATGTACATGTCGCGCTTGCCGGGACTGGCGCTGAAGAACAGCAGCACCAGCAGCATCCACGCCAGCGGCCACCATACCCGCGCGTCGCGCCGGCGCCAGGCCTCGCGCCAGGGCTTGATCAGCCAGGGAATGAAGATCGAGAACGGCAGCCAGAACAGCGCGATCACTTCCAGGAAGTACCACGGCGGCGCCTGGTGGTGCCAGGCGGCGACGTAACGGGTCGCGGTCTGGCGGAACAGGATTTCGTTGAGGTAGGCGCGATGTTCGGGATCGCCGCTGGTCAGCGCGGTCACCACCATCGGCACGAACCACAGCGCGATCGCGAGCAGGAAGCTGGCCCCGCCCAGCCACCACCGCCCCGCGCCCTTCGGCGCCGGCGTGCTCAGGCCCTGCCAGCCGCGCCAACGCATCAGCGCGTAGGGAACCAGCGCCAGCAGCGGCAGGAAGCCCACGCCCTTGCTGATCACGCCCAAGCCGGCGGAGAAGCAGCCCAGCCAGTACCAGCGCCAGTTCGGCCCCAGCAACAGGTGTCGGCCGAGTCCGTACATGCCCAGGGTGATGAAGAACACCACGGTCGGATCGATCTGCGCCCGCTTGCCCTGGTAGACGAACTGCATCGCGCACAGCACCGCGCCGGCCGCCCACAACGCGGCCTGGCGGTTCCAGGCGCGGCGTGCGAAGTCGTAGGTCAGTGCCAGCGTGCCCAGCGCCGCCAGCAGCGAGGGAATGAGGAAGGCGACATTCCAGTTGCGCACCACCGCGTAGGTGGACGCGATCATCCAGAAGTACAGCGGCGGCTTGTCCGGATACAGCTCCTGGCCGCGGTGCGGGAACAGCCATTGGCCGGACTCCCACATCTGCCTGGCCACCAGCACGAAACGCGGCTCGTCGGCCGGCCACGGCGCGCGCATGCCCAGCCCCGCGCCGATCACCACCAGCGCGAACAGCAGGAACCACCAGAACGCAGTCTTGTCGTCGGTCTTGATCATGGCGCGCGATGATACCGGCGAACCGTTAGCCAATTGTCGGAACCGGCGTCCCCGTTCCATCAATGTCGGCCGGCTCACGCCCCGGCGGTGCGACCCAGGCGCGCATAGAAGAAACCATCCATGCCGTCCTCGCCGGGCAGGCGCTGGCGTCCCGCACCGGAAACATGGCCGAAGCGCGCATCCAGTGCTTCGGCGCGGGCATCGGGCGTGCGGGCCAGGAAGGCGTCGATCTGGCGTTCGGTCTCGTCCTTGAGGATCGAGCAGGTGGCATACCGCAGCACGCCGCCGGGCCGCAGCACGGTCCAGGCCGCATCCAGCAGGCGCGCCTGCAGCGCGCGCAGGGCGTCGATGTCTTCCGGCCGGCGATGCAGCAGCACGTCCGGCTGGCGACGGACGATGCCGGTCGCCGAACAGGGTGCGTCCAGCAGGATCGCGTCGAATGCCTGTCCATCCCACCAGGCGGCCGGTGCCGCGGCATCGGCCGTCTGCAGGCGTGCCTGCACACCGACCCGGGCCAGCGTGTCGCGGACCCGTTGCAGGCGGCGCGCATCCACGTCCAGCGCCAGCAAGCGCAGGCCCGGATCGCGTTCGAGCAGATGCGCGGCCTTGCCGCCCGGCGCGGCGCACGCGTCGAGCACCCGCGCGCCGGTCGCTGGCGCCAGCGCATCCGCCACCAGTTGCGCGGCGCCATCCTGGATCGAGACATCGCCCGCGCTGAAGCCGGGCAAGGCGGCCACCGCCACCGGCGTATCGACGCGGATCGCGTCGGCGGCCAGGGGTGCCTTCTGCGCCGAAAGCCCCGGCAATGCCTCGCGCAACCGTTCCAGATAATCGGGCACCGGCATGCGCGCGCGATTGACCCGCAACCACAGCGGCGCGGCTTCCGCGCTGGCGGCGAAGATGGCGTCCGCCTGCTCCGCCCAGTCCCCGCGCACCCGCGCGCGCAACCATTCGGGCCATGCCTGTCCGGGCGCGGCCACGGGCAGTCCCTCGCGCTGGGCGCGGCGCAGGATCGCGTTGACCATGCCGGCCTGGTGCGTGCGCTTCAGCACGCGCGCCGCTTCCACGGTCGCCGACAGCGCCGCGTGCGCCGGCAATTGCAGCGCATCGATCTGGGCAAAGCCGACCCACAGCAGCGCGCGCAGTTCGCCGTCGCGGCGGCCGAGCGGTTTCTGCATCCAGCGCTTCAGCGCTTCGTCGTAACGGACGCGCTGGCGCAGCGCGGAGAAGCAGATCGCCTCGGCCAGCGAACGATCACGCGGATCTTCCAGCCGCGGCAGCGCCGCCGCCAGTTCCGCCTTCAGCGATCGGCCGCGGTGCGCGACCGCGTCGAGGATCTGCGCGGCCAGCGCGCGGACGGGGGCGCCCGTGCCCGGGTTCACGCGCTCACCAGATCCCGGCGCGCGTTGAGGTAGTCGGCGGCGGTGATCGCCTTGCCGCCCTCGCGCTGGACCACCCGCAGGCGCAGCGCGCCCTGGCCGCAGGCGATGTCCAGGCCCTGGCGGCCTGCGGCGAGCAGGGTGCCGGGCTCGGCGCGATGCGCCAGATCCAGCGCGATCGCGCCATGGATGCGTAGGCGCTCGCCGGCCACGCTGGCCTCGGCCACCGGCCAGGGTTCGAACGCGCGCACCTTGCGCGCCAGCACGTCGGCCGGCTGCGCCCAGTCCAGTCGCGCTTCGTGCTTTTCCAGCTTGTGCGCGTAGTTGGCGCCGGCTTCCGGTTGCCGCTGCGCCATCGGGCGCATGCCCGCGCGCAGCAGGCCCAAGCCGTCGGCCAGCACGCGCGCGCCCAGTTCGGACAGGCGGTCGTGCAGCTGCCCGCCGGTTTCCTGCTCGCCGATGGGCGTGCGCTGGGACAACAGCACCGGGCCGGTATCCAGCCCGGCTTCCATCTGCATCAGGCAGACGCCGGTTTCCGCATCGCCCGCCTCGATCGCGCGCTGGATCGGCGCGGCGCCGCGCCAGCGCGGCAACAGCGAGGCGTGCACGTTCCAGCAACCGTAACGCGGGATGTCCAGCACCGCCTGCGGCAGGATCAGGCCGTAGGCCACCACGATCATCAGATCCGGTGCCAGTTCGCGCAGTGCCTCCTGCGAGGATTTCCTGCGCAGTGATTCCGGCTGCAGCACCGGGATGCCGCGCTGGATCGCCTCCAGCTTGACCGGCGAAGGAGTCAGGCCACGACCGCGGCCGGCAGGACGATCGGGCTGGGTATAGACCGCCACCACTTCATTGCGCGCATGCGCGGCGCGCAGACTGGGAACGGCGAACGCCGGCGTACCGGCAAAAACGATTCTCATGGAGGTGGAATATCCGGGAAGGAAGGGAGGAGATGGCCGTCGACGCGACCCGCAGGCATGCCCTTGCGAATCCCGATTCCCGACTCACCAATCCCGCGGCCGTCGGGCCGTCAGGCTGCGGCCTGGCGACGCTGCTTGGCCAGCTTCTTGCGCACCATCTCGCGCTTGAGCGGCGACAGGTAATCGACGAACAGCTTGCCGTCCAGATGGTCCATCTCGTGCTGGATGCAGACCGCCAGCAGGCCATCGGCGCGCAGCTCCTGCGCCTGGCCCCGGCGGTCGACGAAGCGCACGGTGATTTCATTGGAACGGGTGACGTCGGCGTAGATGCCCGGGACCGACAGGCAGCCTTCCTGGTAGACCTGGTCGCCGGCGCGCTCGATGATCTCCGGGTTGATGAACACCCGGGGCTCGTTCTTTTCTTCGCTGATGTCGATCACCATGAAGCGCTGGTGCACGTCCACCTGGCTGGCGGCCAAGCCGATGCCCGGGGCTTCGTACATGGTCTCGAACATGTCGTCCAGCAGCTGCTGGAAGGCCGGCTCGGTCACCCGCGCAGGCTCGACCGGCACCGCTTTGGTGCGCAGCCGGGGATCGGGGAACTCGAGGATGGGAAGCAGTGCCATGGTGTGTCCGAGATGGGGGCGCCAGTGGAATCCGGCAAGGCCTCACGGATTCTAACTCGGGCGCTTGCGTTGCGCCGGGTTTTCTGGACTATAGTGCGGACCACCTGTCGGGGAATCAGGTAGATACAGCCATGTTTAAACATTTTCGTACGGTTCTCGCCGTTGCGGCGATCACCGTGGGCAGCTATGCCGCCGCCGCCGAAATGGCGGGGGACCACCCGGACACCTACGTGGTCAAGCGGGGGGACACCCTCTGGGACATTTCCGCCCGTTTCCTGAAGAAGCCGTGGCTGTGGCCGGAGATCTGGCAGGCCAACCCGCAGATCAAGAATCCCCATCTCATCTACCCGGGCGACGTGCTGAGCCTGGCCTACCTGGATCGGGTGGCCGTCCAGGCCGGTCCGCGCCAGGAAGCCCCGCTGAACGCGATTCCGTTGGCCGATGTCGAGCCGTTCCTGAAGAACCTCAGCATCACCGACAGCTTCAAGCAGTTGCCGTACGTCGCCGGGCTGGAAGAGAACATGCTGCGCGCCACTGCCGGCCAGAGCGTCTACGTGCTGGGCCTGGACCAGGCCCAGCCGGGCCAGCGCTACGCCGTCGTGCGGCCGGGCCTGCGCTACACCCAGACCCGGGTTAAGTCGAGCGGCGAGTACCTGACCTACAAGGAAGACCTGGATTTCCGCGGCGCCCGCATCAAGGGCGCGCCGGCCGACTGGAACCGCCAGTGGTCCAGCTCCGCGCTGTCCGACGGCGGTCCGGTCGAACTGCTGGGCTACGAGCTCGAGCAGGTCAACGTCGGCACCATCACCCGCGGCAGCGTGCCCGGCAGCGAAACCGTCACCCTGACCCTGGAGGACAGCGGCAAGGAAGTGCGCGCCGGTGATCGCGTGGTGCCGGTGGAAGCCAAGCCGTACGACCTGCAGTTCTTCCCGCATCCGCCGGCCTCCGCCATCGCCGAAGGCAAGCTGCAGATCCTCGCGGTCGCCAACGCGCTGACCTCGGGCGGCCCGCGCGACGTGGTCGCCATCTCCGGCGGCAGCCGCGAAGGCATCGACAACGGCACCGTGCTGTCGGTGTGGCGCAAGGGTGATCACGTCGCCAACAAGGTGCGCTGGCCCAAGTCCTCGCGCATGGACGATTCCCAGCGCAACGGCGCCGGCCGGGTCAGCCTGCCGGACGAATACGCCGCCCATGTGATGGTGTTCCGCACCTTCGACAAGGTCAGCTACGGCCTGGTGATGGAAGGGGTGAAGGCCGCACGGGTGGGCTACGAACTGAAGCATCCGGACGCGACCTACTGATCGTTCGGACAAACCCTACGCAACATCGCGACGGCGCCCGAGGGCGCCGTCGTCGTCTCCGGACTAGGCTGCTTCCATGTCCTGCCCTGATGACGCTCCCGACGCCCTCCTGCGGCTGGTCCTGGCCGGCGGCGCGACCCCTGTGCGCCGGCGCCTGCTGGAACGGCACGGCACGCCCCGGGCCGCGATCCGCGCCGGCGCCGGCGCCTGGCGGGCGGCGGGCCTGGACGAAACGCAGGTCGGCGCGCTCCTGGCGCCACCGCCGGAGCCCCTGGCCACCGGCCGCGACTGGCTGGCGGCCTCGGAGAGCCACCACCTGCTGGGATGGAATTCGCCGGACTATCCGCCATTGCTTCGCGACGGTCCCAATCCGCCGCTGGCGTTGTTCGTCGATGGCGATCCGACGCTGCTGTGGCGACCCTCGGTGGCGGTGGTCGGGAGCCGCTCGCCCAGCGCGGGCGGGCGAGACAACGCCGCCGCGTTCGCCCGCGCGCTGACCCGCGCCGGTGTCGTGGTGGTCAGCGGCATGGCCGCCGGCATCGATGCCGCCGCCCATGAAAGCGCCCTGGAACAGACGGACGGGACGACCGTCGCCGTCCTCGGCACCGGTCCGGACCAGGCCTACCCGCGTCGGCACGATCGCCTGCGCGAACGCATCGCCGGCAAGGGCGCGGTGGTCAGCGAGCATCCGCCCGGCACGGGCGCCCATCCGAGCCACTTCCCGCGGCGCAACCGCATCATTGCCGGGCTGTCCCTGGCCACCCTGGTGATCGAGGCCGCCGAGCGTTCGGGCGCCCTCATCACGGCCCGCCAGGCGACCGACAGCGGGCGCGACGTATTCGCCGTGCCCGGCTCCATCCACAACCCGCTGGCGCGCGGCTGCCATCGGCTGATCCGCGATGGCGCCGGCCTGGTCGAACAGGCCGGCGAGGTGCTCGATGCGCTCGCGCCCCAACTCGCCGGCTGCGCCCGAATCCTGCGCGATCACCTCCACGAACCTGAACGGAGCCCGCCCGGTCGACCGGTTCACGGCCCGCTGGCCGGACAGACCAACTACCAGAAGTTGTGGGACGCGCTCGGTCATGACCCAACCGGTATGGATCGACTGTCCGAACGGACCGGATTGACGACCGCCGCCCTGTCCTCCATGCTGCTCGCCATGGAACTGGATGGACGCGTATCGGTCGAACACGGCCGTTACTGCCGCAAAGGCTAGTTTCTTTCCTCCACAGCGCCACCGTGCGCAGGCCGAGGGGCAATGAAAGAGAGCATTCTGGATGTACTGCTGTACCTGTTCGAACACTATTTCACCGAGGACGCGGATCCCGTCCGTGACCGCGACTCTCTCCAGAACGGCCTGATCCAGGCCGGCTTCAGCCCCGCCGAAATCAACAAGGCTTTCGATTGGCTCGATGCGCTGGCCGACCAGCGTCCGGGCGCGACGCAGCCGCGCGTGGGCGGACCCACGCGCATCTTCCATGGCCCCGAGCTGGAAAAGCTGGACGTGGAAGGCCGCGGCTTCCTGATGTTCCTGGAGCAGCACGGCATCCTTGATGCCGACCAGCGCGAACTGGTGCTGGACCGGGCGATGGCGCTGGACCAGGACGAGCTGGATCTGGACGACCTGAAGTGGGTCGTGCTGATGGTGCTGTTCAACCAGCCCGGTTCCGAAGCGGCCTACGCCTGGATGGAAACGCAGATGTTCGTCGACGAACCTGAACCGGTACACTGAGCCGACTTCAACCTGCTTTCGGGGGAAAGCATGGCCCAGTGGTACTACGCGGAAGGACCCGGACGCAACGTCGGACCACTCACGGCGGATGAAATCGCCGCGCGTTTCAGGCAGGGCCAGATATTCCTGGATACCCAGGTCTGGCGCGAAGGCATGGCGCAATGGCAACCGCTGCGCGGCGTCGCCGCGGAACTGGGGCTGGACGGCGGCGCCGCTTCGTCGCTGCCGCCGCCACTGCCGGGCCGGCCCATGAACGCGCCGCCGCGCGCCGCCTACGCGGCCGCACCCGCGCCACGCAAGATGAGTCGCGGGATGATCATCCTGATCGTCTGTCTCGCCGCGATCATCCCGGCGGTCGCGATCATCGGCATCCTGGCGGCGATCGCCCTGCCCGCCTACCACGACTACACCTCGCGCGCGAAGCTGATGGAGCCGATCGCCGCGGGCGATGCGCTGAAGCCGCTGGTCGAACGCCATCTCGCCGCGGGCCAGTGCCCCGACAACGAAACCGACGGCTTCCAGCCGGAAGCCGCCTACGCTTCGCAACATGTCGCGGGCATCCTGGTCGGCGAGTTCGACGATGGCACCTGTGGCGTCGAAGTGCGGGTGCGCGGCACCGGCAACACCCGGATGGACGATCACGCCATCTGGATTTTCTACGACGGCCAGAGCCGGCAGTGGGGATGCACCTCGGACATCGAGGACCGGTTCCTGCCGGTCCGGTGCCGGGGCTGAAACACGATGCAGTCCCGCGGTCCGGCACGATGGGCGCGGGCTATCTAGGCGGCGACAACCGCTTGCGGTAACGTTCGCAGCGCAAGGTTTGGGGAAACCAGCATGTCCACTTGGTATTACGCCGGGGCCGAGCGGCAGCCGCTCGGCCCGTTGTCGACGGATGAACTGAAACAATACTTCCGCAATGAACGGATTGCGCTGGACACGCTGGTCTGGCGTGACGGCATGATGCAATGGCGGCCGCTGGCGGATCTCGCCCAGCAGCTGGGCCTGCAGGACATGCCGCGTCCTGAACCGTTCGACGCCGCGCCCGCATTCCCGTCCGGCCCTGGCGTGCCGCCGATGCCGGCTCCCGCGCCGTCGCCGCCCCCGGCCGCGAACCTCGAAATGGACGAGGCGCGCACCGCCATGCCTCCCGCTCCGGAAAAGGTACTGGAGGCGCCTGCGCCCGCGGGTGGCCGCGCGGTTTTCAACCTGGGCAGCGATCCATCGCCGACGCCGGTGTACGAGCGTCCCGAGATCATCGAGCGCATGGCTGCCGCCACCTCCGGCGAATCCGCGACGGCACGTAATCCGTACCTGGCGGCGCGCGCACCGCTGCAGGCGCAGCCTTCATTCGTCGCGGATCAGGACGTGGTCTACGCGGGGTTCTGGAAGCGCGTGGCCGCGACGATCATCGATGGCTTCATCCTGTCGCTGGTGGTCGGCCTGTGCGGCGAACTGTTCGGCATGATCCTCAGCGATCTGGCCGGCGGCGGCGAACTGGCGACGGCGATCACCACGTCGCTGTGCACGATCGCGCTCAATGCCCTGTATTTCGCCTGGTTCCACTCCACCTTCAACTACGCCACGCCCGGCAAGATGGCGATCGGCATCAAGGTCGTGCGCAGCCACGGCGAGCCGATTTCCTTCCTGCGCGCGCTGGCGCGGTTCTTCGCCACGATCCTGAGCACGTTGACCTTGTGCATCGGCTACCTGATGGCCGCGTTCACGGCACGCAAGCAATCCCTGCATGACGTGATCTGCGACACCGTGGTGGTGGACAAGTGGGCCTACACCACGGAGCCGGAGCGGCAGCGCAGCGAACTCGGCGTGGTCGCCATCGTGGTGCTGGCCCTGTATGGTCTCGTCGTCGTGGCGGGCGCGGTCCTGATCTTCTTCGTCATCGGGCTGGCCGCCACCGCGCAGCGGTTCGGTTGAACCACGCAACGAATCACGCAACAGGAGCAACAAGCACAATGAGCAGTTGGTATTTCGCCGTCGGCGAGCAGCGCCAGGGTCCCATCAGCGCGGAGGAACTCGGCGCGCGTTTCCAGCGCGGCGAGATCCAGCCGGACACGCTGGTCTGGCGCGAAGGCTTGGAGGGCTGGCGCGCGGTGCGCGACATGGCGGCGGAGCTCGACCTTGCCGTACCGGCCCACGCCACGTCGATGGCCATGCCGACCCTCGAACCGGCTTCGCCCTATGCGGCGCCTTCGGCGCAGGTTCCGCTGCAGGCCGCACCGGTGTTCGGCGGCGACATCGTGCACGCCGGCTTCTGGAAGCGCTTCGCGGCTTCCTTCATCGATGGCATGGTGATGATGGTCGTGACCCTGATGGTCGTCATGGTGGGTGTCATGCTCACCGGTGGCGCCGCCGCGCTGAGCCCGCAGGCCTTCGCCAACGACATGATGCGCGGCACGCTTGGCCTGACCTTCATCCTGGCCTTCTACATCCTGCCCATCCTGGCGCAGGCCGCCTATTTCACCTGGATGCATGCCTCCGCCTCGCAGGCGACCCTGGGCAAGCTGGCGGTGGGCATCAAGGTCGCCCGCGGCAACGGCGAGGGACTGGCCCTGGGCCGCAGTTTCGGACGCTGGTGCGCGTACTTCTTCCTCAACCTGGTCAGCTGCGGCCTGACCACGCTGATCTCGGCGTTCACGGTCGGCCTGACCGAACGCAAGCAGGGCCTGCACGACATGATCGCCGACACCCTCGTGGTCGATCGCTGGGCCTTCACCGCGCATCCGGAACGGCAACGCCGCGATCTGGGCGCGGTGACCTGGACGATCATCGTGCTGGCCGGCCTGTTCGTGATCGCCTACATCGGCTTTTTCGTGTTCGCCGTCGGCATGGCGGCGGTGGCGGGCCGCTGAGGCCAGATCCGCACGATGAAGCACTGGTACTACGCCGATGAAGCGCGGCAACCACAGGGCCCGGTGGATGCCGCGACCCTGCGGGAACTGCTGACCGATGGGCAGATATCCCATGCCACGCTGATCTGGCGCGACGGGCTGTCGCAGTGGCAGGCGGCCGCCGACTTCGCGGACGAGCTCGAACTGGGCATTGCGACGCGGTCAACCTCCTTGTCGCCCGAATCACCGGAAGATCCGGCGTTGGCGTCGCCTGGGCCATCCGATGTCCCACCTTCTCCTTCATCGTTCGATGGCGCCGGCACCGTTGCGACCAACGCGGAAGTCCCGCCAACCCAGGAGGCTTCCCCGTACTCCGCGCCGCACGCCACGATCGAGATGGCGCCACGCGCGGTCCAGGGCGGCGAAATCGTCTACGCGGGCTTCTGGAAGCGTGTCGCGGCCTACATCATCGACACCTTCGTGATGACCATCATCAACACCGTGGTCGGCATGGTTGTCGGCATGGCGATGGTCGGATTGCTGATGAGCAACGGCGGCGCCACCCTCGACTCGCCGGTATGGTGGGCGTTGCAGGGCCTGTCCTATCTGGCGCAGATCGTCATCATGGCGGTCTATTTCGCCTGGTTCCACGCCTCCAGCCACCAAGCCACGCCCGGCAAGATGGCGATCGGCATCAAGGTGGTCGACAGGCACGGCGCGACGATCAGCTTCTGGCGCGGGATCGGCCGATTCTTCGCCACCTTCGTCAGCACGCTGTTGCTGCTGGCGGGCTACCTGATGGCGGCCTTCACCCGTCGCAAGCAGGCCCTGCACGACCTGATCTGCGGCACCCTGGTGGTGGACAAGTGGGCCTACACCCACCATCCCGAGCGCCAGCGTCCCGAATTGGGCACCGTCACCTGGGTCGTCCTGATCCTGGGGGGACTGCTGGCCCTCCTGGGCGTGTTGGCCATGGGCGCGCTGATCGCGGCGCTGGGCGGTGGTTTCGGAGAGTGATGGCCTTCACGGAATCCGTTCAGGGTTGACAGCCGTCCCCGGGCATGATTCCACTAGTAAATAGCGAAACCTGAACGCCCGGGGCCACGGCTCCGGGCGTCGGCTTCTCTGCCGCCCGCTTTTGCGCCACCCTTGCCGGCCACGCGCCGCCCCCACCGCCCATCGGAAGGACATGTCCAAGCACCTCCTCATCGTCGAATCGCCGGCCAAGGCCAAGACGATCAACAAATACCTCGGCAAGGACTTCCACGTCCTGGCGTCCTACGGTCACGTGCGCGACCTGGTGCCGAAGGAGGGGGCGGTGGATCCGGACAACGGCTTCGCGATGCGCTACGACCTCATCGACAAGAACGAGAAGCACGTCGATGCCATCGCCAAGGCGGCCAAGGCGGCCGAAGACATCTACCTGGCAACCGACCCGGACCGCGAGGGCGAGGCGATCAGCTGGCACATCGCGGAAATCCTGAAGGAGCGCGGCCTGCTCAAGGACAAGCCGCTGCACCGGGTGGTGTTCACCGAAATCACCCCGCGGGCCATCCGCGAGGCGATGAACCAGCCGCGCCAGATCGCCAACGAGCTGGTCGACGCCCAGCAGGCGCGCCGCGCGCTGGACTACCTGGTCGGCTTCAACCTGTCGCCGGTGCTGTGGCGCAAGGTCCAGCGCGGCCTGTCCGCCGGCCGCGTGCAGTCGCCTGCGCTGCGCATGATCGTCGAGCGCGAGGAGGAGATCGAGGCCTTCGTCGCGCGAGAGTACTGGAGCATCGAGGCCGAGTGCGCACACCCGCGCCAGTCCTTCACCGCCAAGCTCACCCGCCTGGACGGGCAGAAGTTCGAGCAGTTCACGGTCACCGACGGCGACACCGCCGAAGCCGCGCGCATGCGCATCCAGCAGGCAGCGCAGGGTTCGCTGCACGTCACCGACGTGACCAGCAAGGAGCGCAAGCGCCGGCCCGCGCCGCCGTTCACCACCTCGACCCTGCAGCAGGAAGCCGCGCGCAAGCTGGGCTTCACCACCCGCAAGACCATGCAGGTCGCGCAGAAGCTGTATGAAGGCGTGGCCATCGGCGAGGAAGGCACGGTCGGCCTGATCAGCTACATGCGTACCGACTCGGTCAGCCTGTCGATCGAGGCGCTGAACGAAATCCGCGACGTCATCGCCCGCGACTACGGCACCCAGGCGCTGCCGGACAAGCCCAACACCTACCAGACCAAGTCCAAGAACGCGCAGGAAGCGCACGAAGCCGTGCGCCCGACCTCCGCGCTGCGGACTCCGTCCCAGGTCGCCCGCTTCCTCAGCGACGACGAGCGCAAGCTCTACGAACTGATCTGGAAGCGCGCCGTGGCCTGCCAGATGGTGCCGGCCACGCTCAACACCGTCAGTGTCGATCTGGCCGCCGGCAGCGAGCACAGCTTCCGCGCCAGCGGCACCACCGTGGTCGACCCCGGCTTCCTGGCCGTGTACGAGGAAGGCAAGGACCAGAAGGGCGCCGAGGACGACGACGAAGGCCGCAAGCTGCCGCCGATGAAGCCGGGCGACCGGGTGCCGCTGGATCGCATCCATGCCGACCAGCACTTCACCCAGCCGCCGCCGCGCTTCACCGAAGCGGCGCTGGTCAAGGCGCTGGAGGAGTACGGCATCGGCCGGCCGTCCACCTACGCCTCGATCATCCAGACCCTGCTGTTCCGCAAGTACACCGAGATGGAAGGCCGCGCCTTCAAGCCCACCGACGTGGGCCGCGCGGTGTCCAAGTTCCTCAGCGGCCATTTCACCCGGTACGTGGACTACGACTTCACCGCCCGGCTCGAGGACGAGCTGGACGCCGTCTCGCGCGGCGAGGAGGAATGGGTCCCGCTGATGGAGAAGTTCTGGGGTCCGTTCAAGGAACTGATCGAGGAGAAGAAGGAATCGGTCGACCGCAGCGAAGCCACCGGCGCGCGCGAGCTCGGCACCGATCCCAAATCCGGCAAGCCAGTCAGCGTGCGCCTGGGCCGGTTCGGGCCCTACGCCCAGATCGGCGACAAGGACACCGACGAGAAGCTCGAGTTCGCCTCGCTGCGTCCGGGCCAGTCGATGCACACCATCACCCTGGAAGACGCGCTGGAGCTGTTCAAGCTGCCGCGCAAGCTAGGGCAGGACAACGGCGAGGAAGTCAGCGTCGGCATCGGTCGCTTCGGTCCGTTCGCCAAGCGCGGCAGTACCTATGCCTCGCTGAAGAAGGAAGACGATCCGTACACGATCGACCTGGCGCGCGCGGTCTTCCTGATCAACGAGAAGGAAGAAATCGCCCGCAACCGCATCATCAAGGAATTCGACGGCAGCGACATCCAGGTGCTGAACGGCCGCTTCGGTCCGTACATCAGCGACGGCAAGCTCAACGGCAAGATTCCCAAGGATCGCGAGCCCGCCTCGCTGACCCTGGCCGAAGTCCAGCAGTTGCTGGAGGAAACCGGCAAGCCGGCCCGCCGCGGTTTCGGCGCGAAGAAGGCGGCCGCCAAGAAGGCCACGGTGAAGAAGGAAGCGGCGCCGAAGAAGGCCGCGGCCAAGAAGACCGCGACGAAGAAAGCTGCGACCAAGAAGACCGCCACCACGAAAGCCACGGCGAAGAAGGCTGTCGTGACCGTCACCGAACCGGCCAAGTCGCTGCTGACGCCGGCCAAGGTGGAACCAGGCAAGAAGCGGGTCGCCAAGAAGAAGCAGAGCGACGACGCGCCGTTCTGAGCGGCCCCGGCATATCCGGATGTCGCGGTGAACCGCGGCATCCGTGGCAGAATCGCCCCATGAGCGCGTCCCTGTCCCTGCCCGCCGCCGTGGAATGGCTCCAGCATGGCGGCGTGATCGCGTACCCGACCGAAGCCGTGTGGGGAGTGGGCTGCGATCCCTTCGACGAGACCGCCGTGCTGCGGCTGCTGGCCATCAAGGAGCGCCCGGTCGAGAAGGGGCTGATCCTGATCGCCGCCGATCTCGAACAGCTCCGGCCCTGCCTGGATCTGGATGCATTGCCGGTCGATCGCCTGGCCGAAGTGCTGGCGAGCTGGCCCGGCCCGCATACCTGGGTCATGCCGGCCAGCGCCGGTGTCCCGCGCTGGCTGACCGGGGAACACGCCGGCATCGCCGTGCGGGTCACCGCGCATCCCACGGTGATTGCCCTGTGCCGGGGCTTCGGCGGCCCCCTGGTGTCCACCAGCGCCAACCTGAGCGGGCAACCCGCGCCGCGGGAACGCCCCGGGCTGGATCCCGCGCTGCTGGAACGCCTCGATGGCGTCAGTGAAGGCGAAACCGGCGGTCTGGAACGCCCGTCCTCGATTCGCGACGCGCTGACCGGGCAGCCGCTTCGGCTCTGAACCGGTCTGCATTGTCCACATCCCGCTTCGCGCGCAAGATGCCGCCATGCGCATCGCCCTGATCGCCTGCCTGCTGTTCCCGCTCTGTCCTGTCCGGTCCGTGGCCGCGCAGGAAGTGGTGATCTACCGCTGCGTCGGCAAGCAGGGGCAGCTGACCTTGCGTGATTCTCCCTGTGCGCCCGGGGAAACGCAGCAGACCCGCAGCATGCAGCGACCTCGCGATCCCGCCGCCGGAACGCAGCCGATACCGCCGGAACGCCGTCCCGAAGCGCCGGCGACGCCGGTGGCTCCCGCCGAGCGGGTGGTCTATCGCAATGCGCCGCGCCCGATGTACGAGTGCGTCACCCTGGAAGGCGAGCGCTATGTCAGCGACAACGGCGAAGGGCAGCCGCGCTGGGTGCCGTACTGGGTCGGCGGTTATCCCCATGGCGCCTGGCCACGCCACCACGGCGGCAGCGTCTCCGGCAACATCAGCATCGGCAACGGCGGCAGCGTTTCCTTCCGGAGTGGAAGCCCGACGCCGCTCCCTCCCACTCCACGGCCACCCGGACATCCACCCGGCAACATCATCGTTCCGGCCGGCGGCATGTGGGTCCGCGACGAATGCCACGCATTGCCGCAGGCGGAAGTCTGCGCGCGCCTGTCCGATCGCCGCTACGAAATCCTGCGCCGCTACAGCAGCGCGATGCCCAGCGAGCGGCGAACGCTGGATCTGGAGCAGCGCGGCATCGACGCGCGCATGGCCAACGATTGCAGGAACCCCTGATGCGCTATCGCCTTGCCTGGCTGCTGTTGTTCGCGGCGCCCGTCGCGCATGCGGACGAACTGGTGATCTACCGCTGCACCGATGCCGCCGGCGCGCTCACCGTGCAGAACATGCCCTGCCCCAAGGGCAGCAAGCAGCAGATCAAGCGGATGCAGGCGCTGGCGACCGTGCCGATGACACCGACGCCGGCCATGTCCACGCAACCCGCGGCCGCACCCACCGAACCCGCGTCGACTCCCGCGACTCCCGCGACGCCCACAGCCACCAGCGCGTCTTCCGCACCGGCGGCGGACACCGCCGCGCGCCTGCCGCCTCCCAATCTGTTCCGCTGCACCACCCGCGATGGCGGCGGCTACGTGACCGAGGACAGCGAGCCGGCCTCGCGCTGCGAACCGCTGCAGACCACCGGGTTGGACGGCAATCCGCAGGGCGGTGCCGGCCAGGCCTGCGAGGTGGTGCACGACACCTGCGCGCGGGTTCCCGATGAAGGACTGTGCGAGGCGTGGACGAAGCTGCGCGACGAAGCGGAAGTGGCCTGGCGCTTCACCCGTGCGGAAACCAGCGAGAAGAACAAGGCCGAGTTCGATCGCGTCCAGCGCATCCTGGCCGAGAGTACCTGCGGCGGCTGACAGGCGACGGAAGCCGGTCCGGCACCATGCGCCCGATTTCCCGGGCGGCTCGTCGAAGCAGGTGCCGCTCCCGCCAGCCCGCAACGCCGCCATGCATCGCGGCGGCGGATCATGCGCCAGTGGATCAGCCCCAGCACCAATGCAACCAAGTCCCGCGGTCGAACCCGGCAGGTTCGGCACCAGCGAGAGGATCCGGGTGCCGCACCAGCCCAGGCCGGTCCCTTCGCCGAAGCCCCGCCAGCTCGCGAAGCCGGCATGCCGCTGTCCCTTCGCACGCAGGCTGGCCGAAACGCTGCGGATGATGAAAAAGCCCTCGATGAAGTTGTACGGCAGCACGAACCTCCACCAGACCGAAGCAGGCGACGCCTTGCGCGCGGCGGGCGATACCGCCGCCAATGTCCGCCCGAGATCACGGCAGTAGAACAACACCACGGCCAGGAGCAGGATCACCGCGGCCAGCGCGCCATACGGCCCGAACAGCGCGATTTCGCCGAAGATGCCCCGCCCTTCCGGCGCGACCCGGAATGCGGGCCACAGCGCCTCCGCCCACACCGGCGGTCAACACGAGTTTCAGCGGAAGCAGCTATTTGGGCGTGGGCATGGACTCAGAATCCGTAGCGCAGGAATCCACCATCCACCGCGATGCATTCGCCGGTGACGTAACTGGCCGCCGGCAGGCACAGGAAGCCCACCGCCGCCGCGACTTCCTCCGGTTCGCCGATCCGGCGCATCGGCGTGCGCGCGATGACTTCCTCGTAGTAATCCGCGTCCGAAAGCGGCCCGGACGTCCGGCGGGTGCGGATGTACCAGGGTGCCACCGCGTTCACCCGCACGCCGTCCTCGGCCCATTCGACCGCCAGGTTGCGGGTCATCTGCTGCAGCGCGGCCTTGGTCATGCCATAGGGCGTGCCACTGCGCACGGCGGTGATGCCGGACACACTGCCGACGTTGACGATGGCCGAACTGGCATGCCGGGTCAGCAGCGGATGGGCGTAGCGTGACAGCTCGAACGCGGAGAACAGGTTGGTTTCGAAGATCCCGCGCCATTCGTCCTCGGTGTAGTCCACCGCGGCCTTGGTGACGTTGCCGCCCGCATTGTTGATGAGCAGGTTGAGGCCATCGGCGTGATCTTCCACCCAATCGAGGATCGCACGCCGGTCCTCATCGTCGGCCACGTCGGCAGCCATTGTCGCCACTTCGTTTCCGGGGAATTCCTCGGCGAGATCCTCGCGCGCGGCATCCAGCAGATCCTCGTCGCGCGCGACCAGCATCACATCCGCGCCGAAACCCAGCAGTTCGCGCGCGATCGCCAGGCCGATGCCGGCGCTGGCACCGGTGATCAATGCAGTCTGCCCGTCCAGTCGCCACCGATGGGATGCCATGCGTCGCTCCGTCAGAATGGGGGTAGCATACCGCCAGCCATTCCGGAGGAGCATCGCATGAAGAGGCATCCGATCACCTGCCTGTTGCTGTTGCTGCCGTTGTGCGCGTGCCGGCCGACGCCGCCGCCGACGGAACATCCGCCGGAACCACAGGCCGTGCGCGCCACCGAACTGCGCGACGCCATCCAGGCGCCGCTGGACAAGGCCAAGGCGGTCCAGGAGACCACCCGCAAGGCCACCGAGGACACCCGCGCGGCCATCGATGCCGCCGAGCGGCAGTAGCCTGCATCGCATCGGCGGGCCGGCATGAAAAAAGCCCTCCTTGCGGAGGGCTTTTTCGTCTGACGCGGCAGGACGCGGGAAGCGCTCAGTAACCGCAGAAGCAATAGGCCAGCGCCTTGACCGGCGTGCCCTGGCGATCCTGCAGGGCCTCTTCCACGAAGCGCAGTTGCGTGTTCGCTTCCGGCAGGCGTTGCGCGAGCATCGCGCGGGCGATGTCCGAATCCTTCAGCCAAAGCGCGCCGATGCGCGAGCCGGCCATCCGGCCCATGAACTGGGCGAACGGCGAGGCATTCTGCTCGATGTAGCGCACGCGATACTTGTCGGCGCCACCCAGCTTGGCCAGCTGCGCGGCGTACTCGGTCGCCGCCTGCATGCCACCGAGTTCGTCGACCAGGCCACGCTCCTTGGCCTGCGCGCCGCTCCAGACGCGGCCGCGGGCGACTTCGTCCACCGCCTCGACCGGCTTCTTGCGCGCGTCGGCGACCTTGCCGGTGAAGTCCGCATAGCCCTTGTTGATGATCGACTGGATCACCTGGCCGACCGCCGGATCCAGCGGACGGGTAATGTCGAACGCGCCCGCGAATCGGGTGGTGCCCACGCCGTCGGTATGCACGCCGATCTTCTCCAGCGTGCGCGGCACGGTCGGAATCATGCCGAAGATGCCGATGGAACCGGTGATGGTGGAGGGATCGGCATAGATGCGATCGGCGTTCATCGAGATCCAGTAGCCACCCGAGGCGGCCAGATCACCCATCGACACCACCACCGGCTTGCCGGCGGCCTTAAGCGCGGCCACTTCGCGGCGGATCTGCTCGGATGCGAACACGCCGCCGCCCGGGGAATCCACACGCAACACCACCGCCTTCACGTCCTCGTCGTCGCGCGCCTCGCGCAGCAGCGCGGACGTCGATTCGCCGCCGATGCGGCCGGCCGGCTGCTCGCCGTCGGTGATTTCGCCTTCGGCCACCACCACCGCGATCTGCGCGCGCTTGTCCAGCGTGGCGGCGCGTTGCGCGTCCAGGTGGGCGAGGTAACCGTCCAGGGTGACTTGGCGGAAACCGGTGTCGGAGTCCTCGTCGGCCACGCCGCGTTCGATCAGCAGGTTCTCCACGTCCTCGCGGGTCTTCAGTCCGTCCACCAGCTTCTGCTGCAGGGCGAACTTGGCCAGATCGCCACCGGCGGCGGCGATGCCTTCCGGCAGCGTGTCGATGCCGGCGGCCAGTTGCTGCGGGGTCAGCTTGCGTGCCTTGGCGACGTCGCCCAGGTAGCGCTGCCACACGTCGTTCATCCAGAACAGATCGGCTTCCTTGGCTTCCGGCGAGGCGGCGTCCAGCACGTAGGGTTCGATCGCGGACTTGAACTCGCCCACCCGGAACACGTGCACGTCCACGCCCAGCTTTTCCTGCAGGGCCTGGCGGAAATACTGGCGATAGCGACCCAGGCCTTCCAGCAGCAATCCACCCATCGGATCCAGGTAGACCTCGTTGGCCTGCGCGGCCAGCAGGTACTGGTGCTGGCCCAGGTTCTCGCCGAACGCCACGATCTGCTTGCCCGAGGCGCGGAAGCGCTCCAGCGCCGCGGCGACTTCGCGCAGCGAGGCGTAGCCGGTCGGCTGCAGCTTGTCCACACGCAGCATCATCCGCTCGATCTTCTTGTCCTCGCGCGCCGCATCGATCGCGCGCACGAGATCACGCAGCTGGATTTCCTCGGCGTCCTTGTCATTGAGCAGCTTGGCCAGCGCGCGGGTCGCCGGATCCGTGCTGTATTGCTCCACCAGGCGCCCTTCCGGCGCGACCACCAGCGTGGTGCGATCGATGACCGGCTTGACCGCGCTGCTGGAGCTGATCCCGGCCAGCAGGATCAGGAACATGATCAGGAACAGCAGGAACCCGAAGAACAGCACGTTCAGGAACAGCTTGCGGGCGAAATTGACCACGTTCCAGGCGCCCACGAAGAAGGTGGCGACGGGTCCGCGGACGGGAGGCGGTTGGTTCATGGGGGTGGAGGCTCCGGTATTCCTGGGGCCAGCTTAACGGTTCGGCCCGGGGGGCGGCATGCCCCTTTAGTCACCGTGCGCCGATGTCAGTCGGCGCACGGAGTGGCCAGCAGGCGCCGGCTGCTGCGGTTGAAACGCCAGCCCAGGCTGACCGCGGCGGCGGTGAGTCCCATGATCAGGCCCAGCCACATGCCCTGCGGTCCCCAGCCCAGGCCCAGCCCGAAACCGGCCCCGAGCGGCATGCCCAGGCCCCAGTAGGAAAACATCGCCAGCCACATCGGCGCCCGGGTGTCCTTCAATCCGCGCAGCGCGCCCGCCGAGAGCACCTGGATGCCGTCGGGGAACTGGAATGCCGCGGCGTACAGCAGCAGCGTACCGGCCAGGGCCGCCACCGCCAGATCCTGGGTGTACAGGGACACCACCGCGTCATGCCCGAACAGCAGCACCAGCGCCGACAGGGCCTGGGTGCACAGCACGATGGCGTAACCGGCGTGGGCCGCCCGCCGGACACCCGCCGGATCGTCGGCGCCCAGCGCGTGGCCCACGCGCACGGTGGTGGCCTCGGCGACGCCCATCGGCACCATGAAGCACAGCGCCGCCACATTGATGGCGATCTGGTGCGCGGCGGCCGAGACGGCGCCCAGCCGCGCGATCAACAGCGCGGTCACGATGAACAGGCTGCCCTCCATCAGCACGGTGATGCCGATCGGCAGGCCGGTCCTGAGCAGCTGCGCGATCGCCGGCCAGCGCGGGGGTTCGAAATGGCTGAACAGCTTCAGATGGGCAAACCGGCGCGAGTGCCACAGGTACAGCGCGAAGCAGGTCGCCTGCACCCACATGGTGATCGCCGAAGCGGTGCCGAGCCCGGCCGCGCCCATCTCCGGCAGGCCGAACTTGCCGAAGGTCAGCACGTAGCCAAGCGGCGCCAGCACCAGCAGGCCGCCGAAGCCCAGCAGCATGGTCGGCAACGTCCAGTGCATGCCTTCGCTCAGGTAGCGCATGCAGAAGTAGAAGGTCAGCGCCGGCACGCCCCAGCGGATCGCGTGCAGGAAGCCGGTGGCGCCGGGAATGATGTCCGGGGCGATGCCGAACGCGCCCAGCGCGTACGGCGCCAGGGTCAGGAAGCCGAACATCAGCACGCCCAGGCCCAGCGACAGCCACAGCGCCTGGCGGAACAGCGGTCCGATTTCGTCGCGCCGGTTGGCGCCGTCCAGTTGCGAGACCGAAGCGGTGAGCGAGATCAGCGTGCCGATCGGCACCATCATCGGCAGCCACAGCAAGGCGGTGCCGACCGTGACCGAGGCCAGGGTCTGGGTGCTGTGGTGTCCGGCGATGACGTTGTCGACGAAGCCGATGAGACCGGTAGAGACATGGCCCAGCACCAGCGGCAGGGCAAGTTTCGCGGAAGCGCGGACCTCATCGCCGAAACGCGGCGAATGGGAGACGGTGGAAGACATGGGGGAGACCGCCGGACTACGGTCGCGCGGTCGCGCGCTGGCACCGGGTCACGGGAGGCCGGTATCTTACCCGCTCGCGCCAGGGGAAGCACAACCGCAGATGAGCAGCCAGACCGACGTATTGCCGCACGACCATGCGCCCGCCGGGTGCGAGAACTGCGCCACGCCATTGCAGGGCGAGTTCTGCCATCACTGCGGCCAGTCCTCGCACAATCCATTGCGCCATGCCGGCCACGCGATCGAGGAAGTATTCGAATCGTTCTGGCACCTGGACGGCCGCATCTTCCGCACCCTGCGCACGCTCTGTTCGCCGGGTCGCCTGGCCAATGCCTACCTGGCCGGCCATCGCGCTCCCTACGTCGCGCCGTTGCGGCTGTTCGTCATCATCAGCGTACTGACGTTCTTCATCGCGCAGTTCGCCGTGCATATCGGCGAGCCCACGCCCGACGCGGTGGTCAAGGGCAATTTCGAGGAGGCGACGACGGTCGCCGAAGTGGAGCGCCAGCGCGATGAGGCCATCCGCGGCCTGCTCGAAGGCAAGGCCGCGGTCGGCAACATCCCCGGCGCCGCCATCGGCTTCGAACGCAGCATCAAGGCGCTGCGCCTGCAGGCGCGGGAACGCATCGCCGAGCTGGATCCGAAGCATCCCTCGCTGCAGCAGCCCCTGGAATCCACCGGACCGGTCGCCGCACCGGCGCCGGAAACCGCCGACGCGCCGTCCACTCCGCCACCGGACAGCACGCCCACGGGCGAACCGTCCGCTTCGCTTGCGTCCTCCCTGCCCCCCACCTCGTCCGCGACCACGGACAAGGACGAGGACGCGCAGGCCGAACCCAAGGGATTCCTCGATCGCTGGCTGAAGAAGAAAGCGCATCGCGCGGAAGAAAACTGGGAGCGCTTCCAGAAGGATCCGGAGCTGATCAAGAACGCCGGACTCAAGGCCATTCCCACCGCGCTGTTCTTCATGGTCCCGATCTTCGCGGTGTTCCTGAAGATCGCCTACCTGGGCTCGGGCCGGCTGTACCTGGAGCATCTGGTGGTCGCCCTGTACAGCCATGCGTGGCTGTGCCTGGCGTTGCTCGGCATCTTCCTGCTGATGGCGCTGGACGAATGGATCACGCCGCATGCCGCCTGGTTCGCCAGCATCACCGGCCTGCTCCAGTTCGTGCTCTGGTGGTGGATGCCGATCTACCTGCTGCTGATGCAGAAACGGGTCTATGGCCAGGCGTGGTGGCTGACGATGCTGAAGTACCTCGCCGTCGGCATGATCTACCTGTTCCTGGTGAGTTTCGCGGCGATGTTCGTCCTCCTCACCAGCTTCATCAATGCATGACGATCATCTACGAGGTCGACCTCGCCATCGCCTCGGACATCGCCGAGGCGCATGCGCGCTGGCTGGACGCGCACGTGCGCGAAATGCTGGATTTCGCGGGGTTCCGGGAAGCGGAAATCCTGGAACGGCTGGATCCGCCCGCCGATCCCGGATGGGTGGCGCGCTGTGTCCGCTATCGACTGATCGATCGCGCCGCACTCGACGCCTATCTGCGCGATCACGCGCCGCGCATGCGTGCCGAGGGCGTCGCCCGCTTTGGTGATCGGGTGCACGCCAGCCGGCGGATTCTCGCGAACGCCGCGCGCCGCTGAGCCACGTCGTTCCGCGGGCTACTGGCTCCGCCGCCGATGCAGCCAATCGCCACGACGCGCAGGCTCGATCTCCAGCAGCGCCTGCAGGAACGACGCGCGCTCCCGCGGGGGAATACGCTGCGCCAGCGCGGCGAGATCATCGCGCTGCGTCGCATCCGATTGCCGCAACAGGGCCAGCAGCATCGCGCGCTGATCCTCGGGCACGTAGGCGAACAGCGGTTGCAGGCGTGGCCAGTCCGCCCCCAGTTCGGGGCCTAGTTCCCAGCCATGCTGCTGCGAGACATCCTGCTGGGCGTACAGCGTGCGCAGGCGTGCCTGTTCTTCCGGGGGCAGGGCGGCGAACGCCTGCGCCGCCGCGCGCAGTTGCGCGCGCTGGCTTTCGTCCAGTGCGCGCCAGGACTGGTACCGGCCTCGCTGGCGCGCCCGTTCCATCGGCGCCAACGCATCCCACGCCTGCGCACGCGCGGCGACCTGCGCACGCTGTGGCCCGGAAAGCGCGGACCAGCGCGCGCGGCTGTCCGCCAACACGGTTTCCACCCCGGGCGGCAGCGCATGGGCCCACCAGGCCGCGCAGACGGCGAACACGGCCAGGGCCAGCGCAAGGCACTCAGAACGTCGTGTCACGGCCTTCCTCCCCGATGGCCGCCGCATCGGCGGCGGTGGTTGCCGGGTCCGCCGGCAAGGGCTGGCTGCGGCCCGCCAGGTACCAGGCCAGGAACGCGGCCTCGCCCGACAGCGATTCGCTTTCCGGGTCCAGCAGCAGGTCCAGATCCGGATGCAGCGGCAGGGCGTCCTCCGCCGCGACCGAGGCCGCCGGCGCATCGGCCGGCGCCAATGCTTCGCTGCGGATGTCGGGTTCCTCGGCCAACCCCAGGCCGGTCTCGCCGACCTGTTCCAGCGTACCGCCCATCCGTCCCCACCAGGCCGGTGGTGCGAAAAAGGTCACCGCCAGCCCACCCGCGCATGCCAGCACGATGGCCACCACCGCCCAGCGCCGCCATCGGCCCGGCGTGGACGCTGCCTTCCGGGGCGCGCGTCCGCCCGATACGGGAACGGGTGGGGTGCGCGATGGCCGCGGCGCTGCCGGCTCCGGCCGCAGTGCGCGCTCGCGCAGCCGCGCCAACCGCGCCATCCGCTCCGGCGGAAGCTCGCGCATCTGCTGCTGGATCGCGTCGGCCAGCGCCCGCCAACCGATGGGGTCGGGCTGCCCGGTCGCATCCAGCGGGCAGGCCGCCGCCAGCGACGCGCGGTAATGGGTCAGATCGATGCCCAGCACCTCGACCGCTTCATCCTCCGGCAAGCCCGCTGCCAGGCGGCTCAGGAGCGCGCGGCGATCCTCCGGCGCCAGCGCACCGAGGTGCGCCAGCGGCTCCGGCCAATGCGCCGCGGCGGGAGCCCGGTGCAGGACCGGGGACGCCATCAGGCGCTGCCAGAAGCCGCGCGGCCAGTCCGCCATCGGCAGTCCGGGAGCCTGTTCCGAGAACGCCCGCATCGCGGTCGCCAAGGCGACATCGCCGTGTTCGGCGTCTCCGCACTGCAACTGGGCGAACAGGGCGCCCCGGCGCTCGACGCCACGCAGGAAAGCGGCCAGGGCGGGGGGCGCCGGGGCGGCGGACGGCGACGGATCAGTCATGGAAGCGCGGGCTCATCACCTCGAATCATAGCGGTCGCCAACGTGATTCCGTGCGCTTGACACTGCTTGGAATCCTGCTCTCCCAAGCGCCGCAAGGCTTTCGCGGATTTGCGTTGTGCACAGCAGTCACGCGGGTGTCACGATCGTGCGGGCCGGTGTGGCCAGCCGTCACATTTCAGCTTGGTTTCACAATTAAATGATTGATTCAAAAGAAGAATATTGTTTTGGCGTTTTTTTCACCAACCACCACGGGAGGCCTGAAAATGGGTCATCGGCGCGTGGAGCATTGGCGACATGCACAGATTTATCCACAGCTTGTGTGGATAAGCTGGAATCTCTTTAGCTCACCTGCACTTGCGTGATCTTCGTCATTTTTTTGACAGATTGATCCCGCAACCCACCACGCCGCGTGGCTTGACCGGCTCGCTACACTGGAGCCGATGTCGCCCCCCGTCGTTCTCCGCGTCGCCCTGCCCGTTCCACTGCCCCGGTTGTTCGACTACCACCCGCCTGCGGGCTCGGTCGTCTCGGCCGGCGACGTGGGCCGGCGCGTGCGTGTGCCCTTCGGAGGTCGCGAACTGGTGGGTTGGGTGGCCGGGACCGGCGCATCCGCCGAAGCCGTCGAATTGAAGGCCGCGCAGGAATGGCTGGATGCCTCCCCGCTGCTGCACGGCGAACTGCTGGACTCGCTGCGCTGGCTGGCCCGCTACACCCACGCGCCCCTGGGCGAAACCTTCGCCACGGCCCTGCCCGCGCCCCTGCGCCAGGGCGAGCCCGTACCCGACGCGGAACAGGCCTGGCAATGGCAACTGACCGAGGCCGGCCTTACCGGTCTGGCGCGGCTGCGTGCCGGCAGTCGACCCCGGCAACTGGCGGAATACCTGGCCGCCGGCCCGCAATCGGAGGATCAGCTCGCGGCGCGCATGGAGCGTTGGCGCGAGGCCGCGCGCGCGCTGGCCACGCGGCAACTGGCCGAACGGATCCCGGCGCCGGCCGGTGCCGGGGAAGCCGTGCCGCGCCCGGGTCCGGCACTCAACGAGGAACAGCAGGCTGCCGCCGAAGCGCTGGCCGCCGCCCGCGGCTTCGTCCCGTTCCTGCTCGATGGCGTCACCGGCAGCGGCAAGACCGAGGTCTATCTGGGCGCCATCGCCGCCTGCCTCGCCCGCGGCCGGCAGGCGCTGGTGCTGGTGCCCGAGATCGGACTGACCCCGCAGACGCTGGCACGCTTCCGGACCCGCCTGGGCGTGCCGGTCCACGTCCTGCATTCCGGCCTCAACGACAACGAACGCGCGCGCACCTGGGGCGCATGCGCGCGCGGCGAGGCGCGGGTGATCGTGGGGACGCGCTCGGCGGTGTTCACGCCGTTGCCGGAAGCCGGCCTGATCATCGTCGACGAAGAGCACGACGGCAGTTACAAGCAACAGGACGGCATCCGCTATCACGCCCGCGACTTCGCCCTGGTACGGGCCAAGGCGCTGGACGTGCCGATCATCCTCGGCAGCGCCACGCCCTCGCTGGAAACCCTGCACAACGCCCACGGCGGCCGTTACCGGCACTTGCGCCTGCGGCGTCGCGCCGGCGCCGCGCAGCCCCCGCGCGTGCGCGTGCTCGACGTCCGCAAGCGTCCGTTGGAGGCCGGCCTCTCGCGCGAACTGCAGCAGGCCATCCGCCAGGCGCTCGAAGCCGGCGGCCAGGTGCTGGTGTTCAAGAACCGCCGCGGCTACGCACCGGTGCTGTTGTGCCACGACTGCGGCTGGAGCGCGCACTGCAAGCGCTGCGACGCACCGATGACGGTGCACGCCGGTGGCCGCCGCCTGCAATGCCATCACTGTGGCGCGCGCCAGCCGGCGCCGCTGGCCTGTCCCGATTGCGGCGGCCTGGCGTTGCAGCCGCAGGGCATCGGCACCGAACGCCTCGAAGAGCATCTGGTCGCCGCCTTTTCCGATGTGCCCGTGCTGCGCATCGATCGCAGCACCACCCAGCGACGCGACGCGCTCGCCAGGCACCTGGACACGCTCGGCGAGCAACCCGGCATCCTGGTCGGGACCCAGATCCTGGCCAAGGGCCATGACCTGCCGCACCTGACCCTGGTGGCGGTGGTCGGCATCGACGAGGGCCTCTTCTCCGCCGACTTCCGCGCCGGCGAGCGACTGGCCCAGCAACTGATCCAGGTCGCCGGACGCGCCGGACGCGCCGACAAGCCCGGCGAAGTCTGGCTGCAGACGCATCATCCGGACCATCCGCTGCTCAACACGCTCATCCAGGGCGGCTACCACGCCTTCGCCGAAGCCGAGCTGGCGCAGCGCGAGGCGGCCGGCTTCCCGCCGTTCGCCCACTTGGCCCTGCTGCGCGCGGAAGCCCAGCAGATCGATGTGGCACAGGCATTCCTGCTCGCGGCGCGGCAGGTGCTGCGCGATCACGATCCGAAGCTGGACATGCACGGCCCGCTGCCCGCGCCGATGCCGCGCCGCGCCGGCTACCACCGCGTGCAGCTGGTGCTGTCCTCGCCGGAGCGGCGCCTGCTGCACCGGCTGCTCGATGCCGCCATTCCGCAGCTGTACGCCTTGCCGGAAGCGCGCCGGGTGCGCTGGTCGCTGGACGTGGATCCACTGGATTTGTACTGAGGGAAGACCCGTCCGGCGTCGCCCTGCGTGCGGCACAGCGGGCGCTTCCCGGCTTGCCTCGTGCAATCGGTGAGGCACAAACCCAGGCATGGTCGCCCGCGCCCCGGCGTCCTCCGGAAAAAAATGACGCTCGGCCGCCACGGAGCGCGGTTGGGAACCAGACACGCCCGGAAACCACCCCGGCGCGCGGCTTTCCCTACCCTTCCTGGAGATGCGTCCATGCAAGCCCCGCAACCTGCTTCCGTTTTTCCCGCCCGCCCGCGCCTGCGTCCGCTGGCGCTGGTCCTGTCCCTGCTGATCACGTCGCCGGCCTGGGCCGGCGATGTCTGCGATCTGGCCACCGCCGGCGAGGACGGCGCGGGCGCGGCGGCTCCCGGCAACAACTCGTTGGCCTGCGGCACCAATGCCAACGCGTCCATCGGCGGCGTCGCGCTGGGCACCAGCAGCGTGGCCACCTTCGAGAGCACCGCGCTGGGCACCAGCGCCCTCGCCACCGGCTTCGGCAGCACGGCCCTCGGCACCTGGCGCGATCTCAACAACGACGGCCTGGTGGGGCTGGATGAGATCACCATCGCCAGCGGCCAGCGCGCCACCGCGGTCGGTGCCTCGGCGCAGGCAACCAACGATTTCGCCACCGCGCTGGGTGGCAATGCCACCGCGTCTGGCCGAGGCAGCCTGGCCATCGCCGGCGACGCCAGCGGCGAGTCCGCCATCGGTGTTCTGGGCGATGCCTCCGGCGGCCATAGCATCGCGGTCGGCTGGGCCAGCCGCGCCACCGCTGATGGCGGCACCGCCATAGGCCGCTATGCCGAATCGACGGGGGGCGACAGCACCGCATTGGGCGCGCACAGCTACGCCGATGGCGAAGACAGCACGGCAGTGGGTTATTCGAGCCGCGCCGGCGGCGCGGGCAGCGCGGCGGTCGGCACGTTCGCCACGGCGCTCGGCCGCAGCGCGATCGCCATTGGCGAGAACAGCGAAGCCGGCGGCGAAAACGGTACCGCGGTGGGCGGCTGGCGCGACGTCAACGGCGATGGTATCCGCCAGAACGAGGAATCCACCGAGGCCGCCGCGCTCGACAGCAGCGCTTTCGGTGCCGGCGCCAAGGCCAATGCGGAATCGACCAGCGCGTTCGGCGCCGGCTCGGCCATCCATGCCCAGAACGGCACCGCGCTGGGCGCGCACAGCATGGTCACGACGCAGGGCGACAATGCCGTGGCGTTGGGTACGGGTTCGATCGCCGATCAGGCCAACACCGTCTCGATCGGCAGCGTCGGCGGCGAGCGCCGCATCGTCAACGTGGCCGCCGGCACCGGCGCCACCGATGCGGTCAACCTGTCGCAGTTGCAGGCGACCCTGGCGACGGCCAATGCCTACACCGACACCGCGGTGGCCACCGGCGGCACCGCCGCCAACGCCTATACCGACAACCGCGAGGCCGCCATCCGCGACGACATGGAAGCCGGCGACGCCGAAACGCTGTCGGCGGCCAACGCCTACACCGACAACCGGATCGCGCAGTTGGTGGGCCTGGATGCAGGCACGATCAACGATCGTTTCGACAACATCGATCGCAGGTTGCAGCACCAGGATCGCCGCATCGATCGCCAGGGAGCGATGGGCTCGGCCATGCTCAACATGGCCATCAACGCCGCCGGCTCGCAGAGTCCGCGTGGACGCGTCGCCGTGGGCGCGGGCTTCCAGGGCGGCGAGCAGGCGTTGTCGGTCGGCTACGGCCGCCGTATCGGCCAGCGCGCGTCTTTCTCGCTGGGAGGCGCCTTCAGCGGCAGCGAGAAGTCCGCCGGCATCGGTTTCGGCGTCGATCTCTGACGCCATGCGGCTGGCCCATGCCGCTCGTTTCCGAAAGGCCTTCATGGTGCACGACGCAACGCGCGTCGTGCGCCGGAGGTCGCAGGCGCGCCCGCGCCGCCGCGATCCGCCGCAACTCCTCCGCGTGCGGGCTGAGCTGTCGCCGCAACGGCGCCTCGGCGCTGGCCAGCTCGCGCCGCGCGTTGGCGAGATCGCCCGACGCCAGCAGCGCCTCCGCGTACGGCACGCGCAGTTGCGCGGTCACCGCGCTGTCCGCGCCGCTGAATCCGGCCGACATCGCCACCGCGCGTTTCCACTCGGCCAACGCTTCCGGCGCGCCACGCCGGCTGGCAATCTCGGCCAGCAGCGACTGTCGTTCCAGCGCCGCGGAAGGATTGTCGGCCGGGACCTCCGGCAGTGATGCCCGTGCTTCGTCCCAGCGACCCTTGCGCAACAGCCATTCGGCCTGGACCAGCCGCGTGTTGATCCGCTCCGGTGAATCGCTGTCGGCGCTGAAGAATCCCTGCCAGGCGGGCAGCGCGCGTTCCATCAACGCACTGGCTTCCGCCATCCGCCCCATCCGTGCCAGCACCCGCGCCCAGTAGACCTCGTTGCGGACACGGGTGCGATCACCGGCAGGGCGACGCGCGCGCCGGATCTCGGTGGCGATGCGATACAGCGGCTCGGCCGCGGCCAGATCGCCGCGTTGTTCCTCCAGCGTGGCCAACTGGCTGGCCACCACCGCGTAGTCGATGCTGTCCCTGCCCAGCACCCGCTCGGTGATCCCCAGGGCCTCGCGATAGTGGTGGCCGGCGCCGATGTAATCGCCGGATTGCTGCAACACCATCGCCAGTTTCATTTCGGTATCGGCGACGCGTTCGCTCTCGCGGCCAATCAGCGCCTCGGCCAGCGCCACGTTCTCGCGCAGCAGCTGCGCCGCTTCGGTGAAGCGGCCACGCGAGGCCAGCACCATCGCCAATCCCTGCCGGCTGGTGTGCAGGGTCACGCTGCGCGGCGCCTTCCGCACCTTGATCGCCAGGGCACGGCGATAGTGGGACTCGGCCGCGTCGGCATCACCTTCGGTGCGATACAGCAGCGCCATGTTGTGCAGCAGGCCGGCGGTTTCCAGCGAGTCCGGACCGTACACCTGCAGGTGCAGCTTCAGCGCCTGCGCGTAGGCGGCCTGGGCGCCGGGAAAATCCACCGCCGTCTTCTTCGCCAGCCCCAGCACGTTGTAGGCATCGGCGAGCGCCGCCGGCGTGCGATCGTGCGCCGTCCGCAACGCCAGCGAACGCTCGGCGGCCGCCAGCGCGTCGTCGGCGCGCATCTGGTTGCTCATCAGCGTGGAAAGATGGCTGTAGGCCTGCGCGGCCAGATCCGGGCGCCCGATCGACGGCTGCTGCAAGGCGTCGCCAGCCTGCCTGAGCATGGCTTCGGCCCGCTTCCGCTCGCCCAGGTTGGCATAGGCGCGGCCCAGCACCAGGCGCATGCGCGCCAGTACCGCCGGGCTCTGCGCCAGTTCGGCGTCCACCTTGGCGACTCCCACGTCCAGCACGTTGCGTGCGGTCGGCTCCTCCGTGCCCTTCGCCCCGCGCATGCGCGGGTCCGCGGCATTGAACGTATCCACCAGGAAGTCACTGACCTGCTCGGCGGTCGCGGCTTCGCGCTCGGCGCGCGCGCGCTCGACCTCCAGCCGACCGACGAAGGCCATCGCAACAACGGATGCCGCGCCCGCCAGCGCGACCGCGCGCCAATGACGGCGCCCCCAGCAACGCAGGCGGTAGGGACACGTCGCCGCGCGCGCGGTGATCGGATGGTGGCTGCGGTGGCGCTGCAGATCGCCCGCCAATGCTTCCACCGAGGGGTATCGCGACGCCGGTTCGATCGCGCAGGCACGCGCCACGATGGCGTCGAGATCCCCGCGCAGATGGCGGCGCCAGGGGCAATCCGCCGCCGCGGCTTCACTCGGCGCCGCGATGGGCTGGAACGCATCCTGGAGGCCCCGCTCGATGCGCCTGCCCGCCAGCAGTTCCGCCAGCAGCACGCCCAGGCTGAACACGTCGCTCGCGGTATTCACCGGTGCGCTGCCGCTGCGCAACTCCGGGCTGGCGTACGCCGGCGTGCAGAAACCGGCCGCCTCCTCGCCGCCGGCGCCCATCCAGCGGGCGATGCCGAAATCCAGCAGTACCGGTTCACCGTCGGCACGAACGAGCACGTTGCTGGGTTTGAGATCGCAGTGGACCACCAGTTGCCGGTGCGCGGCCTGCACCGCCTCGCAGACCTTCAGGAACAGGTTGACGCGCGCATCCAGATCGAGGCCGTGCGCCTGGCAATACGCATCCAGCGCCACACCCTCGACATACTCCATCACCAGATAGGGCTGTCCCGCCGGGGTGGTGCCACCATCGTACAACCGCGCGATGTTGGCATGCCTGAGATCGGCCAGGATCTGGCGCTCGGCGATGAGCCGCTGCACCAGCGCGGGATCGGCCAGCGCGCTGCGCAGCAGCTTGATCGCCACGCACTGCCGGAACGATTCGTCATCGCGTTCGGCGACGAACACCGTGCCCATGCCGCCACTGGCCAGCCGCCGCACCAGGCGCCAGGGACCGATGCGCTCGCCCACGTTGAGCTCGGGTTCCGGCGAGGCACTCAGCAGATCGCGCAGCGGCTCCAGCGCCCGCTCGAAACCGGCGGTGCGCGCCTGCAGCATCGCCATCGCCTCTTCGATCAGCACCGGGTCGTCGCTGACGCGCTCCAGCTCCTCACGCCATCGGGAAGGCGGCAGATCGCAGACGGATTCGAACAGGTGCCGCAAAGACTCCCAGTGCACGGATTCCATCGTCTCCCCCCAGGAACGCGTGGCCGATCAGGCCAGTTCCTTGCGCAACCAGGCCTTGGCCACCTTCAGATCGCGATCGATGGTAGAGGCGGAGACCCCCAGCACACAGGCGATTTCGTCACGTTCCATGCCGCCGAAATAGGCCATTTCCAGGCCCTGGGCCGCCCGCGGGTCCCTGCGGGCCAGGCGCTGCAGCGCCAGGTCCAGCGCCAGGACGTCGAACGCATCCTCCCCCGCGGCCGATTCGGCATGCGAGAGCGTGAGCATCGCCACCTCGCCGCCCCGCTTCTCGGCCAGTTGCGCGCGCGCATGATCGACCATCACCGCGCGCATCTTCAGCGCCGCCATGGCAAAGAAGTGCGCGCGATCCTGCCAGTCGATCTCGTGATCGAGCAGGCGCATCATCGCTTCGTTGACCACCGCGGTGGGCTGCAGGGTGTGGCACGCGCCATGCCGGTGCCAGCGCATCCGCGCCATGTCGCGCAGCGTGTCGTAGACGTCGGACAGCAGGCGGTCCCGCGCCATCGCATCGCCGGCGCGCCAGCCCTGCAGCAAGCGGGTGAGGTTGTCTCCCATCGCCCCTCCATCGCGGCCCGGCAAGGAGGCCGAGCGCATGGTAGCGAAGTTCTTCGGCGCGGCGTATTGCATGGTGGGATCAACGGGGTTTTCCCGCCACGGCGGACAGGCCGGCCGGTTCCCAGCGGTCGCTCTTCACCCGGGACCGCCCTGATTCGCGTCAAGGGCGTCATCACGAAACTGTCCGCGGCATTCCGGCGGGACACCCACGAAGGTCATGCATACGCCGACGCTTCATCGCGGGATTGGCGAAAGGGCGCGCCCGCAGGACGCGTCCCATCGCCCCGCAATCTGGCTTACCAGCTGAAACCCGCGCCCGCCGACACGCTCTTCTCGCCCCCACCGAATGCCGCGCCAATCGAAACGCTGGCACGGTTTCCGACCACGCGCTGATAGCCGATCGCCATCGCCTGTTCGCCGCCTTGTGAACCCACGCCCACGCCAACCCGGTTCCTGCCTGCAAGACCTGCGGTGTTCATGGCCATGCCGGCATAGGCGCCGCTCATCGCGGCCATCTTGTCGATCCGGCGATCCATCTGGTTGATGCGACGATCAACGTCGCCGCGAAAGGCTTCGAAATCATCCGCCAGCCCGGTGAGTTCGGAGAAGCGGGCGTCGGTGTACGCATTCGCGGAAGCGAGCGTCGCCGCATCGCCGGCGTCGGCATGATTCCTGGCGGTGTCCAGTGTCTGCGCGTCGCCCGCGTCGGCATGGCTACTCGCCGCGTTCAACGTCTGCACGTCACCCGCGTCGGCATGGCTACGCGCCGCGTTCAATGTCTGCACGTCGCCCGCGTCGGCGTGGTTGTTGGCGGCGGTCAGTGCGTTCGCGGTTGCGGTGTCCGCATAAGCCTGGGCATCGGCCAGGGTGGTCGCGCTGCCCGTTGCGATGTCGGCGCGGACTGCCGCTTCGCGGGCATCGGCATAACCATTGGCCGAAGCCAGCGTCGCGGCATTGCCGCTGTTCATCTGCGAAACGTTGACAGCATCGTTCGCCGCGGTACCCGCCGCGACATTGATGACACGACGCTGCGAGGTCGCGGACCCTACCGCGACGACATTCGCCGCCCCGTCGTCGTCGCTGCCGGCCCCCAAGGCCACGGAGTTTCCGCCCGTGGCGCTGGCCCCGTTGCCCAGCGCGGTGTTGCCGTTCGTGCCTGCCGTACCCGGCCTTTGCCCGAAACCGCAGCACCCTTCCGGTCCGTCCCCACCCGACCCGGCCACGCTGTTGTTGCCCAACGCGATGTTGTCATTGCCGCCAGCGCCGCCGGCACCCCCCGTCCCCCCCGCGTAACCGTCGCCGGCATTGCCTCCCAGCCCGGCCTGGCTGTTCTCGCCGATGGCGATGTTGCGCGAGCCCCCCGCGCCGCCAATCCCCCCGGTGCCGCCAGCCGTTCCGTTCGCCCCATTGCCGCCGTCGCCGGCCTGCGCGTTGCTGCCGATGGCGGTATTGCCGGTGCCGCCGGCCCCCCCGGCCGAACTGGTCCAGCCGGACTGGTTGGGTCCGGGCTCGCCGGCACCGCTCGCGGAACTCCCCGCGCCGCATGCGATGTCCTGGCTGCCTGGATTCTGGGTACAGGGCTCGGTGCCGGTCCCACCGGTTGCCTGCGCGAGTGCCGCAGGCATCGGCGCCATCAGCGCCGCGGCCAGAAGCAGGGCACAGATTCCGGGTACACGGACGGAAACCGTCGGCAATCGACGGCGGGCGGGGCGGACGGAATCCATGAGATGCGCTCCAGAGTGGCTGACAGGAACCCCGGGAAGACCTGTTGCCTTCCGGGCGCGCAAGAGCCTGCCTTCGTCGCCCGCATCCGGATATCCCCGGAATCAGGTAGTCCCGCTCCCGCTTGCGTGCACCACTCAGGCCAGTACCGGAAACTCCAACTGCAGCCGGGTGCCCCCGGTGTCCGAGTCGATGTGGAGCTGCCCGCCGAGCCGCCGGGCCCGCGCCCGCATGCTGCCCAGTCCGGCCCCGCGCATCCGCGTGTCGCCCTCCTCCCGCAACCCTTGCCCGTCGTCCTCGATATGCAACCGCAGGCGGTCATCCGTCCTGGCCAGGCGGACACTCACCTGGCGGGCCCGGCTGTGCTTGAACACGTTGGTCAGCGCCTCCTGCAACAACCGCATCAGATCCAGGCTGCGGGCCGGGCCCAGTTCGATGCCATCCAATCCTTCCAGTTGCCACCGGCTGTCGATATCGGCGGTCTCCAGCAATCGGCCCAGGCGGTGTCGCAGCGGCGCCAACTGAGCCGCCAGCGCCGCGTGCTCCCGGGCCGTGCTGTCGATCACCAGCCGCAGATCATCGCGCATCTCTTTCAGCGTGCCCACGATCTGCGCCTTGGTCGTCTCTTCCGGCGCGTTCTCCAGTTGGGCGATGGCACCCACCAGCGTGCCACCGAAACCATCGTGCAGATCGCGCACCAGTTGCAGCCGTTCTCCCGCCCGTCCATGCGCCAGTTCCAGCGCATGCTGCTGCGTCAGCGTCTCCGACAGCCGCGAGGTCGCGGCCGACACTTCCCGTTGCAGTTCCTGGTTGAATCCCTCGATGCGCCGCATCGCGGTGACGAAGCGATGGGACAGCACGAAGCCGATGCCGATCAGGGTCAGCACGGAAGTAAGGCTGAGCAGGTAGGTATCGCTGTGTACCCAGCCGAAGAACAGCGCGAAGTCATAGAACGACACCAGCACCGGCAGCAACAGGCAGGCCGCCAGTACCAGGAAATCAATCCGGCGCCGGCGCCAGGCCTGCACCAGGAAGTAGCCGATGCCGGCGTAGAAGAACAGGCCGCCCAGCACGATCCATGGCGTGCGTGCCGGCCCCATCCAGGCGGGCGCCAGCAGGGCGGTCGACACGGCGATCACGCTGGCCAGCGCCATCATCGCCTCGATGCGCGGGAACCGCTTTTCCGCATAGCGGAACAGGAACAACGTGTAACTCGCACCGGTCACCAGGTACATCGCCGCCACGAAGGCCTGCCAGCCATCGGTGGTGGAGAACGGCCAGGGACTGGACACGATGTAGTTGGCGCCATAGAGCGATCCCGCCAGCTCCGACAGCGCGAACCAGCCGTAGACCGAATCCTGCCGCCGGAACAACCACAGCATCAGGAACAGTCCCCCCATCACCACGCTCATGGCGACATTGATCAGCTTGATGTCGTGGCGCGCGAAACGCTCCTGCCGGTACAGTGCCTGCACCGCGGCGGGCTCGCCGACCGTCACCGTGCCGAATCCCGGCTGGTATGCGACCAGCCCCGAGACCCGCACCAGCAAGGTGTTCTCGCCCTGTCGAAGCAGCGCCGCCGGAATCAACTGGTAGTACGGCGCCACCCACGCCCGCGAAAGCGGCTCGACCAGGCCCGGATCGCGCGCAACCAGATTGCCGTTGACGTAGATCGCACCGGACAGGCAGATGTAATTCACCAGCAGGCCGACCGGCTGGCGGGTGTCGGCTTGTTGCCACTTCAGGCGATACCAGACGACGCCATCGTGATCGGGCCAACGCGCGTCCCAGAAGTCCACCAGTTGCACGGCTTCCCAACTGTCGGTTGGCGGCGCGGCAGCCTCCCAGTCCGATCGCGCCGCCTCGGCGCGATCAATGGTGATCGCGGGCAGCGCTTGCGCGTTCGCCAGCCAGGGCCACAGCAGGCACAGCAGGACCACCCATCCCCGCAGGGTCACGGCAGCAGTCCCATCGCCCGGGCCTCGAACACCGCCGCAGTGCGCGATCCGACCGCGAGCTTGCGGTAAATGTTCTTGGTATGGCACTCGATGGTGAGCCGGGACAGCGACAACAGCTCCGCCATCTCGCGGTTGCTGAATCCCTGCGCCACCAGTCCCAGGATCTCGTGCTCCCGCTCGGACAGATAGACGTCCTTTCCGATCTCCCGCGACAGCGCCGCAGCGGGAGCTTTCGTCGCCGCCGGCCACAACGCCAGGATGCGGCGCGCGATCATCGGATCGATCGGCGCGCCACCACTGCGCAGGCTTTTCAGGGACATCAGGATCTCGGCGTCATCGCGTTCCTTCAGCAGGTAACCGACCGCGCCGGCACGCACCCCGGCCAGGATGGTTTCCTCCTCCGCCCACGCGGACACGATGACCGCCTGCGTCGCCGGCGCATGCCGCTGCATCCAGGCGATGAGGTCGATACCACTGCCATCGGGCAATTGCACATCCACCAGGGCCAGTGCGAACGGACGTTCCCGCAGGCAGGAACGCGCGGCTGCCAGGCAGTCGACGTCCACGATCCTCGCTTCCGGCTCCGCGACCGCGGCCACCAGTCGCGAAATCCGGCGGCGTACGCCGGGATCGTCCTCGATGACCAGCACTGCATCCAGTGTGATCGGCTGTGGTTGCATCATTCCCCCTGCGCCGGCGCAGCCTCGATGGCGCCGGCAACCCAGTCTAACGTGCCTTGAAGAACTCGCGTGCTGCACGGGCGCTCGCTTTCCGCTTGCGTATGCCCGTGTCCATGCCAGAATTCGCTGCATGGATACTGTCGTTTTTTCCCTATCGACGTTCCCGTTGCCTTCCAACGGGCGGGATTCCGGCTCGTCGCATGCCAATGGAGCATCGCGATGAGTACCCCTCGCCCGCATGTGGTCATTGTCGGTGGCGGCTTTGCCGGCCTGTGGGCGGCACGGGCACTGGCCAGGGCGCCCGTCCGGATCACCCTGATCGACCGCCGCAACCATCACCTCTTCCAGCCGCTGCTCTACCAGGTGGCCACTGCCGGCCTGTCGGCGCCCGACATCGCGGCGCCGCTGCGCCATATCCTGCGCCGCCAGGCCAATGTGGAAGTGCGCCTGGCGGAAGTCACCGCCGTGGATGCGTCATCGCGCCAACTAAGGCTGGGTGACACCAGCGTCCTGGACTATGACTACCTGCTGCTGGCCACCGGCGCCACCCATGCCTACTTCGGCCACGACGAATGGGCCCAACATGCGCCCGGGCTGAAGACGCTGGACGACGCCCTGCGGCTGCGCCGCCACCTGCTGGTCGCTTTCGAGCGCGCCGAAGCCGAGCCCGACCCCGCCCGTCGCGCGGCATGGCTCAACTTCGCCATCGTCGGCGGCGGTCCCACCGGTGTCGAACTCGCGGGAACACTCGCCGAGATTGCGCGGCATACGCTGAAGAACGAGTTCCGCAACATCGATCCGGGCGAGGCGCGCGTGCGCCTGATCGAGGCCGGCCCGCGCGTCCTGGCTTCATTCCCGGAAGATCTTTCCGGGCGCGCTCGCCGCCAGCTGGAAAAACTGGGCGTGGAAGTCAGCACCGGCGTACCGGTCACCGCCATCAGCGACGCGGGTTATCAACTGGGCGACAGTTTCGTACCGGCCCGCACGGTGGTGTGGGCGGCCGGCGTCGCCGCGTCCCCGCTCGCGCGCTCGCTGGGGGTTCCCCTGGATCGGGCCGGACGCGTGATCGTGCAGGCCGACCTTAGCGTGCCGGGTCATCCCGAGATCTTCGTTGGTGGCGATCTGGCGTCCGTGCAGAGCGACGGGCGTCCGGTACCCGGCGTGGCTCCCGCGGCCAAGCAGATGGGGCGGCACATCGCGGCGGCCATACGGTCACGGTTGGCCGGGAAGCCTGCCACGCCGTTCCGCTACAAGGATTTCGGCAACCTCGCCACCATCGGCCGGATGGCGGCCGTGGTGCATCTGGGCCGGCTGAAACTGTCCGGCCTGCTGGCCTGGTGGTTCTGGCTGGCCGCGCACGTGTTCTTCCTCATCGGCTTCCGCAACCGGCTGGTCGTGTTGCTCAACTGGGCGTGGGCTTACTGGAGCTACCAGCGTGGCGCGCGCATCATCTTCGGCGCCGCCGGGGAAGAACCACCGGATCAATGACGATCCACGCGCGCCGCGAAGCAACCGGGGCGTGCGTTGTGCAGGTGCAGGTAGTTCACCTCGACGCGCTGGAAGAAGCCTTCGATCGCCTGGACCAGTTGGGTACCCTCCACGACCTCGGAGGCCTGCATCCAGCCGTCGGCATCGTAGGCTCGCACGGACAGCAGTCGACGCAGGAAGGACTCCGGTATCCGGTTCTCGAACACCGCGGCTTCGCCGGCACGCTCGCGCACGAAGATCGGTCCGCCTGCGCGATACGGGCCGGTCACGTCGTGATGCTGGAACGGCAACAGCAGCAGGACCTCGCCCACCCGGGCGTTGTCCAGCGAAACCCTGCACGGGAAGCCGCGATCGCTGTCGGCAACGACACGCCGCATCGATTGGCGCCCCAGCGCCGCGTCATCCAGCGGCCAAAGGTGGGTGAACAGGTCGGGCGACAGGCCGGTGATGCGGTAGGACATGGCGGAAACTCCTAAGGGGGCCTGCAGCATCCCCCGTGTGCGGATGCGTCGCCATCCGGTTCTTGCGCGCCCAAAACGAAACGGCCCCGTTTCCGGGGCCGTCGTGGATTGCGTCGGGTCCGTTCGCTCAGGCGGCGAACAACGCCTTCATCTTCTTGAGCGCATTGGCTTCGATCTGGCGGATGCGTTCGGCGGACACGCCGTACTCATCGGCCAGTTCCTGCAGCGTGATCTTGCTGTCCGCATCCAGCCAACGGCGCTTGACGATATCGCGCGAGCGCTGGTCCAGGCCGGCCAGGCCCTCGCGCAGCAGTTCAAGCTGGTTGTCCTCGCTGTCGGCGCGCTCGTAGGCCTGCGACGGATCCTCGTCGCCCGCCACCAGGTAGTTCACGGGCGACGGCGGGGCATGATCATCGTCCTCGTCACCCGGCGCATCGAAACCGATGTCGCGTCCGGACAAGCGCGATTCCATCTCCAGCACTTCGCGCTCGGACACGTTGAGGTCCTTGGCGACGGCACTGACTTCCTCGGCATTCATCCAGCCCAGGCGGGTCTTGGACTTGCGCAGGTTGAAGAACAGCTTGCGCTGCGCCTTGGTGGTCGCGACCTTGACGATGCGCCAGTTCTTCAGGATGAACTCGTGCATCTCGGCACGGATCCAGTGCACGGCGAAACTCACCAGGCGCACGCCCATGTCCGGATCGAAACGCTTCACCGCCTTCATCAGGCCGATGTTGCCTTCCTGGATCAGGTCGCCCAGCGGCAACCCGTAGCCGTTGTAACCCCGGGCCACATGCACCACGAACCGCAGGTGCGAGTGCACCAGTTCGCGGGCGGCATCCAGGTCTTCGTCTTCGCGGTAGCGACGGGCCAGCGCCTGCTCGTCATCGACCGTCAGCACTGGAATCTGGTGCACGGCACCGATATAGGCCTCGAGTGAACCGAGCGCACTGGGGATGGGGAGGCTGTTGGCCACCAGGGCGGTGGCGGGAGCATTCTGGGTCATGGGGGTCATCTTAGCAGTCGGGTTGTTCGACTGCTAACCGGTAAAAGAGTTCCCCATCATTCCGGATCTGGAACGATGGACCAAACATGTTCAGGTTCTGTAAGGGAAACGGCAACAGTACCGACATCCCGGCCAGCTTAGGACCAGAACTTTAAATTTTGTTTTAAATCAATTGGTTGACCTTTAGCGTGCTATCCACATGCTGGGCCCCGGGCGGCAGTGGCGTCCGGGACAGTGCAGACGGCAGATCCTGGCCCGCCAGCGGCCGGGCGAACAGGTAGCCCTGCAGCAGGGTCACCCCGTGCCGGATCAGCGCATCGGCCTGTGCCCGGGTTTCCACTCCTTCGGCGACAACATCCAGATCCATGCGCTCGGCCAAATCCAGGATCGTCCGCAGGATCGGCGTCATGCCGGCGGGCGAGCCCAGCCGGGCGATGAAGCCGCGATCGATCTTCAGGCCATCCACCCGCAAGTCCTGGAGATGGCTGAGGTTGGAATGTCCCACCCCGAAATCGTCGAGCGCGATCCGCACGCCCATCCGGCGGAGTTCTTCCAGCACCGCGTGCACGTCCTCATCCGCTTCCACGCCTTCGCGCTCGGTCAGCTCCAGGACCAGGATGATCCTGTCTTGCGGAAAGACAGACAGAAAGCGCTGACACTGTTCGGGCAACCATCGCCCGGCCAAGTGCGCAGGCGTGATGTTGAAGGAAACATGGAAGCCCACCGGCAGCTGCGGAAGCATGCCCGCGAGCTCATGGGCGGCCCGCTCCATCAGGTACCCCGTTGCGGGCAGGATAAACCTGGATCGTTCCAGGCCAGTCATGAAGCTGTCGGGCGCCAGCAGGCCCCGATTCGGATGCAGCCAGCGCGCCAGTACTTCCACACCTGCCCATTCCATGTCCGCGGCACGTACCAGCGGCTGGTAGTAGGGAACGAACTCGCCTTTCCGGATGGCGCGCTCGTATTCGCGGTGCCGGCCCTGCCGGCGGGGCATCAGGCGGTGAATCAGATAGCCGCCGGGAATACCGGCGAGCAACACCAGCAGGACACCAACGTGGAACGAACGCCATGGCGGGCGCGGCATCGCGTCTGGCGCATCGGCGACGATTTCGATGGGATAGCGCGATGAAGCGATCGCTGCCGCGTCCGGACGGGTTGGTGACCGTGCAAGTCCATCATTCCCCAACTGCATCCCCGCCACGCGCCATGCGCCGTCGCCGACGTCGCGACCGATTGCTGCCCGCCAGGCATGCCGTGCGTCCACCACGGCGATCACCTGTTGCGATCCCTGCCGCCACCGGTAAAGCAGGAGCGGACGTTCCGGCGCCACCGCGCTGCCGGCAACGAATGCCAATGCTTCCTGGCCACCCCCGAACATCCCCAGGTCCCCGCCGCTTTCACCCGACAGGCTCGCGCAATGGACCTCGCCATCCCGCGCCAGTAGCAGGGAACGCACCTGTGGAACCACGGCAGCCTGCCGGCGTAGTGCCCCGAGCACGCTTTCACAAGGCGCATCGGCAAGCGGCATTGCAGCCACGGCCGCGGCATGGACCTCGTCGAGCATCATCTCCAGTTGCGACAGCACGCGTCGCTGTTCCTGCGAGGTTTCTAGCTGGCGTGTCTGCAGGACATTGTCTTGAATCAACGACAGTCCCATCCATCCAGGGATCAGGATCACCAGCCAGACAAGCCCCGCACGCGCGAGACGCCTCCACCTGCCCGAGTGGAGACCATGCCCAATTGCGCAACCGGTATCACGCGTACCAACCCAACCGCCCCGCTGCGGGCGGCCAGTCGCTTCGAGCTTGGCGTGAATGGCATGCATGAGTGAAAAGACGTGATGCTTTCATCTGGACGCGCGCAGGATTGCGCGGAGGCCCCCATGGAATGGCCAAGGGACCGATGTGTCGCCTTGTGCGGGAGCAGGAAGGAATTCGACCGCGACTTCCATGTCGCGACCTGTAATGTCACCCATCTGATTCCGCGCAGGAATCGGAACTTTCCGAAATGGACGGCAGAAAGCAGAGGCGTCAGGCCCACGCGCGCCCTGCGGCCCTTCCTGTCTTGGGTACGGAAATGAAACGGTGCCTTGTGACTTAAGTCGGCGATGGCGGTGATGGTCCCGGCGTGTCGTCGTTCGCGCTGATGGTTGAAAGCCCGCATCGCCGCGCGAAGCGCCGGGAACCGTCGGTGCGGAACGCGCGGCTCATCGCGGCTGGCCTCGGACGGTGGCCGTCTGAACCACCGTGGATGTGCGCGTTGTACGAGCGGTCGGTCGCCCATCCTGTGCCACTGCATGCACTGGACTTTGCGATCATGCGCGAGGCCGGCGCTCCGCTGGCCTCGCCCTGGCATGAAAGCGTGCGCGGCATCATGGGGCTCGCCATCCCATGACACGGCGGCAGGAAACTCCTACGACTTGGGTACCGGCTGTGCGGCAGCTTCCACGGCACGCATGACCCGCAACAGGTTTCCGCTCCAGATGGCGCGGACATCCGCTTCGGAGTAGCCCTCTTTCAGCAAACGCTCGGTAATCTTCGGCAGTGCCGCGACATCCTCAAGGCCCGCGACACCACCGCCGCCGTCCCAGTCCGCGCCGATGCCCACATGTTGTGGCCCTGCCACTTTCAGGATGTGCAGCAGATGGCGCATGTAGTCCTCGAGCGTTGCCCTGGGTGCGGGATAACGCTGTTCGATCTCGGTGCGTTCCTTGAGATATGCCTGGATCCTGGCGTCGTCCCGGTTGCTCTCGTCGCCATACTTTTCCGCCAGTGCCTCCAGGGCGGATTCGCGCTCGGGATTCTTGGGAATGGAGATCAGGTAGCCACCGTAGGCGTTGACATGGATGACGCCTCCTTTGGCCGCAAGCTTGCGGATGCGTGCGTCATCGATATTGCGCGGATGATCGAAAACCGCGTCGGCGCTGGTGTGCGAGAGCACGATGGGCGTCTTCGAGTATTCCAGCAACTGGTCGAACACCAGATCGCTGGCGTGTGACGCATCCAGGATAAGCCCCAGCCGGTTGGCTTCCGCCACCAGCGCCTTGCCCTTGGGGCTCAGGCCGTTCCACTGCGGGCCTGTAGCATCGGTGGAGGAGTCACCGAAATCGTTGTTCTTGACATGGGTGATGCCGAGCATCCGCAAACCGAGCTTGTGATAGAGCTCGATCAGGCTGGGATCGCTCGCCAGCGGAGACGCGTTCTCCATGCTGATGAACGAAACACGCTTGCCGGACGCCGCGATGCGTTCGGCGTCGTCCGCACTCAACGCTAGTTCGAAATCGGCGGCATTGGCCGCGAGCATCTCCCTGATTTGGGTCAACCGGATCAGACCGTGATCGCGCGCCTCCCGATTCCCGGCCTCGTCGCGTGCGCCTTGGTCGGTGTAGATGACCCAGAAACCTCCATCCAGGCCGCCTTCCTTCATCCGGGGCAGATCCACCTGGGATTGATCGCCTTCGTGGTCATGACGATCACGGATGCTCCAACCAGGCCGCTGGAAATTGGCCGGCGTATCCAGATGGGTATCCAGCACCAATGCCGATTCATGCAGCTGGCGCGCCTGCGCCGGAGTGAGCCCCTTGTCTGCCGCACACAGCGGCGACGCCAGTGACAGGCCTAGGGCGATGGCCAGAACGCGTTGCTTCATTCCCCTGATCCCCGATGTGTTAGGAAACTCCGATTGTTGGCGATCAGCGCGCAAGAAAAAACCCCCAGCCTTGAGGCTGGGGGTTTTAGGGGTAAAGCCCCTGGCGATGACCTACTCTTGCATGGCTTAGGCCACACTACCATCGGCGCAGCTGCGTTTCACTTCCGTGTTCGGGATGGGAACGGGTGGGACCACAGC
>NZ_JANJUE010000075.1 GCF_024710765.1 Pseudoxanthomonas sp.
GCCGGGCGGCGCCGTCACGCCGCGCACGTGCGCTCAGAACGACCCGAACATCGTCCCCAGCACGATCACCACCACCAGCGCCACGATCGAGCCGAGCACCGCGGTCACCGCGATGTCGCCGTAGCTGTCGCGGTGGGTGCAGCCGCACACCGCCAGCAGAGTCACCACCGCGCCGTTGTGCGGCAGGCTGTCCAGGGTGCCGGCGCCGATCACCGCCACCCGATGCATCAGCTCCGGCGACAGTCCGGTCTCGTAGGCGATGGCCATGAAAGTCGGACCCAGCGCATCCAGGGCGATGGTCAGGCCGCCGGACGCCGAGCCGGTGAGGCCGGCGAGGATGTTGGTCGCCACCGCCAGCGACACCAGCGGACCGCCGCCGATGCCCAGTACCCAGTCGCGCACGATCTCGAAGGCCGGCATCGCCGCGACCACCGCGCCGAAACCGACCAGGCTGCCCACCGCCAGGATCGGCAGCACCGAGGCGTTGGCGCCGGAGTCCATGCTCGAACGCAGCGAGGGGAAGCGGCGCAGGTTCAGCGCGATGGTGGTGGCGATCGCCGCGGCCAGCGCCACCGACACCGACCACACGCCCGCCACCTCGGACAGCGAGGTTTCGCCGAAGCGCGCGTACTGCAGGTAGGACACGTCCATCCGCGGCAGGATCAGCAGCGACATCAGCAGGTTCACCCCGATCACCACCGCCAGCGGCGCGAACGCAACCAGCGCCGACGGCAGGCCGCTGCCCTGGACGCCATGCGCCGCCTCGGCCGGATCGAAGGGCTGCGCCACCGCCGCGCGTTCGCGCACGATCTCGTCCTCGGCCACCATGCCGGCGTCGGGCGTGGCCAACTCGCCGAAGCCTTCGCCCGCCAGCCGCGCGCGACGTTCGGCGCGGGCCAGCCACCACAGGCCGAACGCCAGCATGATCGCCGAGGCGATCAGGCCCAGCCCGGGCGCGGCGAACGGCGTGGTGCCGAAGAACGGCATCGGGATCGCGTTCTGGATCGAGGGCGTGCCGGGCATGGCCGACATGGTGAAGGTCATCGTGCCCAGCGCCAGCGCCGGCGGCATCAGCCGACGCGGGATGCCGGCGCCGCGGAACAGCACCGCGGCCATCGGCACCAGCACGAAGATCGCCACGAACAGGCTCACCCCGCCGTAGGTCACCAGCGCGCCGGACAGCACCACCGCCAGCATCGCCCGCCGGGTGCCGAGCTTGGCGGTCATGAACGCGGCGATGGCCTCGACCGAGCCGCTGTCCTCCATCAGCTTTCCGAACAGCGCGCCGAGCAGGAACAGCGGGAAGAACTGGGAGATGAATCCGGCGGCGGCCGACATGAAGGTCAAGGTCCAGTGCGCCAGCAGCGGCTCGCCGGAGAACGCCGCCACCACCAACGCCGTGGCCGGCGCCAGCAGCAGCACGCTCCAGCCCCGGTAGGACAGGTACATCAACAGGCCGAGGCCGACCAGCATGCCCAGCAGTCCCATGCTCACACTCCTTCCAGCAGCACGTTCAGGTCGATCGATGAGCGCTTGCCCAGGTTGGCGCCGTCCTGCGCCAGGAAGGACTCGGCCACGCGCCGCCCCTCCTTGTGCAACATCTCCAGGAACGCCCACTCGGCGCTCATCTTCGACGAGGAATCCAGCACGGTGGCCAGGTCGTTGCGCACCAGGTGGATGCGCTTGCTCGCCCAGCGCGCGCCCTCGCAGTTGCCCACGTCGGCCACCTGGCGCAGCAGCGCGATCATGCGCAGTTCCTTGAGCAGGCCGGCGTTGAAGGAAATCTCGTTGATCCGGTTGAGGATCTCGCGCGCGCCGGTCGGCCGGTCGGGACGCTCGACCGGGTTGACCGCGACCAGGATCACGTCGTCCGAATTGCAGTCGCGCACCAGCGGGGTCATGGTCGGGTTGCCGGAGTAGCCGCCGTCCCAGTAGTACTCGCCGTCCACCTCCACCGCCTGGAACATGTTCGGCAGGCAGGCCGAGGCCAGCAGCACGTCCGGGCTCAGTTCGGCGTTGCGGAACACCTTGCCGCGGCCGGTACGCACGTTGGTGGCGGTGATGAACAGCTTGATGTCCGACTTCGACAGCGCGTCGAAATCGAGTGAGCGCTCCAGGATGTCGCGCAGCGGATTGACGCCGAACGGATTGAGGTCGTAGGGCGACCACAGCCGCGACACCAGGTCCATGGCCAGGAACGCCGGCGAGCCCTCCAGGCTCCAGCGTCCCATCAGCACGTCCAGCGGCCCGCGCTGCAGCGGACTGAAGCGCGCTGCGTCGGACACCGCGCGCCAGAACCGGGCCAGCGCCTCGCGCGCGCCCTGGCGACTGCCACGTTCGAAGCCATCGACCAGCACGGCCGCGTTCATCGCGCCTGCGGAAGTACCGGACACGCCATCGATCCGCAGCCACTCCTCTTCCAGCAAGCGGTCGAGCACGCCCCAGGTGAAGGCGCCGTGCGAGCCGCCGCCCTGCAAGGCCAGGTCGATGGACAGGAGTTCGGGCGGCGGCGCCGCACGGCTCTTGCGGCGCGGCGCCGGCTTGGACGCAGCGGTCTTCCTGGCCGGGGTGGCCTTGCGGGTGCGGGCCGGAGTGCTCATGGGTGGATCCGTAGGGACGGGGGAAAACTACAGGGACACACGCAGCGCGTAAAGGAAAACGCCGTTCAATCGGGACCGGTACCGTCGGCACGTCGCACTTCCGCCACGAAGCGGCGCATCTTCTCGCCGTCCTTGACTCCCGGCGCGACTTCGATCCCGCTGGCCACGTCCACCGCCCACGGCGAGGTGGCGCGGATCGCGTCGTGCACGTTGTCCGGCGTGATCCCGCCGGCCAGCACGAACGGCCGGTGCATGCCCGTTGCGAGCAGCTTTGACCAGTTCTCCAACGCTGGTGATCGCCATTGCCTTAGCCGTTGATCCTAAAAATCTCAGTTGGTGATGTGCAGCTTGCTGGAACCACTGGCAGTCTATGGGTTTGCTGTTAATCGAGGGAGTCACCCGATGGGTGAGTCGCAATTGAAGCGTTTGCAGCGTGAGGAAATGCTTTTGTCGTGCGCCGGAGTGCAGACGGCGGGCGGTCGCGTGCAGGTTCGTTGGGAGACCGACGGCGCGGCCACGCCGATGGGGCAACTGGCGTATTTCATCGAGTTCCTGACCCTGACGGGGCTGTGGTCGGGCTGGCAGGAGCGGTGTCCACTGTCTTACACGAGCCCGAACGCGCCAAGCAAGGCTGAGGTACTGGGGACGTGGATGCTGTCGATTCTGTCGGGGCACCGGCGCTACTCGCACGTCACGACGATTCGCTGTGACGGGGTCAATCCGGGGCTGCTGGGCATGAACAAGGTGATCAGCGAGGACGCGCTGCGCCGGGCGCTGCTGGCGATCCCAGAGGACGAGGGCGTGGGCTGGCTCGAGGGCCACCTGCGCGAGAGCACCGCGCCCTTGCTCGATGCGCCCTGGATCCTGGACATCGACACGACGATCAAGCCGCTGTACGGCAAGCAGGAAGGGGCGGTGGTGTCGTACAACCCGAAGAAGCCAGGCCGGCCCTCGCACAGTTACCACACCTACCTGATGGCCGGGCTGCGCCTGGTGATGGGGGTCGAGGTCAAAGCGGGCAACGAGCACTCGGGCAGTCACACCTTGCCCGGCTTGCTCAGGATCCTCGATGAACTGCCCGCCCATCACCGACCGAAGATGGTGCGCGGCGATTGCGGGTTCGGGTCGGACGGCATCATGCGCGAGCTCGAAGCGCGCGCACAGCCGTACCTGTTCAAGCTGCGCCTGTCGAAGAACGTCAAGCGCCACATCGAGCGTCTGTTCCGGGTCTCGGGCTGGCGTGATGCCGGTCAGGGCTGGGAAGGGATCGACAGCACGCTGGCACTCACCGGGTGGGAAGACACGCGTCGCGTGGTCGTGCTGCGCCGCCCTCTGCGGGGTGAAATGCTCGTCGCGCACGAGGACAACGGTCAGCAACTGCTGGGCTTCATCGAGGCCGACCGCAAGGGCGGAAAGCGCATCACCGGCTACGAGTACGCTGTGCTGGTCACCAACCTGGACCACGAAATCCTCTCGCTCGGCCAGCTCTACCGCGACCGGGCCGACGCGGAGAACGCCTTCGACGAGCTCAAGAACCAGTGGGGCTGGGGCGGCTTTACCACGCACGACCTGCATCGCTGCCAACTGTCGGCGCGCGCGGTGGCGCTGATCTACAACTGGTGGAGCCTGTTCGTGCGCCTGGCCAACCCCGAAGCCCGACTCGAGGCCATCACCAGCCGGCCCTGGTTGATGTCCTCGGTCGGTCGGCGCACCGAGCATGCCGGCCAGACCACGATCACGCTCACTGGCCAG
>NZ_JANJUE010000118.1 GCF_024710765.1 Pseudoxanthomonas sp.
TCCCCCCGAGCTCCCCTTTTTAAAAGGGGGGAGCACGCTGGGTTGTTCCGGATGGCGTCGCTCGCCGACGTGCCGGTGCTGTCCGCCGAAAAGGAAGAACGGTCATCCAACACGGATATGGCCGAAGCATGCAAATCCCCCCGAGCTCCCCTTTTTAAAAGGGGGGAGCACGCTGGGTTGTTCCGGATGGCGTCGCTCGCCGACGTGCCGGCGCTGTCCGCCGAAAAGGAAGAACGGTCATCCAACACGGATATGGCCGAAGCAGTCCCCCCTTTGAAAAAGGGGGGCTGGGGGGATTTACCCCCGACGCTCGCGAATCGCCCGCAGAAGCACTTCCAGTACCGCCGCCGTTTCCAGCAGCACCTGCCGATCATCGAACCGCAGCACCCGCAGCCCCTGGCTGGCCAGGAACGCATCGCGAAGCCTGTCGCGCGCCCGTCCTTCCACGGTGAAAGGCTGGCCGCCGTCCAGCTCGATCACCAGGTCCACGGCCGGGCCATAGAAATCCACGATGTAACGTCCGATGGGTTTTTGCCGATAGAACTGGACGCCATCGAGTTGTTTTCTCCTCAGGCACTGCCACAGCCGGTGCTCGGCATCGGTCATGTCGCGGCGCAGCCGACGCGCGTAGGGTTTGAGATGTCGCTGGTAGGGAAGCATCCCGCGAGTGAATCCCCCCTGCCCCCCTTTTCCAAAGGGGGGAAAAGCTCGATTCCACGTAAGGGAAGTCCGCTGTCGCCAGCAAGCTGTTCCGGAAAACGTACACGACGACTGCACGGCACTGCCACTGAAGGCATCCGCATTTCGAACAGCGCCGCCATCGAAGGCATCCACTTTTCGAAGAGCGCCGCCACCGAAGGAATCCCCCCTTTGGAAAAGGGGGGCAGGGGGGATTTGCCTTCACGCAGGAGAACCCCATGACCACCCTGCTGATTGCCGATGACCATCCGCTGTTCCGCGAGGCCTTGCGCGCCGCGGTGCAGCGGGTGCTGCCGGGTGTGCGGCTGCACGAGGCCGACAGCGTGGACGCGCTGTACGCGCTGGTGGATGCGCATGCGGACGCGGATCTGCTGCTGATGGATCTCAACATGCCCGGCGCGCAGGGATTCAGCGCGCTGGTGCATGTGCGCGCGCTGCATCCGCAGTTGCCGGTGGTGATCGTGTCCGCGCGCGAGGAACCCACGGTGATGCGGCGCGCGCTGGATCATGGTGCGCTGGGTTTCATTCCCAAATCCGCCGATTCCGACACCATCGGCGAGGCCATCGGCACGGTGCTGGAGGGCGAGCGCTGGGCGCCGGTCGAGGCGATGAACGCGCCCGCGATCGGCCGCGACGAGCACGAGATCGCCCAGCGCCTGCGGGATCTCACCCCGCAGCAGTTCCGGGTGCTGCAGATGCTCGGCGTGGGCCGGCTCAACAAGCAGATCGCCTACGACCTGGGCGTGTCCGAAGCGACCATCAAGGCGCACGTCACCGCGATCCTGCGCAAGCTCGGCGTCACCAACCGCACCCAGGCGGTGCTGATGGCCGGCCGCCTCGCGGTGGACCCGGACGGCGTCGTGCCGCCGCCCGAGGAAGACTGAGGTCCCTCAGCGCTTCAGGCCCAGCACCAGCACGCCCGCGGCCACCAGCAGCATTCCCAGCCCGTCGCGCGGCGTGGGGCGTTCGCCCAGGAACCACCATGCGAACACCAGCACCAGCAGGAGGCTGGCCTTGTCGACCGGCGCGACCTGCGAGGCGTCGCCCAGTTGCAGGGCGCGGAAGTAGCACAACCAGGACGCGCCGGCCGCCAGCCCGGACAGCACCAGGAATGTCCAGGTGCGGGCGGGAATCGTCGTCGGGTCGGCCCACTTTCCGGTGGCGGCGATGAACACCGACAGCGCCGCCATCACCACCGCCGTGCGGATCCAGGTCGCCATGTCCGAGTCGATGCGCTGGACGCCGACCTTGGCGAAGATCGCGGTGAGCGCGGCGAACGCCGCCGAGGCCAGGGCCCATCCGAACCAGCCCGGTACGTGACCAGGATTCATCGTGATCCTCCTCCGCCGGAGCGGTGCGGACGCACTGAGCGCCGGATCAGTTTTCCACGGCGCGGCGGCAACGCGCAAAGAGATCGCGATCCCGGTCGTACAGACCCGTGCGCACATCCAGCAGGCCCAGCACTGTCGGGAACAGGTTGTCCTGGCTGGCGGGCTCGGCCGCCTCGCGGCGCAGGCATGCGGTATCCAGCGAAGTACTGGCCGCGAAGCCCGGCGACAGCCACATCACCATCGGCACGCGGGTCTGTTCCTCCGGGGCGATCGCATAGGGCACCCCGTGCAGATAGAGCCCCTTTTCGCCAAGTGATTCGCCATGGTCGGACAGGTAGATCATGGCGGTGTCGTAGTCGGGATTGCGGCCCAGCTGGCCGATCAGCCTGGCGAGGACGTGATCGGTGTAGCCCAGGGCGTTGTCGTAGGCATTGACGATGGCCTGGCGATCGCAACTGCCCAGGTCGCCCGATTCGCACACCGGCGTGTAGCGGCGGAAGCTGGCCGGATACCGTTCGAAGTAGTTGGGGCCGTGGTTGCCCAGCTGATGCAGCACGACCACCCGATCGCCGGGACCTGACGGTATCGCCGCTTCCAGGCCGCGCAGCAGGATTTCATCCAGGCAGCGCTGGCCGTTGCACAGTTCGGGATCCTTCGCGTCGTCCAGCTGTTGCATCGCCAGGCCTTCGCAGACGCCCTTGCAGCCGGACTGGTTGTCGCGCCACAGGGTGCGGACGCCGGCATGCTCCAGCACGTGCAGCAGCGACTGGTGATCCCGGATCTTCTTCTGGTCGTAGTCGTGGCGGCCATACGGCGAGAACATGCACGGCAGCGACACTTCGGTGCTGCTGCCGCAGGCGGTCACCGCGGGGAAATTGATCACTTCCATGCGCGACAGTTCCGGCGTGGTCTGGCGGGCGTAGCCGTCCAGGCCCCAGTTCTGCGCGCGCGCGGTCTCGCCCACCACCAGCACCAGCAGGCGCGGTCGCCGTCCCGTGGCCTGCGGCAACTGGCGGGCGTCCTGGCCGATCGGCGTCTTGGCCGGACGGCTGCCGGGCGGCGAGGCGGTCACCACCCGCGCCAGCGAGACCAGGTAGTTGGCGGGGGTCACCAGGTAGCGCACTTCGCGACGATTGCGGATCAGCGAGGACAGATCCTGGAACGACAGCATCGCCGCGCCGGCGAAGGCCAGCACCAGGATGGCCAGGAAACCGGCTCGCACCGCCAGCGCGCGCCGCCACGGACGTTCGCGCAGCTGCACGCGCCAGAGCAGCGCGATCGGCAGGCCCGCGAACAGGATCGGCACCAGCAGGCGCCAGCCGAGCAGTTCACTGGACTCCTTGCGGTCGGTATGCAGGATGTTGCGCAGCATGTCCGAATCCAGGTACACGCCGTAGCTGCCCATGTAGTAGGTGGCGATGGCGGTGACCAGGATCAGCGCGGCGAGCACGGGACGCGCGTAGCGGCGGTGGATAAGCAGGCCCAGCAGCAGCGCGTGCACGGCGGTGATGATCACGAACAGCGCCGCGGCCAGTTTCCATTGCACCGCCGGCGCGACGATCACGTTGCGCCAGAATTCGCCGTTGCTGAACATGCTGAAGTACAGGCTCACCCCCAGCAACAACGTTTCGCTGGCGATGACCGGGCGTTGCCTGAGCCACAGCGGGGTGGCCGAGCGGGCGTTGCGGCGCAGGCCGGCTTCCAGCGGGCTGGCGCTCACCGCTCGCCCCGCGGCAGCAGGCCGGGTGCGGACAGGACCGTCTGGGAGCGGGCGACCGGGGCCCGGCGCGGAACCAGCAGCCAGGCGTACAGCAGCAGGGCGATCGACCAGCAGACCGCCAGCGTCCACAGATCATGCGAGAGGAAATGGGCGCCGCGCAGCTGCTGGGCGAATCCGAACAGCAGGCCGACCGCCAGGCCGGTGCCCAGTCCCAGCCAGCGCAGGCGCGGCCGGGTGGCCAGGAAGAAGAAGTACAGCGCGACCCAGGCATAGCCGGCGCTGGCGTGCCCGGCGGGGAAGCAGGATGCGCGCGGCAGCAGTGCCGGGCGCGCGGTGAACAGATCGATGAACGGCCGACTGCCGCCATAGCGCGCCATGTCCCACGGACAGTCCATGTCCGTCCACAGCTTCAGCGTGCCGACCGCCGCGGTGGACAGCGCGGTGGCCAGCAGCAGGAAGAACAGCGGGCGCCGCCACGCCTTCAGGCGCGGGAACGAGCCGCTGGCGATCAGCAGCAGCGCCACGCAATACCAACCCAGCGTACTCAGGCGCTTGCCCATCACGTGGACCAGGTGCTGGGTGATGAAACCCTGCTGCAGCGACCAGCGGTGGCCTTCCCACGCGTACAGCCGGTCGGCCAGCCAGAGATCGCCGCGCAGCGGAATCAGCAGCACGGTGGCGAACACGAACGCCAGCAGCGGCCAGCCGGCGTGGCGGGCGAGGAAATCCCGATCGAAGGCAAGCGGGGAACGGGCGGCGTGAAGCGACGACGGTAGCTGTGGTGCGGCGTAGGACATCGGATGCGGTCATTCCCGGCCCCTGTGCCGGTATGCCGCGCATGCTGGTGTCGCCGCTGTCGGAGAGCCGTCGGAACCAGGTTCGCTGCGGGTTAACCCGGATGCCCGCCGAAGGCATCCTTCAGCCGCCGTTGCATTTCCCCGGTCACGCGCAGGGGCCCGCGCGCATGGGAGAATCACCCGCGTTCCGACCGGATTCCGACACCGGAAGGCTCAGCGTGGCGGCCCGCCGGCAGCCCGCACCGGCAACAAGAGGACGGAAACCCGCATGCGGCTGCTCGTGATCGAAGACAACCGGAGCCTGGTGGCGAACCTGTTCGATTACTTCGAAGCGCGTGGCCATGACCTGGATGCCGCGCCGGACGGCGTGACCGGCCTGCACCTGGCCACCACGCAGGGCTACGACGCGATCATCCTGGACTGGATGCTGCCGCGCATGGATGGCCGCGAAGTGCTGCGCCGCCTGCGCGAAACCCACGGCAGCGACGTACCGGTGATCATGCTCACCGCCCGCGACGAGCTGCCCGACAAGATTGCCGGCTTCCGCGCCGGCGCCGACGATTACCTGACCAAACCCTTCGAGTTGCCGGAACTGGAAGTGCGGTTGGAGGCGGTGCTGGCGCGTGCCGGCGGGCGCGGACGCAGCCGCCTGCTGCAGGTGGCGGATCTGAAACTGGACCTCTCGACGCTGGAAGCCAGCCGGGCCGGCCAGCCGCTGCATCTCTACCCGGCCTGCCGCAAGCTGCTGGAGGTGCTGATGCAGGCCAGCCCCGGCGCGGTGACCCGGGATCGCCTGGAGTACGCGCTGTGGGGCGACAGCCCACCCGATGGCGACATGCTGCGCTCGCACGTCTACGAACTGCGCCGCAGCGTCGACGGCCCATTTCCGGTCAAGTTGATCCAGACCCTGCCCCGGGTGGGCTATCGCCTGGCGGTACCTGAGGAACATCACGATGGCCACTAGGAATGGTCTGCGCCGGCGCATCCTCACCTGGCTGCTGGTCTATGTCTCGCTGCTCTCGGTGGCGATCTTCATCGGCGGCTTGATCGTCAACGAGGAAGCAGAGCGCATGGTCTGGGAATCCCTGCTGCGCGCCGAACTCCATCACTACCAGGATCGCCTGGCGGCGGATCCCACCTATCGCTGGACCGACACCGACGACATGACCCTGTACCGCTGGGACGACGCGCCACCGCCGCCGAAGGTGCTGCGCGTGCTGCCGCCGGGCCTGCACGATGACCTGTGGGTGGAAGGCAAGTTGCGGGTGGTGATGGTGCAGGACCTGCCGGGGGGACGCGTCGCGCTGGCGCTGGACATCACCGAGTTCGAGGGACTGGAGGAGACCATCAGCAGCGGCATCGTGGTCGGCATGTTCGCCGCGGTGATCCTGCTGGGCCTGCTGTTGGCCTGGGGCCTGGGTCGCGCGATCCGTCCACTCAGCGTGATGGCGGGCGACATCGGCCGGCTGCAGCCCGAGCGCGGGCGACAGCGCATCGAGGTGGAGCCCAGGGCCAGCGACGAGTTGCGGGTAATCGCCGACGCCTTCAATGACTACCTCAACCGCAGCGAGCGCTTCGTCGAGCGTGAACGCGCCTTCATCAACAGCGCCAGCCACGAACTGCGCACGCCGATCGCGGTGATCGGCGGCGCCGCGCGGCTGGCGCATGACCAGGGCGGCATGCCCGCGGCCGCCCGCGAGCAGATGCAGCGCATCCTGCGCAGCGTCCGCCAGATCGAACAGCTGATCTCGCTGCTGCTGATCCTGGCCAAGGATCCCGAGCGGCTGGCGGCGGTCAGCGATACCGTTTCGCTGGACGAACTGCTGCCGGAAATCGTTGAGGATCACCGCCATCTCACCCACGGCAAGGATCTGGCGCTGCACACCGGGACACTGCCCGCCGTCCGGATAACCGCGCCGCTGGCGATCGTGCAGGCCGCGATCGGCAATCTGCTGCGCAACGCGATCGAGAACAGCGACCGTGGCGTGATCGACATCCGGCTGGACTCCGACGCCACCGTGACCATTGCCGATCCCGGGCATGGCATGGGCCCGGAAGAGATCAGCCGCATCTACGCGCAACTGGCGCGTGGCGAGGGACGCGACGGCGGCGGCATCGGCCTGGATCTGATCGCGCGCCTGTGCGAGCACCTGGGCTGGCGCCTGGACATCGATTCGGCGCCCGAACGCGGCACGCTCGCGCGCTTGCATTTCCACCCGTAGGCTGGCGCGGCAAATTCGTCGCCGCGCGTGGCGTTGTCGCGATTCACTCCGATTCCGGGCACGGGCGACTTCGGACCGGGGCTTTCTCCATCAGGAGAAAGTGAGCGGATTCTCGCGACTCATGTTGTCATCCGCATAACTTTGAAGGCGAGCGCCTTCTTCTGCGCTGCCTGACTGGTTAGCATCGGCCGCCACAGACGCGTCGACTCCGATGCATCGACGGGCCCGCATGACGGGCCACACCATTCCCCATGCATGCAGGAGGACGCCGATGCGATCGGTCCACGTCCATGAGGTTCGTCCGCGCCGGATGCCGGCCGCGGGATTCAGCCTGATCGAGTTGATGATCGTGGTCGGGGTGATTGCCATCCTGGCCGCCATCGCCTATCCCAACTACCAACGCCACATCGTCAAGACACGGCGCACCGCCGCAGCCGCCTGCCTGCATGAGCGCGCCCAGCAGCTGGAGCGCTTCCATACCCTGCACCTGTCCTACCTGGACATGTCCGGCAAGCCGCCGGATCTGGTCCAGTGCGACGCCGACGTGGCGCAGCACTATCGGTTGAGCCTGTCCGGCGTCGAGGCGCGCAAGTTCAGCCTCCAGGCGACGCCGCAAGGCGCGCAGGCGGCGGCGGATACCCGTTGCGGCACGCTCGCGATCAACCAGTTGGGTATCCGGAGCGTGAGCGGAACCGCCACGGACACGCCGGAGGAATGCTGGTGACGCCACGCCGGCGATCAGGCCTCCAGCCGCTGGCGCGCATCGTGGTGCGCGGCCAGGAACGCGCGCAGTGAGGCCGGCTTGACCGGTTTGGTCAGCAGCCGATAGCCGCGCTCGCGCGCGCGCTGTTTCAACTCGTCGCGGCCATCGGCGGTCAGCAGCGCGCCGGCCACCGGTCCCGGGCTGGCGGCACGCAGCGCGTCCAGCGTGTCCAGCCCGTCCAGGCGATCGTGTAGGTGGTAGTCGACCAGGATCACGGTGGGCGCCGCGCCGATCCGCTCCAGCGCTTCGTCGACGGTGGTGGCCGTGATCACGTCCACCTGCCAGCGCCCAAGCAGCGCGCGCATGCCATCCAGGATCTCGCGATCGTTGTCCACGCACAGCACCCGCAGCCCGGCCAGCGAATCCGCCGCGAGCGCGCGGCGCGGCGGAGTGGCCGGTGCGTGCATGCGGGTCGCGCGCGGAACCACGATCGAGAACATGCTGCCGCGATCCACCCGGCTGCGCGCGTCCAGGTGATGGCCGAGCAGGCGCGAGATGCGCTGGCAGATCGACAGACCCAGGCCGAGCCCGCGTTCGCCCCAGTCGAACGGCTGCTGGTAGCGATGGAATTCGTCGTAGATCTGGCGCATGTGGTTTTCCGGAATGCCCGGGCCGGTGTCCCACACCTGCAGCGATACCTTGCCGTCCAGCACCCGCATGCCCAGCACGATCCGGCCCTGGCGGGTGTAGCGCAGGGCATTGGCCAGGAAGTTCTGCAGCACCCGCCGCAACAGTCGGCGGTCGGTGCGCACCGGCAGCGCGCGCGCGTGTACCCGCAGATCCAGGCCGCGTCCGGCGGCGACCGGCGCGTACTGCGCGGCCAGCTCGCGCAGCAGTTCGCCGGCATCGAAGTCGCCGATCTCCACCCGCAGGCTACCGGCATCCAGCCGCGACACGTCGAGCAGGCCGTCCAGCAATTCCTCGGCAGCGCGCAGCGAGGCGTCCACGCGTTCGGCCAGGTGCCGCTGTTCGCCATCCTGCTCGCCATCGCGCAGGGCGGAGGCGAACAGGCGGGCCGCGTTCAGCGGTTGCAGCACGTCATGGCTGATGGCGGCGAGGAAACGGGTCTTGGACTGCTGGGCGGCCTCGGCGGCGCGGCTGCGCTCGGTGACGCGCTGCTCCAGGTTCTCGTTGGCCTCGCGCAGCGCCTGCTCGGCGCGCTTGAAGTCGGTGATGTCGTTGTAGCTGGTGACATAGCCACCACCCGGCAGGGCCTGCCCGCGCATCTCGATCACCTGGCCGTCGCTGCGCACGCGCTCGAATACGTGCGGCGAGCCGGCCCGCATGTAGGCGATGCGCTTTCCGATCTGCGCATCGATGTCGCCTTCACCCAGTTCACCGCGCTCGGCGTTGTAGCGGATCAGGTCGGCGACGGGACGGCCGACGTAGAGCATGCCGTCCGGATAGCCGAACATCTGCTGGTAGCGTCGGTTCCAGGCGACCAGTCGCATCTCCGGGTCGACCACGCTGACCCCGGCGGCGATGTTTTCCAGGGTGGTGGACAGGATCTCGCGATTGAAGCGCAGTTCCTGGCCGGCCTCGTCCAGCACCGCGACCACCTCGCCCAGTTCCATGCCCGAGCCGCGCAGTACGCTGGTCAGGACGATGCGTGCCGACGCCGCGCCGATGGCGGCGGCCAGCAGGCGCTCGGTGAACTGCACCCAGGCGCGATCGGCCGAGGCGTGCGGCTGCATTTCGCGGCCCAGCGCCTGCGCCTGCTCCAGGAACGCGCGGCGCGCATGGCGCTCGCCGACCACGCGCTCGGCCAAGGTCTGCAGATCGCCCACCCGCACGCTGCCGGGCCACTCGCCTGCGACCAGCGCGGGGCGCTGCGCGTATGGATCCAGGAACGGCGCCGCGCGCAGGCGATCGTCCACGCCGGGGCGCCAGCGCGCGGAGATCACCATCATCGCGCCGGTGTTCACCAGCAATGACCAGAACGTACCGTGGGTGAGTGGATCCCAGCCGCTGAGGCCGAACAGCTGGTGCGGGCGCAGCCAGGCGACGCCGAATGGCCCGGTCGCGATCCAGTTCGCGTCGAACCAGCCGGCCTGGGTCATGGTCGGCAGCAGCAGGGTGTAGATCCAGGTGCCGAAGCCCAGCAGCATGCCCACTTCCACGCCGCGCCGGCTGGCGCCACGCCAGTACAGGCCGCCGATCAGGCCGGGCGCGAACTGGGCGACCGCGGCGAATGCCATCAGGCCGTAGGACGCCAGCGTGCTGTCGTTGCTGCTGCTGCGATAGTAGGTATACGCGGTGAGCGCGAGCAGCAGGATTGCGAACCGGCGGATCCACAGCACCCGCGAGGCGACGTCGGCTTCGGCGTGGTGCTCGGCCCAGCCGCGTCGCAGCAGCACCGGCATCACCAGGTCGTTGCTGACCATGGTGGCCAGGGCGATGCTGGCGACGATGACCATGCCGGTGGCGGCGGAGAAGCCGCCGACGTAGGCGACCAGGGCGAGCGCCTTGCTGCCGTCGGCCAGCGGCAGGGCGAGGATGAAGCTGTCGTCGGCCACGCCGCTGCCGATGCCGAAGGAGGCGACGCCGGCCGCCGCGATCGGTACCACCATCACCGAGATCAGGACCAGGTAGGCGCCGAACAGCCAGCGCGCGCGGCGGATGTCGCCGACGTCGCTGCATTCGACCACCGCGACATGGAACTGGCGCGGCAGGCAGACGATGGCCAGGAATCCCAGCAGGGTCTGGGCGACGAAACCGATCGGCGGCGAGTTCTCGAACAGCGTGCGCGCCGACTCGGTGACCGGAATCGAGCGACCCTGCAGCCACAGGTAGGCGAACAGGCCGACCGCGATCATCGCCACCAGCTTGACCATCGACTCCAGCGCGATCGCCAGCATCATGCCGTGGTGGTGCTCGGTGGCGTCCACCTGGCGGGTGCCGAACAGCGCGGCGAACAGCGCCATCAGCAGGGCCACGTAAAGAGCGGGATCCGAGAAGAAGCCGTGCGCGCCGCCGGCCTGGCCGGTCAGCACGCCCAGGCTCATCGCCACCGCCTTGTATTGCAGGGCCAGGTAGGGGACGACGCCGATCAGGGCGATCACCGTCACCAGCGCGGCCAGCCGGCGCGAGCGGCCGTAGCGCGAGGAAATGAAGTCGGCGATGGAAACCGTGTTTTCGCTGCGCGCGATCAGCGCCAGCCGCTCGATGATGCGCCAGCCGAACAGCAGCAACAGCAACGGGCCCAGGTAGATCGGCAGGTAACCGATGCCGTTGCGTACCGCGCTGCCGACCGCGCCGTAGAAAGTCCAGGACGAGCAGTAGACGGCGAGCGCCAGGCTGTAGACCACCGGCCGCAGCCAGGGGCGATCCGGATACATCGGACGGCGATCACCCCACCACGCCACCCCGAACAGCAGCGCGGCGTAGCTGATGGACACCAGCAGCAGGATCCAGCTCGAAACCAACGCCGCCCTCCCGGCGTCCGACACGGGAGCAGCGTAGCAGCGGAGCCGGTCGTGCTCTACATCGCCGCGCGGAACCGCGCGGGAATGCCGACCACCGGCAGGCGCCGCCCGTCAGCGGCCGAGCAACTGGCGGGCCACGGCCTCGGCCTGGCCACGCAGCTCGGGAATGGCGGTGGTCTCCCACAGGCTGCCGATCCGCAGGCTGCCCAGCACCCACAGGTCCGCCTGGGCGTGGCCGTCGGCATTCAGTACCCGGCCGGCATCGTCGGTGGCGATGCCGATGCCGTGGGGACCGGTCCGTGCGTGACCCTCGCCGAGCAGTTCGGTCAGCAGCGGATTGCGCATGGTCGGCACCCGCATCTCCACCCCGGTCGCGTTCACCACGCGGTCCACTTCCAGTTCCAGGCCGGGTTGGCCCCGCACGTTCGCGCCGACCTGCACGCAGCGCCCCACCTGCATCACGGTGTCCAGGCGGCCGCGATGCAGCCGCAGCTGCCCGCGATCGATCAATGCCTGCAACTGCTGGTGCACGGACACCGCGACCCGGTGCCGGTGCACGTCCCACAGGCGCACGACGTGGCGCAGGAAACGTCGCTGGTCGGCTTCCGACAGGGAACGCCACAGCGCCTGTCCGTGCGGACGCAGGCGTTCCATCACCGCCTGCCAGGGCAGGCCGGCGGCGGCCGCCTCGCGCACGCGCTGGCGGACGAAGCGCAGGCGCGCACGCAGATCCAGCGGCAACAGCTGGGCGGGCTCGAAATCGGCGACCGCGTGGGCGGCATGCGGCTGCGGCAGCCAGCCGTGCCGTGACAGCACGTGGATGGTGCCGCGGTGTTCGGTGGCGACGAAGCTCAGCACCGCGTCGACCATGCTCAGGCCGGAGCCGACGATGCACAGGCGCGCGTCGCCGGGCACCGCGCGCACCGCGTCGAAATCCCAGGCCGACAGGCTGGCCTCGGCGGACAGGCCGTTGGCGCCGCGTGCCGGCAGCGGGCGTGGCCGGTTGCCGACCGCCAGCACCACCGCGGCGCTGTCGGCTTCCACGCCATCGGCCAGACGCAACCGCCAGCCCTGCGATTGACGGTTCATCGCCATCACCGGCTGCGCGACCCGCACCAGCGTGGCGACGCTGGCGTCGCGCGCGCGGGCCAGGCGATCACGCAGGTATTCGCCGTAGCGATGGCGCTCGACGAAAGCCGGCGCCAGCGCCGCGCGTTCCCGCGGATCGCGGGACAGGAAGTCGAGGAAATCCTCGGGCCGGTCGTTGAACGCGCTCATGCGCTGCACGGGCACGTTGAGCAGATGCTCCGGATACGGCGTGGCATAGGCCACGCCCTGCGCGAGCGTGGGTTGCGGTTCGTAAAGGGCGATGCGCAGCGGCGTGGTCGCCGCATGCAGCAGGTGAATCGCGGTCAGGACGCCGCTGGCGCCTCCCCCGATGATGGCGATGTCATGGGCGAGGCCCGCGGGTACGCTGGTCATGCCGGCATTGTAGTGGATCGATCCGTGCAGCCTCATGCTGGCTTGGCATCAGTGGCGCATGAACGTGCAACGCAAACTTCACAAACGCGCGAAAACCTTTGTCCTTCAAACCCTTCAGCATTTGATTTTCGTTACATCAGCGAATCGGCCAGTCGCGCGATGCCGTCGCGGCTGCGCCGCCATGCGGGGCGACGCGCCCAATCCTCGGCCCGCACGCCATGCGCATCGCGCAAGTAGGCCGCTTCGATCCCGCGCAATCGGGCGACGACATCAGCGTCGTAGCACAGCAAACCGATTTCCGCGTTGAGCGCGAACGAACGGATGTCCAGGTTGATCGAACCGACCAGCGCGACGTCGTCATCCACGCTCATGTGCTTGGCGTGCAGGAAATGCGGCTCGTACAGGGCGATGCGCACGCCGCAGGCCAGCAGTTCGGCGTAATACGATTCCTGCGCCCAGGCGGTCAGGCGCTGGTTGTTGCGCGCGGACAGGATCAATTGCACGTCCACGCCGGACAGCGCGGCGATGCGCAGGGCGCTGAGCGTGGCGTCGTCGGGCACGAAGTAGGGCGTGGCCAGCACGATGCGCCGCTTGGCCAGGTGGATCAGCGCGTTCACCGCGTCGCGCGCGTTCTCGAAGGGATAGGCCGGTCCACTGGGCAGCAGTTGCGTCGGCACCGCGTCCGCGCCGGCGTCCTGGACTGGATCCACGTGCAGGCGTTCGCCGGTCTCCAGGTACCAGTCGCTGGCGAACACCGCGTCGAGCTGGGCGACGACGGGACCCTGTACCCGGGCGACCAGTTCGCGGTTGGGGTAGCCCGGGATGAAGGCGGCATCGGCGAGATTCTGCGAGCCGATGAAGCCGATGGAACCATCGATGACCGCGATCTTGCGATGGTTGCGCAGGTCCATGCGGCCGCTGCGGCGCCAGCGCAATCCGCCGGGCAGCAACTGGTGGACCTGCACGCCGGCCTCGCGCAGGCGTCGCGCATAGCGGCGCCAGCCGCGCTTGGCGCCGACCGCGTCGAGCAGCAACCTGCACTCCAGGCCACGCCCGGCCGCGCGTTCCAGCGCCGCGGTAATCGCATCGCCGACCGCGTCGTCGAACATCAGGTAGTAGAGCAGGTGGACGTTCCTGCGCGCACCGTCGATCGCGGCTATCAGTGCCTGCAGGGAGCCGTCGTAGTCGTCGAGCAGTTCGACCGCGTTGCCGCGGACGGGCATGAACGCGCCCTGCCGCTCGACCAGCGGCGCCATTTCCGCGGCGATGCCGGTGCCGCCGTGCCAGCGCAGCGTGGCCAGCGGAACCTGTTCCTCCCGGATCACCTGCGAGGCGCGCGCCTGCCGCTGGATGCGTTCGCGCGAGAGCCAGGGATGTCCCAGCAGCAGGTAGGCCGGCAGGCCCAGCAGCGGCACGAAGCCGACCAGCAGCATCCAGCTGCGCGCCGCGGCCGGCGAGGTGCGGCTGGGAATCCACAGCAGCGCGGCCAGCCGGATCACCCAGTCGAGGATCAGCAGTACGGTTCCCAGGGACCAGTCCATGCGGCGCCTGTCATAGGAGCGATGGCTGATTCTGGCCGCAGTCCGCGCAAACCGGAAGGTCGGGATTTGTTGGGTGTTTTTTTTTTCGAGGGCCTGGCGCGGTGAGGCTGCGCGATGAGCCATCGCTTCTCAACAGTCGTCTGGCGGGTCAAGCTCCCGTCGCCCGCTACGCGGACGCCCGCTCCCTTTCCAGCCATGAGGCTGTCGAGAAACGTTGCAAAGGGGCCAACCGTCGCTGCCAGGTTCCAGCGCCGGAAAACTGCCGTTCCTCCCCCTTCCAAGAAGGGGGACCAAGGGGGATTTGTTCTTTCTTGCGGGCAAACAAAAAGCCCGCCTTGCGGCGGGCTTCGGTGGATGCGGATGCGCTCGCCGGAGCGGGCGCATCACGGCATCACTTGATCTTGCCTTCCTTGTAGATCACGTGCTTGCGCACGACCGGGTCGTACTTCTTCATTTCCATCTTGCCCGGGGTGTTCTTCTTGTTCTTGTCCGTCGTGTAGAAGTGGCCGGTGTTGGCCGAGGAGATCAGACGGATCTTGTCACGCTTGGATGCCATGGTCGTTTACTCCTCAGATCTTCTCGCCGCGGGCACGCAGCTCGGCCAGAACGGAGTCGATGCCGTTCTTGTCGATGGTGCGCAGGGCATGCGCGGAAACTTTCAGCTTGATCCAGCGGTTTTCGCTGGCGACCCAGAAGCGGCGCTCGTGCAGGTTGGGCAGGAAGCGACGACGGGTCTTGTTGTTGGCGTGCGAGACGTTGTTACCGGTCTGCACACGCTTGCCGGTGACTTGGCATACGCGGGACATACGCACCTCGAAAAAGTTTGATGCTTCCCTTGGCCAGGGAGGCGGCGGCCCGACGCCACGGCCTGCGGACAGGCGGGACGACACGCGATGAGGTGAGGAAACCTCGCCGTAGACCCAAGCCGGAATCGCGCTTCCGGCCGCAAATCCGGTCAGACCGGACACAGCGAGCCGCGCATTATGGCGGTCTTTCCCTTTTCCTGCAAGCACTTAGGGGCTGGAAGGGGCCCGGGAACGGCTGTCGCCGCCCCGGGCCCGGCCGGTTCAGGCCACCGGCAGGGCCTCCGCGGCCCCGGCCGCGGCTTTCCGGCCGTGCAGCCAGCGGTACAGCACCGGCAGCACCAGCAGGGTCAGCAGGGTCGAGGAGACGATGCCGCCGATGACCACGGTCGCCAGCGGGCGCTGGACCTCGGAGCCGGCGCCGACGTTGAAGGCCATGGGCAGGAAGCCCAGCGAGGCCACCAGGGCGGTCATCAGCACCGGCCGCAGCCGGCCCAGGGCGCCGTCCGCCACGGCCTCGTCGAGCGGATCTCCCTGTTCCCGCAGGCGGCGGATGAAGGCGATCATCACCAATCCGTTCAGGACCGCCACGCCGGACAGGGCGATGAAGCCGACCCCGGCCGAGATGGATAGCGGAATCCCGCGCAGGGCCAGGGCGACCACGCCGCCGGTCAGCGCCAGCGGCACCCCGCTGAACACGATGGCGGCGTCGCGGGCCGAGCCGAACGCCCAGAACAGCAGGGCGAAGATCAGGGCCAGGGTCACCGGCACCACCACCGCCAGCCGCTGGGTGGCCGAAATCAGCTGCTCGAACGTGCCGCCATAATCGATCCAGTACCCGGCCGGCACCTTCACCTCGCTGCCGACCCGTTGCTGCAGCTCGGAGACGAAACCGCCCAGGTCGCGGCCACGGACATTCGCCGTCACCACGACCCGGCGCTTGCCGTTCTCGCGGTTGATCTGGTTCGGTCCCAGGGTGCTGTCGATCTTGGCCACCTCGCGCAGCGGCACCGTCCTGGGCGCGTCGGCGAACCCGCCCATTTCGCGGCTGGATTCGTCGGCGTTGGCGTCGCCGGGCAATGGAATCGGCAGGTCCTGCAACGCGGCCGGATCCTGGCGCAGGCGTTCCGGCAGGCGGATGACGATGTCGAATCGGCGATCGCCCTCGAACAACTGGCCGGCCACCTCGCCACCGACCGCGGTCGCCACCGTTTCCTGCACCACGCCGGGGTTGAGGCCATAACGGGCCAGCGCGCGTCGATCCGGGGTGATGGTCAGCAGCGGCAGGCCGGTGGTCTGTTCCAGCTTGACGTCCGCCGCGCCCGGCACGGCCCGCGCCACCGCCTCGATGCTCCGGCCGATCTCCACCAGCCGGTCCAGATCGTCGCCGTAGAGCTTGATCGCCACGTCCGCGCGGACGCCGGAGATCAGCTCGTTCATGCGCATCTGGATCGGCTGGGTGAACTCATAGTTGTTGCCGGGCAGCTGCTTCACCGCGGCCTCGATCTCGGCGACCAGCTGCGCCTTGGGCTTGCGCGGATCCGGCCACTGATCGCGCGGCTTGAGCATCAGGAAGGTGTCGGCCACCGACGGCGGCATCGGATCGGTAGCCACTTCGGCGGTGCCCAGCTTGCCGAACACGCGTTCGACTTCCGGGAACCGCTTGATGCGCGCCTCCAGGGTCGCCTGCATCTTCAGCGCCTGCTCCAGGCTGGTGCCGGGAATGCGCATGGCGTGCAGGGCGATGTCGCCTTCGTCCAGGCTGGGGATGAATTCGGACCCCAGCCGCGTCGCCAGCAATCCGCACACGACCAGCAGGGCGACCGCGCCCCCGAGTACCCAGCCGCGCCGGCGCAGCGCCCAGTCCAAGGCCGGCGCATAGGCGCGGCGCGCCCACTGCATCAACCGGGTGTCCTTCTCCTCCACCCGGCCGCGCAGGAACAGCGCGATCGAAGCGGGCACGAAGGTCAGCGACAGCAGCATCGCGCCGGTCAGCGCCAGCACCACCGTGATCGCCATCGGATGGAACATTTTCCCTTCCACGCCGGTGAGGGCGAAGATCGGCAGGTACACGGCGGTGATGATGCCCAGGCCGAACAGGCTGGGACGGATCACCTCGGCGGTCGCCGAGGCGGTGGTGTCCAGCCGCTCCTCCTCATTCAACACGCGGCCCAGTTGGTGCTGCAACTCGCCGAATCGGCGCAGGCAGTTCTCGATGATGATGACCGCGCCGTCGACGATCAGGCCGAAGTCGAGCGCGCCCAGGCTCATCAGGTTGCCGGAAACCCCGCCGCGGACCATGCCGGTGAGGGTGAACAGCATCGCCAGCGGAATCACCGCCGCGGTGATCAGCGCGGCGCGGAAATTGCCGAGCAGCAGGAACAGCACCACGATCACCAGCAGCGCGCCCTCGACCAGGTTCTTGGCCACGGTCTGGATGGTGCGATCCACCAGCACGGTGCGGTCGTAGACCGGGTTGGCCGACACGCCCGGCGGCAGGCTGCGATTGGCCTCGGCCAGGCGCGCGGCGGCGGCCTGGGCGACGTCGCGGCTGTTGGAACCGATCAGCATGAACACCGTGCCCAGCACCACTTCGTGTCCGTCCTGGGTGGCGGCGCCGTTGCGCAGTTCCGGACCCTCGCCGACTTCGGCCACGTCGCGCACCCGGATCGGCACGCCCTCGCGCCGATCCAGCACGATGCCGCGGATGCCATCCAGATCCGCGACCTGGCCCGGCGCGCGCACCAGGTACTGCTGGCCATTGCGCTCGATGTAGCCGGCGCCGACGTTCTGGTTGTTGGCGGCTACCGCGTCGACCACGTCGCGCAGGGTGAACCCCAGTGCGACCAGTCGCGCCGGATCCGGGGTGATGTGGATCTGCCGCGCGTAGCCACCGATGGTGTTGACTTCGGTGACGCCGCGGGTATTTCGCAGCTGCGGCTTGATCACCCAGTCCTGCAGGGTGCGCAGGTCGGTGGCGGTCCATTTGCCGCCGTCCGGCTTGCGCGCGTCCGGCCTGGCGTCGACCGTGTACATGAAGATCTCGCCCATGCCGGTGGTGACCGGCCCCAGTTCCGGCTCCAGTCCGGGCGGCAGTTGCGACTTGACCTGCTGCAACCGTTCGGCGACCTGCTGGCGGGCGAAGTACAGATCGACGCCGTCGTCGAACACCACCGTCACCTGCGACAGGCCGTAGCGCGAGATGGAGCGGGTGTGGTCCATCCCCGCCAGGCCGGACAGCGCGGTCTCGATCGGGAAGGTGACGCGCTGTTCCGATTCCAGCGGCGAGTAGCCGGAGGCTTCGGTGTTGATCTGCACCTGCACGTTGGTGATGTCGGGGGTGGCGTCGATCGGCAGCTGGCGGAAGCTCCACGCGCCCACGCCGATCAGCGCGAGGGTGAGCGCCAGCATCAGCCATCGGTGCGCGATGGCGAAGCGGATGATTTTCTCGAGCATGGCCGGGTCCTCAGTGTTCGTGGGAAGCGCCGGACTTCTCGATGTCCGCCTTCACCACGTAGCTCTGTTCGACCACGACCTGATCACCGGCCTTCAGCCCGGACAGGATCTCGACCCGCTGGGCATCGCGCTTGCCGAGCTTGACCGGGCGCACCTCGTAGGTGTCGCCGACCCGCACGAACACCGCATCGTTCTCGCGGAACGTCTGCAAGGCCGCCACCGGCACCACCAGCGCGGCGGGCTGCCGATCCACGGTGATGCGCGCAGTGATCGCCGAACCCGGCCGCCATTGGCCATCGGCATTGGCGATGGTCGCGCGCGCGACCGTGCTCTGGCTGGCGGTGGCGGTGCCGGGCAGCACCCGTTCCAGCGTGGTCTCGGCTTGCGCGCCGTCGCTGATGCGGGTGAGGGTGACCGGTGCACCGGCGCGGATGTGCTGCGCGTCGAACCCGAACACGTGCAGATCCACCCACAGGGTGGAGAGGTCGGCCACTTCGAACAGCGGGGTGCCCTCGGCGGCCACCGAGCCGATTTCGGCGTTGCGCGCCAGCACCACGCCGCTGATCGGTGTGCTGACCGTGTAGGTGGTCAGGCTGAGGTTGCTTTCGATCGACGCCAGCGCCTGGCCGGCGCGGACCTGATCGCCGACGTTGGCGGCGAGCCGGCGCACCGGGCCGGGAAAGCGCGCGGCGACCTTGGCCACCCGGCCTTCCACCGGGGTGAGCAAGCCCTGCACTTCGTGTTCGTCGGCGATGATGCCGGGGCCGACCGGCGCGACCCGGATGCCGGTCTGCCGGGCGATGGGCGCGGCGATTTCGGTGCGGCCCTCGTAGCTCGGATAGGCCCAGCGCAGCGCGTTGCCGTTGACCTGCGCCAGCACCTCGACGTCGAAGGAATGCGGTTCCGCCACTTCGGCCGTGCCGAGCAGGCTGCCGTCGGCCTGCGGCTGCAGGCGATGGCTTTCGCCGCCGCCGCCGAGGCGCTTGAGCCGCACCTCGACGCCGCCGGCGCTTGCCGGCAAGGGTTTGCCGTCGCGATACAGCCAGGCCTGGAACTTCGGTGGCGTGCCGTCCTCGGCGATCGCCAGTTCCACCGTCACGCCGTCCTTTTCCAGCAGGCGGCCGCCATGCTGGCCGGTGCGTGCTTCGGTTTCCTCGCCGGCATGCTCGCCGGCCTCGTGATCGTGGGCTTCTTCGTTCTTGCCGCCGCAGGCGGCCAGGGCGAGGGTCAGCAACAACGGCGGCAACCACCGCGTGGTGTGATGGCGAAACGTCATGGCGTGGTTCCTTGTGCGGGGGCGGCGGCCACGAAGGCGCGGCCGGTCAGGCGCTGGATTTCGATCAGCGCGCGCTGGGCGTCGAGGGCGGCTTCCAGTTGCTGGCGCCGGGACGCGATGCGTTCGGTCTGCAACTGCGCCCATTCCAGGTAACTGATGGCGCCGGCGCGATAGGCGCGCTCGGCCGCGCGTTCGGCCTTGGCCAGCTTCGGCAGCACGGCGTCCTGCAGGCGCCGCACTTCGAACTGCGCGGTGCGGTAGCGGCCATGCGCGTCGGCCAGGGTGGAGTACAGCGCCAGCCCTTCGGCCTCGCGCTCCACTTCCACCAGCGCCAGTTCCGCCTCGGCCGCGCGGATGCCGGGCGCGGCGCGGCGCGCACCGCCCAGCGGAATCGCGACGCTGGCCATCAGGCCGGTATCGCCGTTTTCCTGCAGGCGGCGAACGCCGAACTGCCAATCGACATTCGCGCTGCGCTCGCTGCGCGCCAGTTGCACGCGCGCTTCGCGGATGCGGCGCTCGTCGGCGAAGCGGGCCAGTTCCGGCGTGCTGTCCAGCAACGCGGCCAACTCGCCGAAGTCGGCCACCGCCGGCAGCGCCAGCGGATTGCCGGCCACGGTTTCGAAGCCCGGATCGCGCTCGCCCCACAGCGCGGCCAGATGCTGCCGCGCGGACGCCAGCAGGCGATCGGCGCGATCGCGCTCCAGTTCCGCGCGGGTCAACGCGGCCTGGGCGGTCAGTAGCACCGATTCCGGCGAGGCGCCGGCGGCCAGTCGCTGGCGCGCGGCGGCGACGGTGCGGGTGCGCTGCTCGATGTCGTCCAGCGCCACCGCGCGCTGGCGCTGGGCCGCGGTGATGGCCAGGTAACGACGCGCCACCTCGGCCAGCAGATCCAGCCGGCGGGTTTCGCGCTGGACCGCCAGTGCATCGATGCGGCTCTGCGCCAGCGCGCGGCGGGCATCCCACTTGCCGCCGCGTTCCAGCACGCCGGCCAGGGTCAGGCTGATCTCGGCGCCGCCGAAACCGCTGATGTCGCCGGTGCCGAGCGCGTTTTCGACCGATGCGCCGGCGGTGAGGCCCGGTCGCAGCGCGGCGATCTCGGCCTCGGCCGCGAGCACGCGTTGCTGGCCGTCGACGAGGCGCAGGTCGGGATGGGTCCGGGCGACGCGCGTGAACGCATCGTCCAGGGAAAGGACAACAGGCGACTGTGCCCGCACGGGTAGGGCGGACACGGCCGCGAAGGCGGCCACTGCCGCCAGACGCAACCACATGGAAATTCTCCGAAAGGATCGAGGACGAACGAAACCCGGCCGACGCCGGGCAAGGCCTCAGATCGCGATCGGTGGACGCAGCAGCTTGTCGCTGCGATGGGTGGGCGCGGGGACGCCGTGCAGGAACGACATCGTGTCCGGTGGTGCGATTGGCTGCCAGGCCGCGGTGGCCGCGGGCATCGCCGGAGCGTGGCCGCAACAGTGCATGGCATGCATCAGGGCATGCAGCAGGCCGGTGCCCCTGCCCGACCCATCGTCATCACCCCCGTCTTCATCGGCATGCGCCGGTGCCTGCGCATGCGAATGCAGGCCGCCGTCGTGGCCGAGTTCGTGGATCCCGCCGACCGAGGCCATCACCGGTTGCGCGACCACGCCCAGCAGCAGCACGCACAGCGCCAGCAGGCGCATCAGGGTGGGGCGGCGGAGGCGACGGAGCAGAGGCATGGGTCGCACAGGCTAGCGGCCCGGCGGGGCGTTACACAATCGCAGGCAGGTGAATGGGGCGGGTTTGGCGCGGAAGAGTGAATCCCCTCGGTCCCCCTTCTGCGAAGGGGGAGAAAAGCGACGCGCCCGCTACCGTCGGGTCCGGCGACGCTTCGCCCGCCTCAGTGGCTGGCCTTGTCGCGGTGCCAGCCGCGGTGCCTGATGTCCAGGTACAGGCTGTACAGGGCGGTGAAGGCCGGGAACAGGTTCTGCAGCACGCCGACCGAGTCCTGCTTGGCCGAGAACAGGAAGTAGCTGAGCGTCATCAGGCTGCCCAGCACGCTCATGTACCAGAACAGCCGCGGGATGACCGGCTTGCCCGCGCGCTTGGAGGCGATGAACTGGACCAGCCAGCGGCCACCGAACATCAGCGCGCCGGTATAGCCGATCAGCTTCCAGCCGGTGACGTGCAGGCCGGTCCAGTACAGCGCCTCGATCGGCTGGTTGAGCCAATGCACTTCCACTTCAGAGCTCCCGTACCGCCGTGCGCTTGGCGCGCTTGATCAGCCAGGCGACGCCGCGCAGATCGGTGATGCCGACCAGCGCGCGATTGAGGTTGTTGTACTTGGACACGCCGGTGGTGCGATGGCGGTGGTTGACCGGCACGCTGATCGTCTTCCAGCCCGCGCGCTGCATCAGCGCGGGCAGGTAGCGGTGCATGTGGTCGAAATAAGGCAGGTCGAGGAAGGCGTCGCGCTCGAACAGCTTGATGCCGCAGCCGGTGTCCGGGGTCTCGTCGCGCAGCATGCGCGAGCGGATCGCATTGGCCCATTTGCTGGCCCAGCGCTTGCTGCCGCTGTCCTGGCGGTTGACCCGCCAGCCGGCATACAGCTTGGTCTGCGCCTCGCCGCCGTCGCGCGCGGCGATCAGCTTGGGGATGTCGGCCGGATCGTTCTGGCCGTCGCCGTCGAGGGTGGCGATCCAGGCGCCGCGCGCGGCTTTCACGCCGGTGCGGATGGCGGTGCTCTGGCCGCTCTGCTGGACGTGCTGCAGGACCCGCAGTTCCGGCACCCGCGCCTTCAGGCCCTGCAGCACGGCCAGGGTGTCGTCGCGGGAATGGTCGTCGACGTAGACGATCTCGAAATCCACCTGCCCGCGCAGGGCGGCGGTGATCTCGTCGATCAGCGGGGTGACGTTGTCGCGTTCGTTGAAGACCGGGACGACGACGGAAAGGACGGGGCTGGAGGTCATGGACGCCTATTCTGCCGCCACGGGCTGAATCCGGGGCGGGTACGGGTTGCCGGCGCGCCGCCGCTCGGGGGCGCGCCCGTTGCTCAGCCGCGCGGACCGCGCAGCTTCTCCAGCACGCCGTCCAGGGTGTCGAGATCGGTGTACTGGATGATCAGCTTGCCCTTGCCGCCGCGCCCGTGGGCGATGGTGACCCGGGTGCCCAGGCTTTCGGACAGCTCGGTTTCCAGCGAGGCGATGTCCGGTTGCGGGGCGGCCTTGCCCGGCTTGGCCTTGCGGCCGACCACCGGCACCTTGCCGGCGGCGAACTGCTGGGCGCGGTGTTCGACCTCGCGCACCGACCAGCCCTGGTCGGCGGCCTCGGAGGCCAGCTTGCTGGCCAGTTCCGGGGACAACGTCAGCAGCGCGCGGGCATGGCCCATTTCCAACCGGCGCGCTTCCAGCAGCGCGCGGATCGCCGGCGGCAGTTCCAGCAGGCGCAGCAGGTTGGACACCGCCGCGCGCGAACGGCCGACCGCTTCGGCGGCCTCGGCGTGGGTCAGCGCGAATTCGTTGATCAGGCGTTGCAGCGACTGCGCTTCTTCCAGCGGGTTGAGATCCTCGCGCTGGATGTTCTCGATCAGCGCCATCGCGATGACGGTGCGATCGTCCAGTTCGCGCACGACCACCGGCACTTCGGCCAGGCCGGCTTCCTGCGAGGCGCGCCAGCGGCGTTCGCCGGCGACGATTTCGAAGCGACCGGGCGACAGTTCGCGCACGACGATCGGCTGGATCACGCCCTGCGCCTTGATCGACTCGGCCAGTTCGTTGAGCTTGGCCGGATCCATCGCCATGCGCGGCTGGTACTTGCCCGGTTGCAGCTGGCCGACCGGCAGGGTCCGCAGCGCCTCGCCCGGCTGGGCCTCCGGCGGCGGGGTTTCGGCGGCCTTGGGACCCAGCAGGGCTTCCAGTCCACGGCCCAGGCCGCGTTTCTTCGACGCGCTCATCAGGCGTACTCCATCCTCTTTTCTTGCTTCTTGCGTTCGCTCTGGCGGCGGATGATTTCCCCGGCCAGGCCCAGGTAGGCGACGCCGCCGCGCGAGGTGCGGTCGTAGCCGACGATGCTCTGGCCATGGCTGGGCGCCTCGGCCAGGCGGACGTTGCGCGGCACGATGGTGCGGAACACGCGATCGCCGAAATGCTGGGTCAGTTCCGCCGAGACGGCGTTGGCCAGGTTGTTGCGCACGTCGAACATGGTGCGCAGCACGCCCTCGATCTCCAGCGCCGGATTGAGCCGCGCCTTCAGCGCTTCGATGGTCTCCACCAGCGCGCTCAGGCCCTCCAGCGCGTAGTACTCGCACTGCATCGGCACCAGCACCGAATCGGCGGCGGTCAGTGCGTTGAGGGTGAGCAGCGACAGCGCCGGCGGGCAGTCGATGATGATGAAATCGTAGTCGCCGCGGACCGGTTCCAGCGCGGATTTCAGGCGCATCTCGCGGCCGTCGATCTCCATCAGCTGGATCTCGGCGGCGGTCAGATCGATGTTGCCGGGAAGCAGGTCGAAGCCTTCTTGGGTGGTGACGATCGCCGCGCGCGCCTCGACTTCCTGCAACAGCACGTCGCAGGTGGAATTCTCCAGCTCGCGCTTGTCCACGCCGCTGCCCATGGTGGCGTTGCCCTGGGCGTCCAGATCCACCAGCAGCACGCGCTGTGGCGCGCGTGCCAGCGCGGCGGCCAGGTTGACGGCGGTGGTGGTCTTGCCGACGCCGCCTTTCTGGTTGGCGATCGCGATGATGCGGGCCATGCGGGTGGTCGCCTCGGGACACGGGGTGGATGGGGGATTATGCGGGGTCCGGACCGGTCCTGCGAACTCACGCGACCGGGCGCACCGCGCGGCGATGCCGCGGGACGGCGCTCATGCCGTGGCCCCGACCAACGATATCAAACGCTTATGAAGGATCGCGGCGCGTGTTCAGGACGCCGCCTTGCGCACGATCACCAGATGGCGTTCGCCGGTCAGCCCGGGGACCCGCAGCGGGTGGATGGCCTCGGCCGACCATCCGGGCGGCAGCGCGGCGATTTCCTCGTCCGGGCGCACGCCCTTCATCGCCAGCAGGGCGCCGCCGGGTTTGAGCAGGTGCCCGCCGACGCCGACGATGCCGGCCAGGGTATCCATGGCGCGCGCGGTGAGGTTGTCGTACGCGGCCGGCTCGTCCAGGCCCTCGGCGCGCGATTCCGCCACCCGGGCATTGCCCAGTCCCAGCTGGCGCACCGCTTCGCGCATGAAGCGGGCCTTCTTGCCGTTGCTTTCGACCAGGGTCACCCGCAGGCCGGGATGCGCGATCGCCAGCGGAATCCCCGGCAGGCCCGGGCCGGTGCCCAGGTCGGCGAGGGCGCCCTGCGCCACGAACGCGTGCATGGCCAGCGAGTCCAGCAGGTGCCGGGTCACCATCTCGGCGGGATCGCGGATGGCGGTGAGGTTATAGGTGCGGTTCCAGCGGTGCAGCAGCGCCAGGTAGTCGAGCAGCGGCGGCGCCAAGGCATGGGCGTCCAGGCCCAGTTCGGTCAGGCCCTGGCGCAGTCGTGCGTCCAGGCCGGGGGGAAGCGTCGAGGCATTCATCACCGGCATTATCCCCGAACGCCGGGGCTCAGGTCCGCCAGGCCAGCGCGCCGCGATGCCCGGGCAGGGGTTCCCATTCGTGCAGCCGCCACTCGGCCGGAGTGCCCAGCGCGGGATCGCAGTCGATCAGCTGCAGGCCGGCTTCGCGTTCGCCGAACACCAGCTTTTCCAGGCCGAAGGAAACGCCATGGCCATGCGCCTTCAGCAGCGCCTCCTTGGCGCACCACAGGCGCACGAACGCGCCGGTGCGCGTTGCGTCGTCCTGCGCGCGCAGCCAGTCCAGTTCACTGGGATGGAAGAAGCGCTGCGCGATCTCCATCATCCGCGGGCGTTCGCGATGGCGTTCCACGTCCACGCCCAGATCCCGCGCCGGACCGAGCGCGACCAGCAACACCTCGCCGCTGTGGCTCCAGCTGATCGCCTGATCGCTGAAAGGCGCATCCAGGTGCGGCTTGCCGCGCGCATCGCGCCGGATCGGCAGGGAATCGGCCGGTTGCGCCAGCGCGTCGGCCAGCACCTGCCGCGCCGAGGGTTCGCCGCGCGTGCGCGGCGCATGCGGACGCAGCCATACCTGGAATCGCCCGAATCGCCAGGCGAGGTGGGACGGGGGCTCGGCGATGGAGGGAAGGTCGGGCATGGTCGTCCGGTGGTGCGGGGCAGCGTGCATCGCGGCGCGATTCGCGATATCACCGCGGCGCAAGGATGCCATTCCCCCTGGCCGGCTTGACAGTGGTTTCACGGCGGCGACCGCTTAATCCGAATACCCCCATGGGTTCGGGACCGAGTCCACAACGGAAGGAGACAGGCAGAATGAATTTTCTCATCTATCTGATCGTCGGTGGCATCGCGGGCTGGCTGGCCAGCATCGTGATGAGACGCGATGGTTCGCAGGGCGTCATCCTCAACATCGTCGTCGGCATCATCGGCGGCTTCCTGGGTGGCTGGCTGCTGCCGGCACTGGGCCTGGGCCTGGGGGGAGGCTGGATCGGATTCCTGGTCACCGCCTTCATCGGCGCGGTGGTGCTGCTGCTGATCGTCAACCTGTTCACCCGGGGGCGCGCACGCTGACGCCGCGATGATCCGGTTTCGCTGCGGCCGCGTGCGCTGATTCGAGACGCACCCAAGGTCCGTGGCATCACAAAGGCCCGGCGCGCGCGCGTCGGGCCTTTGTTCATTCCGCGATGCCGGCGGGGAAATCAGCCGGCCAGGTGTACCCAGGCCGGCGCGTGGTCGCTGGGGCGTTCCCAGGTGCGTGGCTCGCGGTCGATGCCCGAGGCCGCCGCCTGGCCGCGCAGCGCGTCCGACACCAGGGTCAGATCGATGCGCAGGCCGAGGTTGCGGCGCAGCCCGCCCATCCGGTAATCCCACCAGCTGTAGACGCCGGCTTCGTCGTTGTGCAGGCGGAAGGCGTCGTGCAGGCCGAGCGCGTTCAGCCGCCGCAACGCGTCGCGCTCGGCCACCGAGGTCAGGATATGGGTGTCGCCCCAGACCTTGGGGTCGTATACGTCGCGTTCGTCCGGGGCGATGTTAAAGTCGCCCATCACGATCATCTTCGGGTGCCGCTGCAGTTCCTCGGCCAGCCAGCCGTGCACCGCATCCAGCCAGCGCAGCTTGTAGGCGTACTTGTCGGTGCCCACGTCCTGGCCGTTGACGACGTACAGGTTGACGATGCGGACGTCGCCGACCGTCGCCGCGATCACCCGCTTCTGCTCGTCCTCGAACCCGGGGATGCCGACCTGCACCTCGATGGCCGGCACCCGCGACAGGATCGCCACGCCGTTGTAGGTCTTCTGGCCGGCGAAGATGCTGCGGTAGCCCAGGCCGGCCAGCGCGGTGTCCGGGAAGCGGTGATCCTCCAGCTTGGTTTCCTGCAGGCCCACCACGTCCGGCGAGAACGCGCCCAGCCATTGCTCCAGGTGCGGCTGGCGCACATTGAGCGAGTTGACGTTCCAGCTGGCGATTTTCATTCCGTGCATCCGTGATCGTGGCGCCCCGGGGCGCCGGAAGGACGTCAGTGTAAGTCAGCCGGGCTCAGGCGCCCGGTGCTTCGTTGGCAACGCGGGCGACATGGCCTTCGCCCTCGCCGTCGCGCATCAGGTGCGATGCCATCCAGGCCGCCAGCAGCATCATGCTTCCGCCGAACACCGCGACCAGCCGCATCGCGTCGGTGAAGGCGGTACGCGCGGTGGTTTCGATCGCGACAGCCTGGCCGGCCGGCAGTGCCTCGGCGGTGGCGATGGCGCCGCCGAGCGTGGACAGCGCGTGCCCGGCGGCGGCGTGGGCGAGATCGGCGGGCAATGCCGGTTCCAGCCAGAAGCGGTACAGCGCCATGCCGGCGCT
>NZ_JANJUE010000174.1 GCF_024710765.1 Pseudoxanthomonas sp.
GGAGCTATCCGCCAGCGACGCTTTTCCCAATCCCGAATCCCCAATCTCGAATCCCGGCCCCAATGCCCGATCTCTGGTCCGCCCTCTGCCTGGTCGCTGTCCTGGAAGGCCTGTTCCTGCTGGTCTCGCCGGGGCTGTGGAAGCGCCTGGCCCTGCAGTTGCTCAACCTGCCCGATGCCCAGATCCGCCAGGCCGGCGGCCTGGTCCTGGTCATCGGCCTGACCCTGCTGTGGTGGCTGCGCCACTGAGGTTCCGATGTCCCGGTAGGAGCGACGCAAGTCGCGACCGGAAATCCAGACAGAAGCAGCAAATCCAGGAAGTCGATAACCCAGCCGGCGGCAAGGGGCACACGGTCGCGGCTTACGCCGCTCCCACCGCGCAGGCGGGGCCGGGCACCTGGCCGGATTTCCCCCCGTTCAGCCAGTCGGGGTAGCCCCCTTCACCCAAAACCCGGATAATGCACAAAAGCCGGACGGGCGCTCGCCAGAGCCAACCCCGCCGGCTTTTTCCGTGTCTGGGCACAGCGTAGTGGACCCCTCCCCGATGGAGACGGCCCGCATCGGTAACGCCGCGCCCGGTCCGGCCCATCCCGGCGGCCCCGATGGTCGCCAACAAGCGAAGGAGTTACCCGTCATGGGTCAGTCAGTCGTCGTGCTCGGCGCCCAGTGGGGCGATGAAGGCAAAGGCAAAATCGTCGACCTGCTTACCGAGGAAATCGGTGCGGTCGTCCGCTTCCAGGGCGGCCACAACGCCGGCCACACCCTGGTCATCAACGGCAAGAAGACCGTCCTCCACCTGATTCCCTCCGGCATCCTGCGGCCCGACGCCCTGTGCCTGATCGGCAACGGCGTGGTCATCAGCCCGGCCGCCCTCAAGAAGGAAATCGAAGAGCTGGAAACCAGCGGCGTGGACGTGCGCTCGCGCCTGAAGATTTCCCCGGCCGCCCCGCTGATCATGCCGTACCACATCGCCCTGGATCAGGCCCGCGAAAGGGCCGCCGGCGGCAAGGCCATCGGCACCACCGGCCGCGGCATCGGCCCGGCCTATGAAGACAAGGTGGCGCGTCGCGGCATCCGCATCGCCGACCTGCATTACCCCGACCAACTGGCCGAGAAGCTGCGCAGCGCGCTGGACTACCACAACTTCGTGCTCACCAAGTACTTGGGCGTGGACGCGGTGGACTTCCAGCAGGTCTACGACGAAGCGCTGGCCTTCGGCGAATACGTCCAGCCCATGAAGTCCGACGTGGCCGGCATCCTGCACGACCTGCGCAAGCAGGGTAAGCGCGTCCTGTTTGAAGGCGCCCAAGGCGCCCTGCTGGACATCGACCACGGCACCTATCCCTACGTCACCAGCTCCAACACCACCGTCGGCGGCGCGCTGGCCGGCAGCGGCGTGGGCGCGGACGCCATCGACTACGTGCTGGGCATCGCCAAGGCCTACGCCACCCGCGTGGGCGGCGGCCCGTTCCCGACCGAACTGGACGACGAAGTGGGGCAGGGCATCCGCGACCGCGGCCAGGAATACGGCGCCTCCACCGGCCGTCCCCGCCGCTGCGGCTGGATCGACATCGTCGCGCTCAAGCGCGCCGTGGCCATCAACGGCATCACCGGCCTGTGCATCACCAAGCTGGACGTGCTGGACGGCATGGAAAAGCTGAAGATGTGCATCGCCTACCGCTACCGCGGCAAGGAAACCGAGTACGCCCCGCTGGACGCCCAGGGCTGGGAAGAATGCGAGCCGGTCTACCTGGAATTCCCCGGCTGGTCCGAAACCACCCACGGCATCACCGAATGGGACAAGCTGCCCCCGGCCGCCCGCGCCTACCTGCGCGCCCTGGAAGAACTGTCCGGCTGCCCGCTGGCCATCGTCTCCACCGGCCCGGACCGCGACCATACGATGACGTTGCAGGATCCGTTTGCTTGAGTTGAGGTTGGGGCTTAGGCCCGCTGAATAATGAAAAAGCCCCGTATTGCGGCTAGGCGCTCCGGTCAGTTGTTGAGAATCGGGCCAGGCGTACCAAGAACGATCGGGGCCATGCACTACAGGCGACTACACCAACAGGAAACCTCTATCAGTTGAATTCCTTTATTATCAATAATTTACCCCGAGCAGCAAATTGACGTCCTAGCTTATTTCAGGACGTTAAAACGAGGGCCGCTGCGCCGGTGGACACTCTGTCCTGCGACCTGAAGATCCGATAACGTAGCCACTCAACGGACTGATCGAGTTATTTGCCTACGATGGGCGGCTGCGATATGATCCTCCTCAACATGCCCGCCACGCTTAGCCCTACTTCGGTAGGTGATGCGCATAAATGGCGGGTTTTTATTGCCTGAAATATGCGCTATTCGAAGCTGCCTCTTTCGTTCGCAGAACAACTGCAGCTGATGCAGGATCGGGGGCTGACTGTTCGAGATCCAGCCCGTGCGCTCCGTTGGCTGGAAAAGGTCAGCTATTACCGCTTAAGCGCGTATTTCTTGCCGTTCAAGCAGGGTGATGCCTTCGTTCCCGGTACCGAGTTCGATGACGTAGCGGGCCTCTACATTTTTGATCGCAAGCTTCGCTTGCTCGTCTTGGACGCGATCGAGCGCGTCGAGGTCGCGATTCGTACCGCGATAACCTACGAAATTTCGCGCACCTATGGCCCATTTGGCCACCTCGAACCTGCGAACTTCGATCCGCAGTACCGCCATGCCGATCTTCTTCGGGATATCAGAACCGAAGAAGCGCGTGCGGGCGAAACGTTCGTCCAGCATTTCCGCAACAAGTACACAAGCGAGTCCGACCTGCCAGTCTGGATGGCAACGGAACTACTCTCCTTCGGGACGATATCGCTCATGTACCGCTTCATGCCGCCGGCGCTCAAGTCAGCAATCGCACGACCTTTCAGTGTTCCAGATTCCTTCTTCGCCCGATGGCTTCACTCTCTGAGTTACGTGCGCAACGTCTGTGCACATCACAAGCGCCTCTGGAACCGCGAGTTCGCTATTCGTCCGTCTCTCCCCACTCGTACGGTAGCGTGGGCGTCGACTATTCCCGATGCAGGCCGAATCTATTGCGCCTTGGCTATCCTGAGACACTTGCTACTTGTTGTATCTCCAGGCTGTCACTGGAAACCTCGGCTTGAGGCGTTGCTTGCGCAACACCCCCAAGTGTCCCGCCAAGCAATGGGCTTTGACCCGAATTGGCAGAGCCTGCCCCTTTGGCAATGATCCGCGACTATGAGAGTTGCGGAAACGCCATAAAGATGTGACTGAATGTGAAGGTTGAGTACTGGCTGGTGATACGCCCATGCTGGGTTTCGAACTGCGCAAGACCAGGAAGAACCTCCGAAGGCGCGCACAGATGATGGTCGGCATTTGCTTGGAATCATATGCAGCAGCTCCACCACATCGCCTGGGCGCATAGCCTTCACTAATAATGCCGAACTCGGATAGATCTTCTTCTACAACACTTCTGCCTATCTTGGCGGCGGGAACATCGGTCAGGCGCTGGCCGGCAATGGTCCTTTGTTCATCGGGCGCGATTGGCGGTTGAAGATTCTTTCCTTGGGGATTGGAATACGAGACAAGGCGGAGAAAATAAGTAGTTATAGCTGTGCTCCATTGTGTCGAGAACTGAGTAGATCTAATTTGAGGAAAATAGGATTGGTAAGTGATGCTTGCTCCTGTTGATTGGCTTTCTTCTCTTTCCGAGAGTTGCCGGATGGGACGAAGGAGTGTCAATGTGCGTTGACACCACCCGCCCCAGCCCTTAACCATTGCCCCCGGAGCCTCGAAACTCCGCGTATAGCGGTACCCACCACCGAACATCGGTGGGTTTTTTATGCCCGGACTCACCTTCGGGCATAATTTCCCGTTGCAGACTTCCTGCGTCGGGAGGGCGGCTAATAAAACACCCGCAAGGGAAATACGCCCGCCGGCTATACGCGGTTTCGAGCCTCCCGACATCCCGCCTGCACGTGCAGGCGGGCCACCGCACTGCAAGGGAGCACCGCCATGGGCGACGATCGCCACACCCCCTCTTATTCCCACCAACGGCCGCGCGAAGAAAAGAAGCGCACCGGCTACCTGCTGACGCAGGAGGCCTATCACCTGCTGTACGGCCTGCACCAGCGGGTGCAACTGACCACCACCTTGTCCCGCTCCCGCAGCGAACTGCCCAAGCGCTACGAACCCACCCCGCCGGTGGGCGATTGGGCCTACATCCTGGAAAAGTGGACCGAGGAGCTGGACTTCGTCCTCAAGAACACCACCTGGCAGCCGCGTTAGGCGGTACCCGAAAACCGGGCGGCGGCGTCGCCCGGTTCCGGGAGGGTGAATGGCTTACGTTCTGCCCTGCGAGTCGCTGGTTCAGTCCGCTAGGGCGTAAGAATAGGTAAGGGGGCGCAGGCGTTCGCTTTCCAAGTGCCAGCCTATCCAGGCTTCCAATTTCCCACCGGTCGCGATTGGATTTTCTTCTGTCCTGTCCAATGCGATGGAGTGCACGACAATTAGCCCGTTGTTGGGATGGCATCGCTTGTGGAGCTCGACTTCGTTTGCCGTCAGCAGGATAGAACCCAGCGTACCCGTTGTACCTTTGACTTCTATGTGGAGGCTATCCGCTCCTTTCTGGGCCAGTAGATCATAGGATTCTTTGGCGCTCATGTCGGAAACTACATAGCCCAGGGATGAAAGGTAGGTAGTCGCCTGTTCCATCGCTCGCTTCTCTACGGTAACGCGCTCGGAATGAGTGAGTCCGTAAGCTTGATTGGTTGAAACGCTTGGACGTGAAATGGCCGCAGCAGCCACCTCGGCTTGCAGAACTTCCAAAGAATCCGTGGTGCGAACCTGACCCTTCGCCTCTGTGCGATACAAGGTGGCAAGCATTTGGGCTAATTCGGCGAGGTCATCAAAGAGCGTATCGCTATTGGGGAGCTCGCTGGCTGGATAGTAGAAGGTTGTGACGCAAGATTTCTCGTAAGCGTCGCCTAAACTCCGATTACCAGCTGCAAGATCCACCTCTTGAGATAAGCGTTTGTTGTTGGATATCTCCGATGACAAGAGGTCGCGAGCCCAGTCCATGAGGGTCTTTAGCTCTTTATCGGATCGTGAGACGAATGCACCGTGCTGAAACTGTGTGGAGCCATGCGCCAGGGCTAGGTAGACGCCAGCGGCGTCCTTCCTGAATAGCCAGACGACGTACCAGCCCGCCGTAGCGCTTGGGGAGCGTTGTTTAGATGCCAGTCGAACCCAAGGAACTCCTGATTTTCGCCCAGCCCCATCCTTGCCTTCTATCAAGAGGTCAGTCGCTGGGATATTAAGGATCTCAGAGAGCTCAGTAGTTCTCGACTTAAGTGCGGTAGGAAGGGAGTCTCGAATCCGGGTGCCGCGTTCCCGCATCTGCTCCGTGTTCAGGCTGGTGTAGTGGTTTTGTAGAGAAATAACTTCAGCAAGGCACTGGGACAATTCCATTCGATTCCCCTAACGATCGTGTCAGAAGGCGCGGTTGACGCGCAGCCGCGCCCGATTCCAGACATGCAAGACCTGGGCCACGAGAAATTGACGGGAAATAAAAAAAAGGCCGGTCACTGACCGGTCTAATCCCCGGCGCACCAGAAGACAGCGATGATCGAGTCGATCGTTTCCACAGTCAGGTCTTAGCCTTGAACCCCGTCAGGAACGTAATCAGTGCCGCCCCCATCGCCGCGGCCACGAAGGCCATCGCGAACGGAACGATGGTGCCGACCAGGTTGCGTGGGGTAGGTAGCCAGTCGGGGAGTTTCATGCCGGCGTAGATCATGGCGGTGATGCCGACGCCGACGATGATGCCGATCAGCCAGTCGAACAGCAGGCGGGTGCGCAGTTTGCCGCCGCGATTGCGCGCATAGACGAAGATGGTGGCGCCGAGCATGGCGCCGATGAGGGTCGCCATCAGGAACAGGAATGGCGTTGCGTAGCGCACTTTGACGGGGGCAGCGACGTAGGGGCCGCCGACCACCTTCAGCTCGCCCTGGCCCAGGCCGGTGGAGCGCAGACGGGTGGTCGCCACGCCATCGGCTCCCACGGTCAGGGAGGTGGCATCCAGGGCGCCGTTGTCCAGATCCAGGCTGACCACGTCGCCCGCATGCAGGCGGCCGCTGCGGCCACGCACGGTGATGTCGCTCATGCCGATGCCGAAGGCATCGATCTGTGCGGGCGCCATGATGACCAGCGGAATGCGGTGCAACGGCACGGTGGCCTGCGGCACGTCCTCATCGACCGGCGAGACCAGTTGCACGGTGAAGGGGTCATCGGGATCGGCGATGGAGACTTCCACTTTTTCCAGCCTGCCGCCAATCCGGTCGATGGCCAGTTCCTGTGGATTGAGCAGGGCGCCGGCGGCGAGCAACTGCACGGCGATGGCCTCCGTCAGCCGGGCCTGTTCGCCGGGGTGCTCGCGGTCAATCAGGCCGACCAGCAGGATGCCGGTGAAGCGCCCTAGATCGCGATTCCAGGTCAGGCCCTGGACGCGATGGACCAGTGCCAGTTGTCGCAGCTTGCCGAGCGCGTCGAGCGCGATCAGGCGGGTAGGCGAGGCCGACTGCGTGCCATTGGCGTCCTGCACGGTGACGGGCTGCGCGGTGGGGTCGCGCACGGCGACAATCTGGCCCTGTTCCAGCGGAATGGATTGGCTTCCTTCGATGTCGAGTTTGCGGCCGGTCTGGTACACCTCCACCGCGCCCACGCCCGCCTGTTGGCGCAAGGCGGCCAGGTCGAGGGTGGGCGTGGCCGGCGTGGCGGCGGGGACTTCGGCAGGTGCCGGGGTAGGTTGGGGATCCACGGATGCTGGGAAGCGGGTGGCCGGCTCCCGGGCACGGGCGGAACGTTCGATGGCTTCCCTCAGCGCATCGTCCTGGACACGGGTGACCTCGCCCAGCGGCAGGGTCGAGCCGCGCATGCGCTGGACCATGCCGGAAGAAAGCGTGTCCTGCGCGCGCAGCTCGCGGGCCACGGTCGCGGTGGCGGCGTCGCCTTGCAGCGTGGACTCCTGCGCCTGTGCATTCGACGTCCAGGACAGCGCGAGCATCAAGACTGCCGTGAATCGCGGATGGGCCTTCATGGGGATTCTCCTTAGCCGAGGTCGATGTCCAGCTGATCGAGTACCGCGCGGATAGGATTGGCAAAGGCATGCGTGCCGTTGTCCGGACACGCGAACAGCAGGCCGACCGCGCGGTTGCCCGGCTTGTCGACGATCAATGCGCCGCTGTCACCCAGTTGCGCGAACAGGGAGGCGCCCGAGCGGGCGCGAATGCGGATCTGGTTGACGAAGCGGGCCTGGCGTTGCGGCGTGGCCCGGGACAGGGGCAGCAGCACGTCGCAGGCGATGTCGTCCACCACGCCGGAGGAGTAGCCGGTGGAGCGCGCGTGCTTGTGCACCAACTGGCCGACGAAGGGCGGGACAGTGCCCTGCACGGCGCCCACGGTGCAGATATCCGCTTCCACGCCGATGCCGTCATCCAGGATGGCGACCGCCGCATCCACCTGGTTGGTCGCCAGCACACCCTCCTGCAATGGCACGAACCGCAGTAGCGAACCCACGCGGTCCTGTGGTGTTCCTCCATCGGCGAGCGACGGCTGGCAGATGCCGGTGCCCGGCAACGCGGCGCCGTAGTCGGAGAAGACATGGCTGTTGCTCAACAGCAGGGTGCGACCTTGTTCGGCACCCCGCCGGGAAGTGCAGCGAAAGGCCAGGGTGCCGCCGGCGACGGTTTCGAGCCCGATTGACGATCCGGGACGCAACGGGCGCTTGTGCTGGCGGCGCGCGCGCGAGCACGCCAGCGGCATGGCCGGGAAGGCGGGCGCGGCCTCGATCACGTCGGTGTCGATGCCGTCGATGTGGGTATTGATGCGCGCCCGCGCGGACAACAGGCGCTTGGGCAGCTTCTGGGAGACATAGAAACGCACGCAGAGCGCGTCGCCGGGTTTGCCGTTGGTGAGCTTGTAGCCGATGCCGATGGCGTGGACCTGGTGGCCGCCGACTTCCCGCAGCCCGGCCAGTGCGCGACGGAGAATGAAGGGGGCGAGCGGATGCCGGGCGGATCGGGTGAAGTAGCGGTCACTGGCTTCGGACTTGGCCGCGCGCAGATCCGTCGATAGCCCTTCCGGGAATCCCGGCGACTCGGGTGCGGGCGTACGGGCGCACATGCTCAGTACTCGGTTTCCACCTGGAGCGAGCCATCCGCGTTCGCCACGACGGCGATGTTGCCGTCCCAGCTGTTGCTGTAGATGGCCTTGTCCAGTCGTATGCGGGTGAACTGTGGCGGCGGCGCGTCGGCGCCCAGCCCTTTTCCCTTGATGCCCACGCGCACCTGGATGGGGTCGCGTGCCATCGACACTCCGCCGTCGTCGGCAAGCAGCATCCGTATCGCGGCGCGGTTCGGATGGCCGTAGACATAGGCGTTGTGGGGTTCGTTGATGAACGCGGTATCGCCGGCCTGGATGACCGCGATCTTCGGGCTGGTCGCGCGGACGAAGTCCGGCGTGGTGGCATTCATCGAGCCATGGTGGCCGACCTTCAGGACATCGACATCGAAAATGCGCTGGTCCGCCTCGTAGGACTCCAGCATGGCCGACAGGCCCTGGTGTTCCATGTCGCCCACGAACAGGAACGAGGCCTTGCCGAAATCCACCCGCACCACGACGCTGTCGTTGTTGCGGTCATTGGCCCAGCCCACGTCCAGATCCACGCGGCCCCACAACGCGACGATGTCCGGATCGACACCACCGGAGGGGCGGCAGTCGACGGGATCGATGACGTCATTGCTGACGCCGGAGACCGTCTTGACGTCCGCCTCGCTCAGGCCGACATAGCCGCCTTCGTTTTCGGCGACATAGCGTTGCAGCGCAAGCTGCCCCTTGCGTCCGGAATCATGGCTGCCGGGTTCGCCGTCATCGAGCAGGTTGAGCACGTCGAACGCGGGCTCGGCGTCCACCAGCACCGAGGCGCCATCGGTGTGATCGGAGTGCGGATGGGACAGGACGACCAGATCCAGCGTGCGCGACAGGTCGTGGCGACGGCCGAAGAATTCTTCCAGGTAACTGCGCAGCAAATCGCTGCCGCTTGCGCGCGATGTGCGTTCGCCGCCGGTGTCGATGAGGACGGCGCCGCAGGAGAACTCCAGCAGGATGGCGTCGCCCTGGCCGACATTGATGAAGTGCGCCACCATCGTGGACGGATCCGCGCGGGCCATCGGCAGGCCGGCGGGCGTCGCCGGTTCGGGATAACCATGGGGGACGATGGCGTTTCGCGGCGGCGCATCGGGACGGACGGGAGCCACCACGGCCGAATCCTGCGTGGGGGCCGCATCCACGCGCGAATCGGGGGATGCGGGATCGCCCGTCGACGCGGGCGCCGGCTCCGGAGAGGTGCCCGCGGCGGGGTGCCCCCTGTCCGCCGGCGCCGTGGCGCACGCCCCCAGCGCCAGTGCCAGTCCCGCGGCGATGAGATGGCGTTTACGGGTGGCGTGCGGAGCGTTCATCGGATCCCTCCGGTGGTGTCGCGGTGGGCGGCGGCTCTGGCGAGTTGTCCGCGGAAGGGCAGGTGCGGTAGTCCTGCACCGCGACGAAGCGGTACACGAAGTCGGAGAACGCATCGCCCCAGATGTCGTTGTGGCCGGAGATGATGCCCTTCTCCACGCCGACCACCAGGTACGGATTGAAGCGGCGGGAGCCCGAATCGGCTGGCGCGAGCCGGTTGAGTGCGACCGGGCCGACGGTCCAGTGATCCGTGTCGCCACGGCTGTAGGCCTGCCAGGCGCAGGCGAACGCCCCGAGGCTGGCAGTGTTGGCCGTTCCCTTGTTCTCGGTCAGCGTATGGGTCTGGAATGGCGCGTAGTGGCCGATGGCCCGGATGTTCTGGCTTCGTTGCCGCGCATCGCGGTGCTCGGAAAACAGCGTGGACACTGCGCGCCCGGCCGGAAACGCGCGCTTGGTCGCGATGTCGGCTTCGGAGGTGAATATCGCCAGGATCGGCTTCTGTTTCGCGACGAAGGTGAAACCGGAGGCCTTGCGCTGGATGGCATTGAAGCGCGCCGCTTCGAAGGCCGGATTGACCAGCACGATCAGGTCCGCGACGTTGCGCGCCACGCGGTCGCGATTGAGGAAGGCGGTGTCGCGGATGAGCATCTGGTTGACGGCGTTGTAGACGACCGCGCCGCCGAAGCTGTGGCCCATGATGACGAGCCGGCTTTCACGGTCGCGTGCGTTGATCTTCGCCAGTTCGGCCAGTACTTCGGTGACGCCGTCCCCACCCACGCGATGCGCGCGTCCCTTGCGATCCCAGAAGCTCAGCGTCTTGAACGGTTCCAGGCGATTGGACAGTCCACGCCAGCCCAGATAGACACCGACCACCTGCCGCGATTGGCAGGGCGTATTGGCGCAGCCTTCCGCGTCCGCGGCGGCCAGATCCAGCAGCAACTGGCTGAAGGCCGCGACGTTGCCGTCGGCCGGATCGGCATTGTGTTTCCAGCCATGGGCAAACACCACGACGAGCAGCGGACGCGTGGCCGCCAGGCCCGCCAGGTGACGGACCAGGCCATCCTTGAGGACGGGCTCGCGCAGGTAGCCCTGGTCATCGAATTCCACGAATCCCAACAGTGGCGAGGTCACGCCCTGTGGCGCGCCCGCCAGCAGATGCAGCGCGTCGCGTGGACAATCGCGCATGTCCCGGGCGACGCAGTAGTCCGCCGTTTTCAACTGGGTCCGGTAGGTCTTGCCGGGCACGCAACTGACGGCGCCCAGTATCGTCAGCACGAGTACCAGGACGGTGGCGGAAAGGCTTCGCCAATGCGAACGGGGATGCCGTTTCATCGCGGCCTCCCGGTACGGGGCGATGACGAACGGCTCCGGAGCGACGACGGAACCGGCGCAGCCGTGCGCAGCGGGCGCCACTCCGGGCGCGGATCCAAGGGCGACTTTCGCACAACGACCTCCGTGGCGATGCGACGGCAAGCATCCAGTCTTTGTCAGCCGCGCGCCGGCCCCTGTGTCCCCATCACGGCGCGAGCCTGCGATTTATCAGTAGCCAACGCGGGCCGCAATCAAAACCGGCGCCGATCCGACGGACGGTGGATACTCCACAGTGTGGTAAGCCCCGCTCACCGGTATGGGCAGCGGCGTATTGGGCGACGACGTGCCTGCACGGTGATTCGGCCGCCTATGGCAGACGCGAGGGCATGCTGTTCCGACAACTCATTTCCGACCCGCCGGCGAAGCGCGCCGTGACCAGGTTTTCCACGAAACCGTTGAAGGCCTCGCCCCAGATCGCGTTGTGGCCGTTGATCAGTTTTCCCTTCACCCGCACGACCATGTAGGGGGAATGCGGATCCGGGACGTGGGTGTTGTCCTGGTAGCGTTTGAGTTCCACGCCATCCAGGCTCCAGGTGTTTTCGTTGCCGCAGATGAAGTCGTCCCAGCCCGGATAATTGGGGCGGATGGCGTCGGCGATCTGGCCGAGGGTCTTCATGCCCATCAGGCGCTGGATGCCCAGCAGTTGCCGGGTCCGGTCCGGCACGTCCAGCGTGTGGGTCCACTTTTCCTTCAGGTGGCCCAGCGCCACCAGATCGCGTTTGCGCTGGCCCTGGTCGGCGTAATTGTTGGTGAGGGTGGAGAAGAAACGGCCGGCGGGAAAGGCGTAGCGCGTGGCCTTGTCCTTCTCCGACATGAAGACCGCCAGGATCGGCATCTGTCCGCGCGCGAAGGGAATCTGCCGGGAGCGGGCTTCCAGCGGGTCGTAGCGGGTGTTCTCGAACGCCGGGTTGACCAGGATGACCATGTCGGCGACCGAGGCCGGCACCGGCTTGCAGATGTCCTCCTGCAAGGCCACGCCCTCGGCGGATTCCACCCGGGTATTGGAGAACGGCGCAATCTTCAGTTGCGGTCCACCGGGGCCGGCAGTGGGCACGCATTGCTGCGCTTCCACCAGTTCGCGCATCAGCAGATGCTCGGTGGCGTTGTAGACCAGCGCGCCGCCGAAGCTGTGCCCGGCGATGACCAGCGCATGCCGGCCGCCGTTGGCCGCCGGCTGCGAGCGCAGGGCGGACAGCTCGGAAATGATTTCAATGGCACCGTCGGTGCCGACGCGGTGCGCGGTGGCCTTGCGGCGCCAGAAGGTCAGTTCCTTGCCCGGCTCCCATTTCGCGCTCAGGCCGCGCCAGCCCAGGTAGACGCCTTCGACCTGGCGCCGCCGCGCGGGGGGAATCTGATGTTCGGCCTCGTAGGCGGCGAGGTTGGCGCGCAGCTTGACCAGCAGGGCCTGGAAGTCGCGCACGTTGTCGTCGCCGACTTCGGCGTTGTGCTTCCAGCCATGCGCGAACAGCACCAGCAGGGTGGCGCGCTGGCGGGTGCGTTCGCGCAGCAGATCCAGCGCCTGCCGGGTGCGGGCGCGATCGTGCAGCGCGCCCTGGTCGTCGAACTCCACGTAAGTGATGTAGGCGCCGTCCGGTCCGCTGCGCAGCGGATGCCGGATCGCCGCGCGGCAGTCGCGCTGATCGGTTTCCTGGCAGGGCGTGGCCGATGCCGGCTGCACGCGATAGGCGACGTTGTGCGCGCAGCCGGCCAGCCACAGGCAGGCGACCGCGACGAGCGGACGGAACAGATGCATGGCCAATCCCCGGTTGATCCTTCAAACCTCCCTGCCGGCGGCCCGTGGCCGTCAGCCCCTCTTCCTCGCCGGCCCTCCCCAGGGCCATATCGGCGATATCGGCAAGCGTATACCAGGCTGAAGGGGCGGCTTGCTTGGTGGGATAGGTGAGGCGAAAACAGCAGGGCAAGCCCCGCTCCTGGGGGGGGGCGGCGGGCGCGAGGATAAAAGCGGCGGGGCCAACTCGGCTCCACGCGTGGCGGGGAGTGCGGGCGGGAGGGCCTGGGTCCACCATCGCGGTACCGGGCGGCGGGTGAGCGCGTGGCGGCTTCACCCGGGAGCACCCGGTGACGGCAATGGTGGGCCGAGGCCCACCGATAATCAGGAGGCCTGCTTGCGGGTGCGCGCGGCTTTCTTGGCGGCCGCCGAGCGCTTGGCCGGGCCCTTGGTGCGGGCGGCTTTCTTCGCCGCGGCCGAGCGGTCGGCCGCGGTGCGCTTGCTGGCCGCCTTTTTGGCCTGTTTGGACAGGGCGGTGCGGCTGACCGCCTTCTTGGCGGTCTTCTTGCTGGCGGTCTTCAGCGCCTTCTTGGCGCCTGCCGAGCGTTTGGCCGCCGGACGCTTGGCGGCGGCGGTCTTCTTCCGGCCCTTGGCGATATCCTTGCGCGCCTTTTTCTTGACCTCGGGCGAGGCGCTGTCGCCGGGCTCGACGTCGATGCCGGCGCGGCGGGCCTTGGACAGGCCGATGGCGATGGCCTGTTTCGTGTTCTGGACACCGTGCTTGCCTTCGCGGACGTGCTCGATTTCCTCGCGGACGAATTCGCCGGCCTGGGTGCTGGCCGACTTGCCTTCGCGCTTGTCGCGGGCGACGGCGCGGCGGGTCTTTGCTTCCGGCATGGCCGGGTCCTCCTGCGGGACAACGTGCCTGTGTTAGTCCCGTCGGCGTGAACAGGCGGAGAAGGCGTGCCGGCTGGCGGACGCGACTATCAGCCCGATAACGCTTGCTTGACGGCGGCGTGACATTCGCGGGGCTAGCGTGAAGCCACCCTGTTTCGAGGGAGTATCGTCATGCACACGCCGCAGGAACTCGAAAAGAAATTCTGGAAGCTGCTCAAGTCCGACATGGTCGTGATGATCGGCCTGGAGGGCGCCGAGGACGGACATACCCGTCCGATGACCGCGCAGGTGGAGGAGGAAGGGCACGGCCCCATCTGGTTCTTCACCACCACCGACAACCGCCTGGCCCAGCGCGTGGACACGCCGCAACGGGCCATCGCGACGTTCTCGGCCAAGGGCCATGATTTGTTCGCCAGCATCAACGGCACGTTGGTGCAGCACATGGATCGCGACGTGGTGGATCGGTTGTGGAATCCCTATCTGGCCGCCTGGTACGAAGGCGGAATGGAGGATCCGCGCCTGTGTCTGTTGCGCTTCGAGGCCGAGCACGCGGAAATCTGGTTGAACGAAAACCCGATGCTGGCCGGCGTGAAGTTGATGCTGGGCATGGATCCGAAGAAGCACTATCGCGACCGGGTGGCGGAGGTGAATCTGCGGCATTGAGTCGGCGGGGTGCCTGGGCGAACCCAGGCCGCCGCAGGCTCAACGTCGCAGCGATGACGCCATCGCCACGTTGGCGACAGGGCATGCCCCATCCGCCCTTCGGGCACCTTCCCCCGCGAAGCGGGGGAAGGGGGCGTATCGATCACGGCTGTTGCCGCGGCAATCATCTGGAGTCGGCATGCACTACAAACACCTGCGATTTGGACAAGGCTTTCGTACCGCGTTCGCGGTGCGGGAGGTGCAGGCGGCGGAAATGGTCATCGCGCCGGGTGAGGCGGAAGGCGGGCCGGACAATCGGCATCGCGGCGCAGACCAGTGGTTGTACGTGGTGTCCGGTACCGGCGTGGCGACCATCGAGGGCGACCGGCAGACGCTGCGCGCGGGGAGCCTGCTGGTGATCGAGCACGGCGAGCGCCACGAGATCCGCAACACGGGGCGGACCTTCCTGAAGACGCTCAATCTCTACTATCCGCCGGCTTACGATCAGGACGAGGAACCGTTGCCGGCCGGCGAGGGCTGAGCAGGCACAGGCGTGGCGCGGGGCACGCCTGCCGGACATGACGCGGCTGTCGCCGCGGCATGGCGCTGAATACGGGGCGCGGGATATTCAGTTCCGGCTTCACCCGCCCGAACGGTGAATGACCACGGTGGGTGCGGCCTGTCCGATCCGCCACGCCCGCCGCGTGAGGGACACCAACGACGCGGAGAGGGGGCTTTGCGGCGACGCCCCTCTGTCGGAATCCGATTGCATGCTTTTGTCAGACACCCAGATCCAAACCCACCTATGCCGGCTGGAAGCCACCGACGCGCGCGCCATCGGCCAACTGGAAGCGCTAACCGTCTGGATGGCGGCGCTCGTGCAGACGCATCCGGAAGGCGAGCGGCTGCGCGCGGTCGCGCACAAGCTGTCGCTGCGTAGTCCGTTCCAGGCGATGGCCGGCTACCAGGAGGAAGCGGCCGCCTACGACGCGACCTTCTGCCAACTGATGGCGCTCAGCGATGGCACCCGTCCGGCGATTCCGGCCGGGCCACCGCCACGCGTATGACCCGGGAGTGGGATAGAGTCGGGCTCCCGTCCCGTTTCTTTCGCCCATGTCCGAAGTTTCGCTGGTCCCGATGAGCGAGCGTGCATTCCGCGCGTTCCTGCATGCCGCAGTGGAAAACTACGCGGAAGAAAATGTCTCCGCCGGGCGCTGGCTCGCCGAAGGCGCGCTGGAACGTTCGCAGGCCGCCTTTGCGCAGCTGTTGCCGCAGGGCACGGCGACGCCGGATCACCATCTGTTCGAAATCGTGGCGGGCGATGCCGGCGTGGTGGGTTCGCTGTGGTACGGCGTGTACAGCGAAGGCGAACAGCGGCAGGTGCATGTGTATGACGTGCTGGTGTATCCGGCGCATCGCCGCCGTGGTTATGCGGCGGCGGCATTCGCCGCGATGGAAGCGCAGGTACGCGCGCTGGGCATCGACCGGATTGGCCTGCATGTGTTTGCCCACAACGCGGGCGCGCAGGCGTTGTATGCGCGGCTGGGGTATCTGACGACCAGCTTGAATATGATCAAGGTGCTGGGCAGTTGATGATTCCTGGGCTGGCGCTATCTGGAAGCAGATGTTGCATCTGGCCGAAGCAGGGGATAGGCGAAATTTTCCCCGAACAGGATGTCGTATTGCACAGCGCGATATTGTTGCATCAGGTCGTCCGAAGACTCCGTGGAGGTATAGTCGCCAGGTCGGGCCACAATGGGATGGCTGGTCTGAAGCTCGAGCAAGAGTCGATCCATGGAGTTCAGCGGCAGGCCAACCGAACGTTTAATCCAGGTCCCAAGATAAATCGGACTGAACTGTTCCTGTGGTAACAGCGCGGGTGCTCCATTGGTCCATGCAACCACCGGTAAAGTATGCATCTTGCGTTTGTCTTCGGGAGTCCAATGCGTGGGGTCCTGAGAGCTGATGAAACCGCTCTGATGGTAGACAAGGAAGTCGTCGCCCAGGAATGGCAGGTGGTCACCGAACATTACTAGCAGGGTCGGGCGACCGGAATTCCGGATGTGTCGAACCAGTTGGTTGAAGCCCGTCACCGCGTCGCGTACGCCTGTAGCATATGTGCTGAGCAGATCGACGGCTTCCGGATTCAGTCGTCCTTTCGGTTTTATATTGATGCGCGGTTTGTCCGCATAGCGATGGGAACCATCAAGGTAAGGGCCATGATTCTGCATGCTTACAGCGAAAATGAACTTCGGTGTGTCTCCCTTGTCAAGTTCGTCCGCTATGAAGCGGGACAGCACCGTGTCTTTCACGAATCCCGAACTGGCGCCCTCGAATGAGGCGTTGTCCGTAGACTCGAAGCGCGAGAAACCGAAACGGGGATATGCTTTGTCCCGATTCCAGAAATGGCTGCTGTAGGGGTGGATGGCAATCGTTTCGTATCCAAGTGCGTTGAAGTCTGACGCCAGTGTCGGGATGGGGCGGTTGACGTATTGTGCGTACGGAATACTTCCGACAGGCAGATTTGCATTGGACAGCCGGGTGATGAACTCGAACTCTGTGTTGGCGGTATAACCTCCAAAAATGGGAGAGAACAAGTTGCTGCGTGACCCACTCTCAAGATCGGAGAGCAAGGCATCTGAAAATCCAACGCCCGGCAGCAGGGTCGGATCCCACCACGCCTCGTTCATGATAACGATGATGTCGGGTCGTCCTGATGGCGAAGCTGGCGCGCTGCTCTGGCTTGAAAGCACCCGCCGTATCGCGTCCTCGTTGTATTCAGCAGGTGGAAGGATGAACGCGGTACTAGCGTTCATCAGCAAACTGAGCAACTGTCCGTTGGCGCGTGTGTTGGCCTCGGGGTCCCAGTTGAAATTGGAAATGCCCAAATGATCCAGCCCAGTCGCCACGGCACTGCTGCGGAAACGGGCATTCTTGAAGTTGTAGTCGGGAAGCGTCGCCAGCATAAGGAAAGATGCGGCGCAGATGGCGTGAACAGCCATGCCAGCGGTAGGGGAAAAAGATTTGCGAAATAAATGACGGCGTGCGAGCCATAGTAGCCAGACACATGCCATGATCAGGACCAAGAAAGCCCAGAACGTACCAGTGCCCCAGAGAATTTCGACAACGCCACGATATTGGCCCGACAACAGGAAATCGCTCGAGTTAATCGAACTTCCAAGTTTTTCGAATTTGATGTGATTGGCAAGGGAATAAAGCAGGAAGGCCAATACTCCGGAACCGATGGCAGCTGGAAGCGAAAGCAACAATCGCGTACCAGCAATGAACAGACTCAAATAGCATGCGGAAACAATACTGGGGGTAAGGGTGGTCTTTAGCCAGTCAAACGTATTTTCTGCTCCCCGGTAGATGATTTCCCCAGCCAGAATGGCGAGCCACGCTGCAAACAGGATAATGGCGGCTTCTTTAAGCAAGCAAAGGATCTGCTTGAATTTTAAGAGCAATGGATGTGCTGGGCTCATGTCTTGACGTGTGGCTCGTATCAGCGAGGTTTCCGACTTCTGGTGTGAATAATACGCGGTGACCGACCATGGCTGTCAGCCCGGGAAAAGAAAAGCCCCGCATCAGCGGGGCTTTTCTCGACAAACTGCAATCAAATTCACATCACGTTCGGCTCGCTGAAGGCTTCCGGTTCGCCGGCGAAGGCTTCCACCGGGATGCAGCTGCAGAACACGTTCTTGTCGCCGTGCACGTTGTCCACGCGCGCCACCGGCGGCCAGTACTTCTGCAGCTTGAGGCTGGGCAGCGGGAAGGCGGCCAGCTCACGCGGGTAGGCGTGGGTCCATTCGCTGGCGCTGACCTGGGTGGCGGTGTGCGGGGCGTGCTTGAGCGGGTTGTCCTCGCGATCCAGGCGGCCGTCCTCGACCGCGCGGATTTCGTCGCGGATCTGGATCATCGCGTCGATGAAGCGATCCAGTTCGTGCTGCGATTCGCTCTCGGTCGGCTCGACCATCAGCGTGCCGGCCACCGGGAAGCTCAGGGTGGGGGCGTGGAAGCCGAAGTCGATCAGGCGCTTGGCCACGTCCTCGGCGCTGATGCCGGTGGCGTCCTTGAGCGGACGCAGATCCAGGATGCACTCATGCGCGACCAGGCCGTTGCGGCCGGTGTACAGGGTCTCGTAGTGCGGGGCCAGGCGCTTGGCGATGTAGTTGGCGTTGAGCAGCGCCACCTGGGTGGCCTTGCGCAGGCCGGCCGCGCCCATCAGGGTGATGTACATCCAGCTGATCGGCAGGATGCTGGCGCTGCCGAAGCTGGCCGCCGACACCATGCCCACGTCGCCTTCGCCGCCCAGCGTGCGCGGCAGGAACGGTGCCAGGTGCGACTTGACCGCGCACGGGCCCACGCCCGGGCCGCCGCCGCCGTGCGGAATGCAGAAGGTCTTGTGCAGGTTGAGGTGGGAAACGTCCGAACCCCACTTGCCCGGCTTGGCCACGCCGACCAGCGCGTTCATGTTGGCGCCGTCGGTGTACACCTGGCCGCCGTGCTGGTGGATGATGTTGCAGATCTCCACCACGTCCTCTTCGAACACGCCGTGGGTGGAGGGGTAGGTCATCATGATCGCGGCCAGGCGATCGCTGTACTTCTCGGCGGCGCGGCGGATGTCCTCGACATCGACGTTGCCGTTGCTGTCGCACTTGGTGACCACCACCTGCATGCCGCACATCTGCGCGCTGGCCGGGTTGGTGCCGTGCGCGGATTCGGGGATCAGGCAGATGTCGCGCTTGGCCTCGCCGCGCGAGCGGTGGTAGGCGCGGATGGCCAGCAGGCCGGCGTACTCGCCCTGCGCGCCGGAGTTGGGCTGCAGGCTGACCGAGTCGTAGCCGGTGCATTCGACCAGCATGGCTTCCAGGCCGTCGATCAGTTCCTTGTAGCCCTGCGCCTGCTCGGCGGGCGCCAGCGGATGCAGGTTGCCGAACTCCGGCCAGGTCACCGGAATCATCTCGGCGGTGGCGTTGAGCTTCATGGTGCAGCTGCCCAGCGGGATCATGGTGCGATCCATCGCCAGATCCTTGTCGGCGAGCGCGCGCATGTAGCGCAGCAGTTCGTGCTCGCTGTGGTGGGTGTTGAACACCGGGTGGGTCAGGAACGCGCTGGTGCGGCGCAGGCCTTCCGGAATCAGCGACGGCGCGGTGGCGTCCAGCGCGTCGATGGTCGGCAAGGAGGCACCGGGATTGGCGAACACGCCCCACAGCGCTTCCACGTCGGCGCGGGTGGTGGTTTCGTCCAGCGAGATGCACAGCGAGCCGTTGCCGCGCACGCGCAGGTTGATGCGGGCCTGTTTGGCGCGGGCCAGGATCGCCTGGGCGGCGTCGCCGGCGTCGATGCACAGGGTATCGAACGCACTGGCATGCACGGACGCATGGCCGAGCGAGCGCAGGCCTTCGGCGAGGATGGCGGTCAGGCGGGCCACCCGGCTGGCGATGCGGGTCAGGCCTTCCGGACCGTGGTAGACCGCGTACATCGAGGCCATCACCGCCAGCAGCACCTGCGCGGTGCAGATGTTGGAGGTGGCCTTCTCGCGGCGGATGTGCTGCTCGCGGGTCTGCAGGGTGAGGCGGTAGGCGGGCTTGCCTTCGGTGTCCAGCGACACGCCGATCAGGCGGCCGGGCATGGAGCGCTTGTAGGCGTCGCGGCAGGCCATGAAGGCCGCGTGCGGGCCGCCGAAGCCGAACGGCACGCCGAAGCGCTGGGTGTTGCCGACCACGATGTCGGCGCCCATTTCGCCCGGCGTCTTGAGCAGGGTCAGCGCAAGCAGGTCGGTGGCCATGACGAACAGCGCCTGGTGGCCGTGGATGATCTCCGCGTCGCGGCCCCATTCCTCCAGCCAGCCGCTGGAGGCCGGGTACTGCACCAGCACGCCGAAGTAGTCGCCGGCGGCGAGCTTTTCATGGAACGCGTCGGTCGACCGCACGATTTCGACGGTCAGGCCGAGCGGTTCGGCGCGGGTCTGCAGGACTTCGATGGTCTGCGGATGGGTATCGCCGGCGACCAGGAACACGTTGGATTTGGACTTGGCCGAGCGCTTGGCCAGGGTCATCGCCTCGGCGGCGGCGGTGGCTTCGTCCAGCAGCGAGGCGCTGGCGATTTCCATGCCGGTCAGGTCGGTGATCATGGTCTGGAAGTTGATCAGCGCTTCCATGCGGCCCTGCGAGATTTCCGCCTGGTACGGGGTGTAGGCGGTGTACCAGGCCGGGTTCTCCAGGATGTTGCGCAGGATCACCTTGGGGGTGTGGGTGCCGTAGTAGCCCTGGCCGATGAAGCTCCTGAACACCTGGTTCTTGTCGGCGACGGCGCGGATCTTGGCCAGCGCTTCCTCTTCGGTCATCGCGGCGGGCAGGGCCAGCGGCGCGGCGGACTTGATGTTGGCCGGGACGATGGCGTCGGTCATCGCCTCCAGCGAGTCGTGGCCGACCACGCGCAGCATGTGCGCGATTTCGGCATCGTTGGGACCGATGTGGCGGGCGATGAAAGCGTCGTGGTGCTCGAGATCGCGAAGCGAGGACGGAGTCTGGGACATGGGCAGGGGCATCCGGAAAAGGCATGAAGCCGGGCGTGCGGAAAGCGCACGTGGGTGCCCCTCTGTCCTTTTGCCTGAGAGTTTGGAAGCGCCGCGGACGAGGTCGCGGGGTGCTTCGTGCCCCTTCGGCGCCGGCGCGTGGCCGATCTCTCCAGAGTGTTTGCAGCGGCGGTGGTATCGGGCCTGAGCGATTACGGGCGTTTGCGCCTTCGGCAGCGGGTTTCCCCGCTTCTCCCACCTGGTCTTGCGGCGCGGATTATAGCCTGCGGCCGCCCGCACCGTCCCGGTTGGCCTTACCATGTCCGGCTCCCCGCGCCGGCATCCCTGTTCATGAATGCGCCCCCCTTCCGACTGCTGCGCCTGGACCACGTGGTCCTGCGTGTCCGCGACCTGGCGGCCATGCGCGCCTTCTATTGCGGGGTGCTGGGCTGCGCCGTGGAGCGGGACCGGCCGGAGCTGGGCCTGCTGCAACTGCGGGCCGGGGAGTCGCTGATCGACCTGGTCCCGGTGGACGGCAAGCTGGGCCGGCTGGGCGGGGCCGCGCCGGGCGCCGGCGGCCGCAATGTCGATCATCTGTGCCTGCGGGTGGAACCCTTCGATCGCGAGGCGCTGGCAGCCTACCTGCAGGCGGCCGGGGCGAACCTGGGCGAGTTCGGCGAGCGCTATGGCGCCGACGGCATGGGGCCGTCCCAATACCTGCAGGACCCGGAAGGCAACACGGTCGAGCTGAAGGGGCCGCCGACCTCGCCACCGGTGGATCCGTCCGCCGCCGCCGGGAGCGCGCCATGACCGGCGTCCGCAAGCTGCCGTCCAATCGCCGCCTGGCCCTGTTGCTGGGCGGACTGGCGATGTTCGGCCCGTTCTCCATCGACACCATCTTCCCCGCGTTCAACGCGATGGGTTCGCAGCTGGGCGTGGACAAGCTGGCGATGCAGCAGGTGATCAGCGTGTACCTGCTGACCTATGCGCTGATGAGCCTGGTGCATGGTCCGCTGTCGGACGCGTTCGGCCGGCGCAAGGTGATCCTGGGCGGCCTGTTCGTGTTCCTGCTGGCCTCGATCGGCTGCGCGCTGTCGCAGGACATGACCACGCTGCTGCTGTTCCGCGCGCTGCAGGGTTTTTCCGCGGGCGTGGGTTTCATCGTCGGCCGCGCGGTGATCCGCGACGTGCTGCACGGCGACGACGCGCAGCGGCTGATGAGCCAGGTGTCGATGATCTTCGGCATCGCCCCGGCGATCGCGCCGATCATCGGCGGCTGGATCCTGGGCTGGAGCGCGTGGCCGGTGATTTTCTGGTTCCTGGCCGGCTTCTCGCTGCTGTTGCTGCTGACGGTGGGCGTGTGGCTGCCGGAGACGCATCCGCCGGAAGTGCGGGTGAAGGTTTCGCCGAAGCATCTGCTGCGCGACTACTTCGCCATCGCCCTGAATCCGCGCTTCCAGCGGCTGGCGCTGGCCGGCTCGCTGAGTTTCGGCGGCATCTTCCTGTACATCGCCTCGGCGCCGATTTTCGTGATGGATCGGTTGGGCTTGAACGAACAGCAGTTCGCCTGGCTGTTCCTGCCCACCATCGGCGGCATGACCCTGGGCGCGTTCGTGTCCGGGCGCGCGGCCGGACGCATCAGCGGCACCCGGTTGACCCGCATCGGCTTCGCCTGCATGGGCGTGTCGACGATCGCCAACATCGCCTACAACGCGTGGGCCGGCGACGCCATCGGCATTCCGTGGGCGGTGTTGCCGATGTGCCTGTCGGCGTTCGGCGTGGCGCTGATCTTCCCGATCCTTACCCTGGCCAGCCTCGACATGTATCCGCGCCAGCGTGGCGCGGCCTCGTCGCTGCAGGCCTTCAGCAACCTGCTGATCAACACCATCATCGCCGGCGTGATCTCGGCGCTGCTGAGCCGTCATGGCCTGTGGCTGGCGCTGGGCGCGGGCGTGCTCACGCTGGGCGGTTGGGTGATGTGGCGTTGGGAAGCCCATGTGAGCAAGCGCGCCGAGGCCTGCCCGAAGGAACCCGCGGCGCTGGAACCCACCGATCAAATCTGAGCTTCAATCAAGGAATCCCCGATGTCCACGAATTCAAAGGCCCGCCGCGACGCCAGGAAGCGCAAGGTGATCAAGGCGCGCAACCTGGCCCGCGCGAACGCGCCGGCGATCGAGCCGCATGCCGAACTGCGCAATCCGCAGGGTGATCTGCTGGCCGGCATCGTGCGCCAGGCCGGCGTGTGGGTGCTGGGCATGGACGGCCGCATCGCCGGCAGTTCCGACAGCGCCGCCGAAGTGCTGGCGATGATCAAGCGCGCCGCCGCGCTGCACGAAGCCAACGGCCAGCCGGTGCGGCTGGTCTACTCGGACGAACTGCGCGACACCGCGGTCATCGAGGCCGCGGCGCAGGGCATGAGCCTGGAAGATTTCGAGAAGAAGCTGGAAGCGGACATGCGCGCCGGCGGCGAAGAGGCCGATGCCGAGGCGGACGCGGCGCCCACCCAGCATTGAAGGATGTCCCCGCAGGAGCGACGTCAGTCGCGACCGGGACGCTCGGGATGCTTCATCGCGACTGACGTCGCTCCCACAGGCGGCGGGGCACGGCGAGCGTTGCTGTCAGCAGCAGCGCCGGCAGGCCGATCCAGCGGGCCTCGGACAGCAGTACCTCCACGCCGCGCGCGCTGAAGAAGCGGTGTGCGAACGGCGATACTTCGATGACCTGCCACGGTGCGAAGAAACGCTGCTCCGACCACGGCCACAGCAGGGCTACGCCCAGGCCACCGTTGGTCAGCATGTCCAGCAGGGGATGGGACAGGGCGGACAGGCCGACGAAGAGGAAGGCGCCCATCGCCGTCGTGCGCAGCGACCGCCGAAACAGCGCGGCCAATGCGCCCATGACCAGCGCGAACACGATGGAATGGCTGGCGCCGCGATGTCCCAGCGCATCGGCATAGGCGATGCCGAACTTGAATGCGACCACATCCGCATCCGGCAGCATCGCCGCCATCGCGCCGGCCAGCAGCAAGCGCGGTGGAATGCGCCGACGACCGAGGCCGAGACCGATCGCGGCGGGCACCAGGGCATGGGCGAAGACGGTGGGCATGCGTGATTCCATCAAGGCGGGGCGCCAGCATCGCCGCCGTCCTTGAAGTGACGGTGAAGCAGGGCGGTGGAGGTCGGAATACTGTCGCGTGATCCGGACATCGCGAACAGGCCATGGGGAGCGCGCGCCGAATCGGCATCCGTCCGGCCGCGCCAGCCGAGTCTGGAATGCTTGGGGCCTGCCCGCAGGCGACGCACTTTCGCCACAACACGGCGTTGTCCGACCGCGCAACGAACAAGGCCGGCGTGCGCCGGCCCTGTCCAGTTCCCGCAAGGGGATGTCAGCCCTTCTTTTTCGCCGGTTCCGCCGGCGCCACGGGTGCGGCCGCGGTGGTCGCGGCCGGCGGTGCCTGCCAACCGCAGGTCTGCCCTTCGTTCTGCTGCTTCAGCCATTCCTGCAGCGGTCCGAAGTACTCCAGCACGGCGCTGGCGTCCATCTTCTCGGTGCCGGTGAGTTCCTTCAGCGTGGCCTGCCATGGCTGGCTGGCGCCCTTTTCCAGCATTGCCCAGAAGCGCTGGCCGGCGACCTTGTTGCCGTAGAAGCTGCAGTTGTACAGGGGGCCCTTGTAGCCGGCGGCGTCGCACAGGCCCTTGTAGAACTGGAACTGCAGGATGTGCGAGAGGAAGTAGCGCGTGTACGGCGTGTTGCCCGGCACGTGGTACTTGGCGCCCGGATCGAAGAAATCCTCGCCGCGCGCGCTGACCGGCGCCACGCCCTGATAACGCGCCTTCAGATCCCACCAGGCCCGGTTGTAGTCGGCCGGCTTGATCGAACCGTCGAACACGCCCCAGCGCCAGCGATCGATCATCAGGCCGAACGGCATGAAGGAGACCTTGGCGAGGGCCATGCGCATCTGCGCGTTGATCAGCGCGTCGTGGCTCTGCTGCTGATCGCCGACCAGGCCGATGGACTTGAGGTAATCCGGCGTCATCGCCAGCACGATGGTGTCGCCGATGGCCTCGTGGAAGCCGTCATGCGCGCCGTTCTGGAACAGCGGCGGCAGCTTGTTGTAGGCCAGGTAGTAATAGACGTGGCCCAGCTCGTGGTAGATCGTGGTGAAGTCTTCCTCGTTGGGCTTGATGCACATCTTGGTGCGCACGTCCGGACCGCCGCCGGGTTCGCCGCCCATGTTCATGTCCCAGGCGCTGGCGTGGCAGACCACGTCGCGGTCCAGCGGTTTGATGAACTGGGTCTTGGACCAGTAGCTCTCAGGCAGCTTGGGCATGCCCAGCGACACGTAGAAATCCTGCGCGCGTTCGGTCATCTGCCTGGCCACCGCCAGCTGCGCGGCGCGTTTGGCCTGGAACTGCTGTTCGGTCGTCGGCGCCGGGCCGGCCTTGCCCAGTTCCTTGACGAAGTCGGCCTGGTACTGCGCCTTCAGCGCCTCGCTGATGTCCAGGCTGCCGGCGTTCTTGTACGGCTGCAGCATGTCCCACAGGTTGCCCCAGTCCTGCTGCCACATGTTGCCGGTCAGGTGCGCCGGCAGCATGCCGTTGACCTGGCCCTTCTCCACGCCATAGGTGGCCTGCAGCTTGGTGCGGGTGTAGCAGTGCAGCTGTTCGTACAGCGGCTTGACCTGGCCCCACAGGCGATCGGTCTCGGCGGCGATTTCCGCCGGGGTCATGTCGTAGCCGCTGCGCCACATTTCGCCGGCGTCGGCGTAACCCAGTTCCTTGGCGCCTTCATTGACCAGTTCGGCGAAGCGGGTGTAGTCCTTGCGCATCGGCTGGGCGATGGTGTGCCAGCCCTGCCAGGCATCCAGTTGCGCGTCGTAGTCGCGGCTGCTGCGCAGCACGTCTTCCAGTTGCCCCAGATCGCGGCACTTCTTGGCGTCGCCTTCGCCCGTGCAGTACTTGCCCGCGCCGTACATGCCGCCCATCTTGGACGCCAGCTTGGTGAGTTCCTCCAGCTTGGCCGGATCCTTCGGCGCGGGCATGGCGGTGGACAGCTTGAGCAACTGGATGGCGCGCGCGGTTTCCGGCGACATCTGCTGGCCCTCGAACTTCCTGGCCTGCTCGATCCACACGTTCAGCTGCGCCAGGTAGCGCTCGTTGTATTTGGCTTCCAGCAACTGGCTGTCGTCGTTGATGTAGGTGTTGGACAACCACTGCGAGGCGGTGATTTCCGGATACATCTTGCGCAGTTCCTGGTTCACCCGGGCGATGAACTGATCCGCGGTCTCGCCCTTGGGGGCGGCGGCCGGCGCGGCGGCGTCCTGGGCGTCGTCCTTGTTGCAGGCGGACAGGGCCAGCACGCTGGCGCCGATGGCGAGTGCGAGCAGGAGATGGCGTTGCTTCACGGGATGTCCTTCAGGGGTGCGGCGGGCGCAGGAACCCGGAAGGCTAGTGCGGCGGCGGTGCGTCCGCAAGGGCGGCGCGGATGCGCTGGCGCAGCCGTTCGGCCCGGCGCCGGATCTTGCGGTGCATCAAGCGGCGCGACCAGCGCGAGAACGGCAGGATTTCCTTGCCGCTCAGGGTGGACTTGGCATCCACGCAGACCAGCCGGGGTTCCGCGCCGGCGCCGGTGACGACGAAGTTGCCCGCGTTCAGATCGAACAGCGGCACGTCGTGGGCCAGCAGTTCCCGTTCGATCGCATCGACCGCGGTGCATAGCGAGGCCGGGGTATGCGGGCTGCCTTCGAACAGATGTGCGTACAGGCTGCGCGCGGGCCGGCCGTCGGCATCGCGGATAAGCGCGCAGCGCAGCGCCGGTCCCCAGCGCGTGTCAACGATGCCCCGGCAGGGCGCCAGCCAGGCGTCGAGCCGCTCGCCAATCCGGGCATGCAGGCGTTGCCATGCACGCAGTTCGGTGGCGTTCTCGCCCAGCGCGGGCAGGTGCCGCGCCAGCAGGCGGCGCAGGCGCGCGCGCGTTCCCGCACGGGTGCGTTCAACGGCCGCGAGTTCGAACTTGAGGCAATGCCCGGCGTCGTCCGGGTCCGCCGCGCACAGGCGATTGGCGCCGCGCGCCAGCACCGTCAGGCCGTCCCAATGCGCGCCCAGCGGCGGGTAGGGCGCGTGCGGCGTGGCGGGCATGTCAGGCCGCGTGCCGCTGTCCGAAGCGGGGCACCAGCAGATCCCGCTCGCCCAGCCAACTGCGCGCGTCCTCGGCGTCGCCTTCGAACCAGTCGCGGGTGGTGCCCAGCCGGAACGAATAGCCCCAGGCGTCCATGTCCGCCATCAGGCGCCCGCGTCCGACGCCGGCAATGCCGTCGGCCAGCAGGATCTGCAGGTAGCAGGTGGCGTCCTCCTCGATGTCCGAATCGGTGGCGTCGGTGTGCACCGCCGCGCGTCGCTCCGGGGTCAGCACGATCAGGTGGCAGGCCTCGTGCAGCATCGAATGCAGCGGCGTGTCGCCGCGCACATAGACGTTGTCGGCGATCACGCCGGCTTCCGGTTCGCCCCAGAAGCTGCCGGGAATCTTCTCGCCGTCGGCCACGTGATGCAGGCGCAGCCCGTAGCAGGCCAGCAGTTCCGCCAGATCGGCGAACACGCGATCACGCACGCGCAGGACTTCGGGTTCGGCGGAGGGCGGGGCGGGGGCGTTCATGGTTTTTTC
>NZ_JANJUE010000203.1 GCF_024710765.1 Pseudoxanthomonas sp.
GGCGTGCCGGGGACGATGCCGCTGGCACAGGTCCAGCAATGCTTCGACCTGGCTGCCGGCGGCCAGCACGCTGGCCTGCAGGCGCCGGGGATGGCGCGCGATCACATCCAGCGCCGAGGCACCGATGGAACCGGTGGCACCGAACACGGCCACCCGCTGGGGCATGCTGCCGGAGGTCATGGTCAGAACCCGAACAATTCCTTGCCCAAGGCGAAGATCGGCAGCGCGGCCAGCACGCCGTCCACGCGGTCGAGCACGCCGCCGTGGCCAGGGATGACGTCGCCGGAATCCTTCGCGCCCACGTGGCGCTTGAGCAGGCTTTCAAACAGGTCGCCGACCACCGAGAACAGCACGGTCGCCACCGCCACGATCAGCACATAGGGCAATTCGACCAGGCCGGCGCCGGCGAAGAACGTTCCGCCCAGCGCGACCAGCAGGCCCGCAACCACGCCACCGAACACGCCTTCGATGGTCTTGTTCGGGCTGATCCGTGGGGCGAGCTTGCGGCTGCCGAACAGGCGTCCGCCGAAATGGCGGCCGGCGAAGTACGCCCCGCTGTCGGCCGCCCAGACGATCGCCAGGGCCACGAACAGCCAGCGATGGCCGTAGGGCTGGCCGGCATGGATGAGGCAGAGCGCGCACCAGGCCGGCACGATCGCCAGGGTGCCCGCCGCCAGCTTGAAGCCGCGCGCCCAGGTTTCGTGGTCGGAGGCGAAATTGAAGAATCGTAGCCACAACAGGGCCAGCACCCACCAGAACACCCCCAGCAGCGATACCAGCCGCAAGGGCACCAGGTCTGGTGAGCCGGCCGAGGCCCAGACCAGCAGCACCATGAGCAGCAGGTTGGCGACCAGCAGCAGGGTGCGCGGCAGGGTGTCGTCGATTTCGGCCAGCTTGAACCATTCCCACAGGCCGACCAGGAACACCAGCGCGGCCAGCGCGGCCAGCCACGGAGTGGGCAGCAGGAGGATGGCCGCGATGGCGATCGGCGCCATCGTCAATGCCGCGATCACGCGGACCTTGGTGCCGCCGGACTGGGTCATGCGGAAGTACTCTCCGTCGCGTCTTGCGCGAGCTGGGCGCTGGTCAGGCCGAAGCGGCGTTCGCGGCCGGCATAGTCGTCGAGCGCGCGTTGCAGGGTCGCCGCGTCCATGTCCGGCCACAGCAGTTCGGTGAACCACAGTTCGGTATAGGCCAGCTGCCACAGCAGGAAGTTGCTGATCCGGTGATCGCCGCCGGTGCGGATGAACAGATCCGGCGGCGGCAGATCGGGCAGGGCGACGCACCGGCCCATCGCCGCCTCGTCGATGTCCTCGGGCCGCAGCCGGCCCTCGGCAACCTCGACGGCCAGCGTGCGCGCGGCCTGGGCGATGTCCTGGCGTCCGCCATAGCTGGCGGCGATGACCAGGCTCAGCCCGGTGTTGCCGCGGGTCTGCGCCTCGGCCGCTTCCATGCGCTGGCGGATCGCCGGCGAGAAGCGCTCGCGCTCACCGATGAAGCGCACCCGCACGCCACGCCGGTCGAGTTCGTCGACTTCGCGATCCAGCGCGTTGAGGAACAGCTTCATCAGCGCGCCGACTTCTTCCTCCGGCCGGCCCCAGTTCTCGCTGGAGAAGGCGAACAGGGTCAGCGCCTCGATGCCGCGCTCCAGGCAGAAATCGATGCACACATTGACCGCGCGCGCGCCGGCGCGATGGCCGATCACGCGCGGGCGCTTGCGGCGCTCGGCCCAGCGCCCGTTGCCGTCCATGATGACGGCCAGATGGCGTGGAATTCCGGGTCTGACGGGTGACATGGCAGTCCTCAGACCGCCATCAGTTCCTGTTCCTTGGCCTTGACCACGTCGTCGACGTCCTTGATCGACTTGTCGGTCAGCTTCTGGATCTCCTCTTCCGCGCGGCGCTCTTCGTCCTCGGTGATCTGCTTTTCCTTCAGCAGATCCTTGACCTGCTGGTTGGCGTCACGGCGGATGTTGCGGATGGCGACCTTGGTGTCCTCGCCTTCGCCGTGCACGACCTTGGACAGTTCGCGGCGGCGCTCCTCGGTCAGGGCGGGCAGGTTGAGGCGGATGGTGGTGCCGGCGGTGTTCGGGGTCAGGCCCAGGTCGGAGGCCAGGATGGCCTTCTCGACGGCGCCGACGATCTGCTTTTCCCACGGAGTGATGGTGAGCGAGCGCGCATCGGACACGGCGACGGTGGCGACCTGGCTCAGCGGCACGTCGGAACCGTAGTAGTTGACCTTCAGGTGTTCGACCAGGGCGGTCGAGGCCCGGCCGGTGCGGACCTTGACGAGGGTGTGACGCAAGGCTTCGATGCTCTTGGTCATGCGCGCCTGCGCGTCTTTCTTGATGTCGTTGAGCATCACGGGTCCCGTGGAAATCCTTAAACGCCCGATTATAGGCGTTCCAGGCTCCTTTGCGGACTCCGCGCCGCCGCCGCCGGGGGCGGCTCAGTGGGAATGGTGCGGCGCCGCATCGTGCAGATCGTGGCCGCACTGGCTGCCGCGCTCGATCTGCAAGGTCGCGTGGTTGATCCCGAACCGTTCGTCCAGCGCATGCAGGGTGCTGTCGATGAAGGCGTCGTGGTCCTCGTTCTCCGCCCGTACCAGGTGCGCGGTCAGGGCGATTTCGCCGGCGCCCAGCGGCCAGATATGCAGGTGGTGGAGCGCCTGCACGCCGGGCAGGCCAGCCAGGAAGGCCTGGACCTCGGCCTGGTCGATGCTGGTGGGAACCGCGTCCATGGCGGCATTGAAGCTGTCCCGCAGCAGGCCGAAGGTGCCGATCGCGATCACCACGCCGATCAGCAGCGCGGTTGCCGGATCCAGCCAGGCCCAGCCGAAGGCCAGCATGCCGAGTCCCGCGATCACGGCCGCCAGCGAGACCGCCGCGTCGGCCACCAGGTGCAGGAAGGCGCCACGCTTGTTCAGGTCGTGGGCATGTCCGTCCTTGACCAGCCAGGCGGCGCCCAGGTTGATGGCGATGCCGATGGCGGCGACCACGATCACCGGCGTGGCGGGAATCTGCGGGGGCGCGCTGAAGCGACGGACCGCTTCCCAGCCCAGTGCGCCGGAGAACACCATCAGCAGGATTGAATTGGCCAGTGGCGACAGCAGGGTGGCCCGCCGCCAGCCATAGGTATGGCTGCCGGTGGGCGGGCGTCGCGCCAGCGCGGCGGCGGCCCAGGCCAGGCCCAGCCCGAGCACGTCGCCCAGGTTGTGCAGGGCGTCGGACAGCAGCGCCAGCGAATTGGTGTAGAAGCCGTAGCCCGCCTCAAGTGCGGTGTAGGCCAGGTTGATCAGCGTGACCAGCGCGAAGGTCCGGGTGGCCGAACCGTGCGCGTGGGCGTGCGAGCCGTGTGAATGTCCCATGGCGCAAAGCGTGCCTCGCCTTGGCGGCGGACACTATTACAGCGAAGGGATTGGGGATTCGGGAGTGGGGATTCGATTCGGGCGCGGGCGGCAGGGCCGTCAGCCGCGGCCCTTCACCAGGGTGCCGATGTTCTCGCCGCGCAGGATGCGCATCAGGTTGCCGGGCGCCGACAGGTCATAGATGCGCAGCGGCACGTCGCTGTCGCGGCAGAGGGCGAATGCGGCGGTGTCCATCACCTGCAGGTCCCGGGCGATGACCTCGTCGTAGGTCAGCTGGTCGTAGCGCTTGGCGTCGGCGTGCTTGCTCGGGTCCTTGTCGTAGACACCGTCCACCTTGGTGGCCTTCAGCAGCAGGTCCGCGCCGATTTCGATCGCACGCAGCGCAGCGCCCGAATCGGTGGTGAAGAACGGGTTGCCGGTACCCGCCGCGAAGATCGCGATGCGGCCTTTTTCCAGGTGGCGGACGGCGCGTCGGCGGATGTAGTCCTCGCACACGTCGTTGATCTTGAGCGCGCTCATCACCCGGACCTTGGCACCGAGCTTCTCCAGCGCGTCCTGCATCGCCAGCGCATTGATCACGGTGGCCAGCATGCCCATCTGGTCGCCGGTCACCCGGTCCATGCCGCCCGCGGCCAGGCCGGCGCCGCGGAAGATGTTGCCGCCGCCGATCACCAGCCCGATTTCGGCCCCGGCTTCGCGCGCTTCGATGATCTCGCGGGCGATCCGCCCGATCACCATCGGGTCGATGCCGTAGTCCTCCGACCCCATCAGCGCCTCGCCGGAAAGTTTGAGCAGGATGCGGCGATAGGCGAGGGGCTGCATGGGCGACCTTGGCTGGCGAAGGGAAACGACATTTTACTACGTGTGCCGGTAGCCAACGCTTTCTCCACTATTCCCCCATCAGCAAGATCGAGATTACATATTCGTTAAAACGATATGAAGATTACGTTTTTGTACTGCTATAAGTAACGGGTTGGACTACCTGTTCCGACTACATTCATCAAGATAATTTCTCGGGGGAGACACTTTGAACACAAACATTGGTTCCGGCAGATCCCGGATCAGTCGTACGTTGGCCAAAACCGCACTCAGTCTTTCATTGAGCCTATGTCTGGCGTCCGGCGTTCATGCGCAGTCGAACGCGACCGGCTCGATCTTCGGGCAGGTCGAGGCCAAAGACGGAACCAGCGTCGTTATCAAAAATCCGGCCACCGGTTTCACCCGCACGATGCCGGTCGATACCGGCGGCCGCTTCCGTTTCGCCTCGCTGCCGCCGGGCACTTATTCGGTCGAACTCGTCCGTGACGGCAAGACGGTCGGTGTCCGCGAAGATATCGGCGTGACCATTTCCAGCGGTACTCAGGTCGATTTCGGGGCCGCGGCGAGCGCGGCTGGCGCCACCAATCTGGAAACCATCACTGTCACCGGCATCGCGTCCGCGATCGATGTGTCCTCGACCGATACACGGACGGTGTTTACTGCCGAGCAGCTCGAAAAGCTGCCGTTGGCCCGTGATGTCACCAACATCGCCCTGCTGGCACCCAGTGTCATCTCGAGCACGAACTACCAGAACACGTCGACCGGTGGCCAGGTCACCAGCTTCGGTGGTTCCGCAGCGTCCGAGAACGCCTACTACATCAATGGTTACCCGGTCACCAACCCGCTGACCAACATCGGCTTCACCGAATTGCCGTATGACGCAATCAGCCAGGTGCAGGTACTGACCGGTGGTTACGGGGCCGAATTCGGCCGCTCCACCGGCGGTGTCATCAACGTGCTCACCAAGCGCGGTACCAACGACTGGAAGTTTGGTGGCATCGTCACCTGGGAACCCGAGCAGGGACGTGCCGAACGCGTCAACCAGTACTATCCGAAAACCGGATATGCGCCGACGACCGACGGCATCCTCTACTCGTACCGCAAGGACGACAATTTCTGGCGCATGTCCTACGGTGCCTATGCCAGCGGCCCGATCATCAAGGACAAGCTGTTCTTCTACGCCTCCGGTGAAATCGTCAAGCGCCAGGGCGATGCGGTCAATGTCAACGCCACCTCAGCGACCACCTCGAGCACGCAGGGCTGGAACCGGTACAAGTACAAGCTGCCCCGCTGGATCGGCAAGGTGGACTGGAACATCACCGACAACCACCAGTTGGAACTGACCGCCGTCAACGACACCACCGAGTACACACCGCGTCTTTCCGGCTTCTCGTACAACGGCAAGGTGCGGAACCATGTCGACGTCGGCGGATTCGACCGTGAGGACGAAAGCCGCCTGTATATCGGCAAATACACCGGTTATCTGACCGACAACCTGACCATCACCGCCCTGTATGGCCAGCAGAAGATCGATCACACCAACATTCCGTTCAACTACGACCCGTCCTGCCCGAGAATCAACAACAGCCAGGATCCGCTGAACCAGCTGCCGGGCCTGAACTATGTCCAGCCCTGTTCATCGGCTGCCTCCGTGCTGCTGCCTGGCGCGAACGACAAGACCGAAGGCGGCCGTTTCGACCTCGAATACCGCATCGGTAGCCACGACCTGCGGTTTGGCGTCGATGATCAGAAGGCCACGTCGGTGACGGGATCGCAGATCGGCGGCGGATACAGCTGGAACTATCAACGCATCGCAAACAGGGATGCGCCGATCGATGCTTCCAACGGCGTGGGTTCGGCCGCATCCGGCGGGGGGTCCGGCCTGGGCGCGCCGGGCAGTACCACCGGCTACTACGTGACCCGCGGCATCACCACGTTGAATGCCGATGTGCAGGTCAAGCAGCGGGCTTTCTACCTCGAGGATCGCTGGCAGTTGAATGACGCCATGCTGTTGACGCTCGGCTTGCGAAACGAGAGCTTCAAGAACTACAACAGCGATGGCGATATTTACATCGAGCAGAAGAACCAATGGGCGCCGCGGCTGGGTTTCAGCTGGGACGTTCTGGGTGATGCATCGTTGAAAGTGTTTGCCAATGCCGGCCGTTATCACCTCGCGGTTCCCAACAACGTGGCGGTTCGCGGCGCATCGGCCGCGATCAACACGGTCGAGTATTTCACCTATACCGGCATCGACCAGGCAACCGGCGCGCCAACCGGCCTGAACCCGATTCCGGTGGACCCCGCGGCGGGCCGTCTTTGCCCGGGAACGAACCAGGTGTCCTCGAACCTGGAGTGCGGCGAACAGCCGGACCCCAATACCGTCGCGGCGAAGGACATCAAGTCGCACTTCCAGGACGAGTTCACGGTCGGCATGGAGCACCTGCTCAACCCCTCCTTCAACTATGGCGTGAAGGCAACCTATCGCACGCTGCAAAGCGCCATCGACGACACCTGCTCGCAGGTGCTGGAAGGGCATTGCTTCCTGTTCAATCCGGGCGAGACCAACACCTTCCGGGTGGCCAACGAGGCGGGCGGCTATGACGAAATCACGTTCACCACCCAGCAGTTGGGCTATCCGAAACTGAAGCGCAAGTATTGGGCGCTGGATCTCTATGCCGAGCATCCGTTCTCGAACAACTGGTACGGAAAGATCGAATACACCTGGTCGAAGAACTACGGAAACACCGAGGGCCAGTTGAACTCCGAAACAGACACCGGCGCCGGTGGACAAGCGGATGTCTCGGTTACGCAGGACTGGGATCTGCCGCAGCTGATGGTGGGAGCGAACGGCCTGTTGCCGAACCATCGCGAGCATCAGATCAAGGCGTTTGGATTCTACGAGTTCACTCCGGAATGGCGGGTGGGCGCGACGGCCATCATCCAGTCCGGGCGTCCGATCAGTTGCACCAGCTTCTATCCGACGCCGGACCAGGGTCTGTACAACAATGCCACCTACCGCTTCTGCGGCTTGCCGGGCACGGGTACCGATCCGGAAGCGCCGGGGTACGTTGCTCCCTCGAGCGATTACAAGTTCTCGCCACGAGGCAGCCGCGGTACCACGCCGTGGACGTACATGCTCAACCTCAGCGTCGCCTACACGCCGGAGTGGGCTGGCAAGCACCTGACCCTGGGCCTGGACGTGCTGAATGTCCTCGATCGCCAGACGCCGCAGTACATCTACCAGCGATCGGCGACGAACCGGGTGACCCGCAATCCGCGGTTCGGCCAGGAGCTCTACCAGACCGAGCCTCGCTCGATCAGATTGTCGGCGCGCTGGGACTTCTGAGCATGCTGGCATCGAAAATCATCTGAAGGAAATGCTCTCTCTATTGCGGCCGCCTTGTGAAAGGCGGCCGCTTTTTGTTCGCTGGCACCACGGCCGCTCCTCGTGGGTCCGGAGTGCAATGACCACGACGTGGCAATGCCGGGCGCGCAAGCTCGACTGCTGAATTTGTCTCGGCGATTTCGTGGGCGGTTGCGGGTACTGCGATGGCCGGATGTCCCTGCCCATCGGAGATGTGGCTCAAGGGCAGGTCAGTTTTCCACCAGGCCCGCCACGACCCGGTTGCGGCCCTCGCGCTTGGCGCCGTACAGCGCCTCGTCGGCGGCCTGCAGGAGCTGGTCGACGTGGGTGAACTGCTCCAGTGCGCCATGGGTGGCCAGGCCGGCGGAGAAGGTCACGTGAAGCGCCCGGCCATCCACGCGGGTCATCGGTTCCTGGCCGACCTCGCTGAGGATGCGGCGCATGACCCCGAGTGCCGACCGTTCGTCGGTGCCGGGGAGGACGATGAGGAATTCCTCGCCGCCATATCGGGCGACGATGTCGCTGCTGCGCAGATGCTTCTGCAGGGTGGAGGCGAAGCTGCGCAGCACCTGGTCGCCGACCAGGTGGCCCCAGCCATCGTTGATCTTCTTGAAGTCGTCGAGATCGACGAAGGCGATCGACAACGGCCAGCCATGCCGCGAGGAGGTCTCGAACTCCTTCTCCAGCACGCTTTCCAACTGGCTGCGGTTGTACACGCCGGTAAGCGGATCCCGTCGCGCCTCTTCGGCGAGCCGCTGGGCGCGATGTTCGAATTCGTCCGCGTCCTTGCGCGCGCGCGCCGCGTCCTGGATCTCGCGCAGGTTGCGCAGCACCAGCAGTTCGCGCGCTTCCTGCAGCAGCGCCGCGATGCGCCGGGGCTGGGTGATGCGCACCTCGAACAGGGTGGCCACCTCGGGCAGCATGCCGCTCATCTTCTCGATGACCCCGTCGACGGTTTCCGGCGACAGGCCCAGCAGGCGGTGCCCGGCTTCGATGGCGCGCAGGCGCGCGGCTTCGGTGTCTTCCAGGAGCCAGAGATCGGCCAGATGGCCGGAGACGGCCACGCAGGCCTCGAAAGGTGAGCCGGGCTGCGGCGATTCGCTGGTCCCGATGGCTTCCTGGAGCAGCGGCGGCAGATTCCAGTGGCGCGCCATCCAGTGGCCGACCTCGGCATGGTCGCAGCCGAAATGCTCGCGTTCGCGGAGCAGCAAGGTGGCGTTGTCCGAGCAGGCCGCCAGCAACGGGGCATAGCCCTTGCGATCGAGTTGCAGCAGGCCGAGCACGCCGATGTCCTGCAACAGGCCGGCCAGCATCAGTTCCTCCAGCCTGCGCTGGCCGGTCTGCTCGCCGAGCAGGCGGCTGGCCAGGGCGGTGATGATGCTGCGCCGCCAGACCCTTTCCTCGCCATGTTCGTCGCCGTGCTGGCGCGAACGCATGCCGGAAGCCAGCGAGAAACCGAGTGCGAGGGTCAGGGTGGCGTTGAGGCCCAGCAGGGTGAGGGCCTGGCTGAGATTCTCGACCCGGCGCCGGCTGGCATACAGCGGCGAATTGGCGATGCGCAGCATGCGCGCGGTGAGCGCGGGATCCAGGCCGATGGTGTCGGCGGCGGTGGCCATCACCACGTCCGGATCGCGGGCGAGCGCGAGGATGCGCAGGGCCACGCCCGGCGGGGAGGGCAGATCGCGGCAGCAGGAAAGCTTGGCTTCGAGTTCGGCTCGCATCGCGCGCGCTGGACCTTGTTGTGTGGCGGCAGCGTTCCTGCCACCCTCGCCTCGCTATCGGCCGGGAGGCGGGGAAGTTTAGTGGCGATTTCTCCGGTCGGCCGACGGGATGCGATGCGCCTGCCGGAAGCGGACCCGACCGTTCCCGCCAGAAACAGAAAAGCCGCGGTTCCCCGCGGCTTTTCCGGTGCTACGTGAAGGAGGAAATCAGGCCAGGCCGGCCTGCTTCATCACTTCGGCGGCGTAGTCCTCGACCACCTTCTCGATGCCTTCGCCCACGGCCAGGCGCTGGCTGCTGACGACTTCGGCGCCGGCGGCCTTCAGCACGGCTTCCACGGTCTGGTTGGTGTCCAGCACGTACGGCTGGCCGTACAGGGTGACCTCGTTGACGATCTTGGCGATCTTGCCGCTGATGATCTTCTCCAGGATCTCGGCCGGCTTGGCCTTGTCCTTCTCGGACATCTTGGCCAGCTCGATTTCCTTTTCCTTGGCGACGAAATCGGCCGGCACGTCGGAGGCCTTGATGTACGGCGGGTTCATCGCCGCCACGTGCATCGCCAGGCCACGCGCCAGTTCGGCGTCGCCGCCCTTGACCTCGATCAGCACGCCGATGCGGCCGCCGTGCACGTAGGCCGCGACGTTGTTGTCGCTGTCGGCGCGGACCAGGCGGCGGACCTGCACGTTCTCGCCAACCTTGGCGATGACGGCGGCGCGGGTTTCCTCGACGGTCTCGCCGGAAGGCAGCTTGGCGGCCTTCAGGGCTTCGGCGTCGGCGGCGCCGGAGGCCAGGGCGGCCTGGGCGACGGCTTCGGTGAAGCCGACGAAGTTACCGTCCTTGGCGACGAAGTCGGTTTCGGAGTTGATTTCCACCAGCACGGCCTTGTTGCCGTCCTGGGCGACCGCGATGCGGCCTTCGGCGGCCACGCGATCGGCCTTCTTGTCGGCCTTGGCCAGGCCGGACTTGCGAAGCCATTCGGCGGCCACGTCGATGTCGCCATTGTTCTCGGTGAGCGCCTTCTTGCACTCCATCATGCCGGCGCCGGTGCGCTCGCGCAGTTCCTTGACCAGGGAAGCGGTGATTTCCACGGGATTACCTCGATTTGCGGATTTCGTTGGGCGGGCGGGGAGCCCGCCGGCGGATTGAATAAGGCGGGTCATGGCCCGCCTGTAGGCATCGGTTGCCGCCGCGCACTGTGGCGCGGCGGCGTTGCAGCGCGATTACTCGGCGGCGGCTTCGTCGGCCTTCTTGGCGGCCTTCTTGGCCGGGGCGCGACGGCCCTTGCCTTCCTCGTCGGACTCCACGAACTCTTCCTCGCGGACGGTCGCGGCGTTCGGCGAAGCGGCCTTGCCTTCCAGCACGGCGTCGGCAGCGGCGCGGGCGTACAGCTGCACGGCGCGGATGGCGTCGTCGTTGCCGGGGATGGCGTAGTCGACCAGGGCCGGGTCGTAGTTCGAGTCCACCACCGCGATCACCGGGATGCCGAGCTTCTTGGCTTCCTTGATGGCGATGTCTTCATGGCCGATGTCGATGACGAACAGGGCGTCCGGCAGGCGGTTCATGTCCTTGATGCCGCCCAGCGAGGCTTCCAGCTTCTCGCGCTCGCGGCGCAGGCCCAGCACTTCGTGCTTGACCAGCTTCTCGAAGGTGCCGTCGGTTTCGGCGGCTTCCAGTTCCTTCAGGCGGGCGACCGACTTCTTCACGGTGGCGAAGTTGGTCAGGGTGCCGCCCAGCCAGCGCTGGGTCATGTACGGCATGCCGCAACGCTCGGCTTCTTCCTTGATGGCTTCGCGCGCGCTGCGCTTGGTGCCGACGAACAGCACGGTGCCGCGCTTCTGGGCAACGCCCGAGAGGAAGTTCATCGCGTCGTTGAACAGCGGAACGGTCTTCTCGAGGTTGATGATGTGGATCTTGCCGCGGGCGCCGAAGATGTACGGCGCCATCTTGGGGTTCCAATAGCGGGTCTGGTGGCCGAAATGGACGCCGGCTTCCAGCATCTGGCGCATGGTGACTTGGGGCATTGCATGAACTCCATGAACGTGGAACCGGCCGCCGGGAATGGGAAGGCGGTTGCCCGCGAGGGCAGGGTTCCGGGGTTGGGCCTCCCTGCGGCTTCCGTGTCCGAACCTTGGATCCCTAAGGGAATGATCCCAAAGGAATTTTCAGGCACCCCGGCACGGAGGTTGGCAGCAGGTGTGGATTCGCCGGTGACGCCCGGCGTGGGCAGCCTGGACGGACGGGGTCCGGCCAAGCCGCGGAAGTATAGCGGGAACAATGAGTTGCCGGCAACAAACCCCGGTCCGGGCGCTCAAAGGGGGGCGAAATCGGCGATAATCCCGGCCATGGCCATCACCCTCAAGACCCCCGAAGAAATCGAGCAGATGCGCATCGCCGGCCGGCTGGCCGCCGAAGTCCTGCAGATCGTCGCCCCCCACGTGAAACCGGGCGTGACCACCGCCGAACTGGACCGCATCTGCCACGATCATATCGTCAACGTGCAGAAAGCCATCCCGGCCAACATCGGCTACGGCGGCGGCCACGGGCGGATTCCGTTCCCGTCCACGGTGTGCACCTCGGTCAACAACGTCATCTGCCACGGCATGCCCAGCGAGGGCAAGGTGCTGAAGGACGGCGACATCCTGAACATCGATGTGACCGTCATCAAGGACGGCTGGCACGGCGACACCAGCCGGATGTACTTCGTCGGCACGCCGTCGGTCATGGCCAAGCGCCTGGTGGATACCACCCGCGAGGCGATGTTCCGCGGCATCCGCGCCGTCCGCCCGGGCGCCACCCTCGGCGACATCGGCCATGCCATCCAGCAGTACGCCGAAGCCGAGCGCTTCAGCGTGGTGCGCGAGTACTGCGGCCACGGCATCGGCAAGGTCTATCACGACGAGCCGCAGGTGCTGCATTACGGCCGTTCCGGCGATGGCGTGGTGCTGAAGCCGGGCATGACCTTCACCATCGAGCCGATGATCAACGAAGGCAGCCGCTTCTCCAAGGTGCTGCCTGATGGCTGGACCGTGGTGACCAAGGACCGCAAGCTCTCGGCGCAGTGGGAACACACCGTGGCGGTGACCGCGGACGGCGTGGAGATCCTGACCCGCCTGCCGGGCGACGACAACGACCTGTGAGCATTCCCCAGGCCGCGGTTGATTCTCCTGCGCGGCTGACCGGAATCGGCCCTGGCGTCGCGGACGACGGCGCCTGGTCGGCCGCCGCGCGCGCCGCGCTCGGCCATACCGATGCGCGGCTGTGCAAGCGCTTCGATCATGGCGATGGCATGGACCGGGTCCTGGCGCTGCGCGCACGCGGCGTGGATCACCTGCTCATCGAGGCCTGGCGGCGCTGCGTACCCGCCGACAGCCTGATGGCGTTGTTCGCCGTCGGCGGCTATGGCCGGGGCGAACTTTTTCCGCAGTCGGACGTGGATCTGCTGGTGCTGGCGGAAGCGCCCGCGCAGGCGCGGCACCATGAAGCCCTGGCGCGTTTCTTCGCGCTCTTGTGGGATGCCGGCCTGCCGATCAGCCATGCGGTACGCTCGGCCACCGAATGCACCGAAGCCGCCGCCGACCAGACCGTGCTGACCGCGCTCATCGAAGCCCGGCCGGTGGTGGCCGAACCGGTCGACGAGGCGCGCCTGATCGACGCGGTGTCGGCGGCGCGGGTATGGCCGGCACGTGATTTCTTCCTTGCCAAGCGCGAGGAAATGACCGCGCGCCACGCGCGTTTCGGCGACACCTCCGAAAACCTGGAACCGAACATCAAGGATGGCCCCGGCGGCCTGCGCGATCTGCATACGCTGGGCTGGATGGCATTGCGCACGTTTGGCGTGCGGGATCTTGAGCCGCTGGTCGGCATGGGCCAGCTCGGGCCGGACGAGGCTGCCGCGCTGGCGCGCGAGCGCCGCGCGCTGGGCCGGCTGCGCTATGGCCTGCACCTGATCGCCGGACGCCCGGAGGAGCGCCTGCGCTTCGATTTCCAGAAGGCGCTGGCGCAGCGCCTGGGCTTCGTCGACGACGCCGAGAACCTGGGCGTCGAGAAGATGATGCAGGGTTTCTACCGCAGCGCCGCGATCGTCCGCCGCATCGGTGATCGGCTGTTGCAGCGGTTCGAGGAACAGTTCGACGGCGAAGCGTTGCCGGAACCGCTGGACGACGCGTTCGCGCTGCGCCGTGGCTACCTGGCGGCGCGCGACCCGGCCTGGCCGCAGGGCGATGTGTCGCAGGTGTTCGCGCTGTTCGCGATGTGGGCCGCGCAGCCGCAGGTGCGTGGCCTGCATTCGCTGACCGCGCGCGCCCTAGCCGAGGCGCTCCCGAAGCTGACCGCGTATCCGGCGGCGACCGCCGCGCAACGTGACGCCTTCATGGGCCTGCTGCGCGGGCCGCGCGCGGTGGAAACGCTGACCCGGATGGCCCGCCTGGGCGTGCTGGGGCAATGGTTGCCGGCGTTCGCGCGGGTATCCGGGCGCATGCAGTTCGATCTCTTCCACGTCTACACCGTGGACCAGCACACCCTGATGGTGCTGAAGAATCTCTCGACCTTCGCCTCCGGACGCGCCGACGAGCGTTTCTCCATCGCCCATGAAGTCTGGCCGCGCCTGCGCAAGCCGGAACTGCTGCTGTTGGGCGGACTGTTCCATGACATCGCAAAAGGACGCGGCGGCGATCATTCCGAGCTGGGCGCGGTGGACGCGCGCGAGTTCTGCGGCGCGCATGGCCTCAGCGCCTCCGACACCGAACTGGTGGCCTGGCTGGTCGAGCAGCACCTGCGCATGTCGGTGACCGCGCAGAAGCAGGACATTTCGGATCCGGACGTGATCCATGCATTCGCCCGCCTGATCGGCGATCGCGAGCGTCTGGACTATCTGTACCTGCTCACCTGCGCCGACATCGCCGGCACCAGTCCGAAATTGTGGAACGCCTGGAAGGATCGGTTGCTGGCGGATCTCTATTTCGCGACCCGCCGGGTACTGCGCGAGGGCCTGGAGTTTCCGGTCGACGTCGATGCGCGCCTGGCCGAGGCGCGCGAATCGGTGCGCGTGCTGCTGCGCCTGCATGCCATCGACGATGCCGACGCGGATGCGTTGTTCGCGGCGATGCCGGAGGAGAGTTTCCTGCGCTTCCGTCCCGAGCAACTGGCCTGGCAGGCGGAAGCGCTGCGCGGGGTTGGGCCGGGCGAAACCCGCGTGCGCGCGCGGCTGATCGCCGAGGACGCCAATGCGATGGAGGTGTTCGTGCATTCGCCGGATCGCGACGGCCTGTTCGCGGCGATCCTGGCCACGCTCGATCGCATGGGTTACGCCATCCACCAGGCGCGGGTGCTGGTGGGACCGCAGGGCACGGTATTCGATACCTTCGAGGTGCTGCCTGCCGACAGCTACGCCACCCGCGATCCGGCCGATGTCGAACACGGCCTCAGCGTCGCCCTGGCCGGCAATCTGGAAAAGGTACGCACCTCGCGCCGGGCGCTGCCGCGCCAGCTCCGGCATTTCCGCTTCGCGCCACGCATCGAGTTCGGCCGCACGCCGGACGGGCGGCGGACCGTGCTCAGCCTGATTGCGCCGGATCGCCCCGGACTGCTCTCGGACATGGCCCAGGTACTGCGCGCGCAGCGACTGCGCGTGCACGATGCCCGCATCGCGACCTTCGGCGAACGCGCCGAGGACATTTTCCAGATCACCGACGAGGGCGACATGCCGCTGGCGTCGGAAGAACAGCAACAGGCCCTGCGCGAGGCATTGCGCGCCGGGCTGGAAACCCACTGACGAAAACTTCCCCCAAGGAATCCGGATTGATGAGCCCCAAGAAAGCCACCGCCACCGAAGAACTGAAGTCGACCATCGAGAGCGCGTTCGAACGCCGCGCCGAGCTGACCACGGTCGAGATCGAGGGCTCCACCCGCGCCGCGGTCGAGCGCGCCATCGATGGCCTTGAAAGCGGCAAGCTGCGCGTCGCCGAACCGGATGGCAAGGGCGGCTGGAAGGTCAACGAGTGGCTGAAGAAAGCGGTGCTGCTGTACTTCCGCGTCAACGAGATGGAACTGGTCGAAGCCTATCCCGCGCCGTTCTGGGACAAGGTGGAAGCGCGTTTCGGCGCCTTCGACGAGGCCGACTTCCGCAAGCTGGGCGTGCGCGTGGTGCCGGGCGCGATCGCCCGCCGCGGCAGCCACTTCGGCAAGGACGTGGTGCTGATGCCGAGCTTCGTCAACATCGGCGCCTACGTGGGCGAGGGCACCATGGTCGATACCTGGGCCACCGTCGGATCCTGCGCGCAGGTGGGTAAGCATTGCCATCTGTCCGGCGGCGCCGGCATCGGCGGCGTGCTGGAACCGCTGCAGGCCTCGCCGACGATCATCGAGGACCATTGCTTCATCGGCGCGCGTTCGGAAGTGGTCGAGGGCGTAGTGGTCGGCCATCACAGCGTGATCGGCATGGGCGTGTTCCTGGGCCAGTCGACCCGCATCTACAACCGAACGACCAAGGAAATCACCTACGGCTACGTGCCGCCGGGCAGCGTGGTGGTGTCCGGGTCGTTGCCGGCCGCGGATGGCTCGCACTCGCTGTACTGCGCGGTGATCGTCAAGCAGGTCGACGAGAAGACCCGCAGCAAGACCAGCGTCAACGAACTGCTGCGCGGCCTGGCCGACTGACCAGCTTCCGTTGCGGGCGGGCGCGGATGGCGCCCGCCCGCCTTTCCGCCGCGCATGGCATGCAGCAATCCTGCGCTTGCGCGGCGATGAACAAGGACCGAGCATGACCACGACCCTGTATGGATTGAAGAACTGCGATACCTGCAAGAAGGCGGTCAAGTGGCTGGACCGCTTCGGCGTCGCCCACACCTTCGTCGACTACCGCGACAACCGCCAGGCGCCGGAAGTGCTGACGGGATGGGCGGAGCGGGCGGGAGGCTGGGACAGCCTGATCAACAAGTCCTCCACGACCTGGCGGCAATTGCCGGAGAACCGCAAATCGCCAGGCTCGGAAGCGGAGTGGAAGCTGCTGCTCAAGGAGTATCCGCAGTTGATCCGCCGGCCGGTGGTGGTGCGCGAGGAGGACGGCGGAACCGCGTTTTCACAGGGCTTCAGTGACAATGGTTTCAAGAAACTGTTCGGAGCCGGCAAGTGAGCGATGTCGTCGAGCTTTCCAGTGAATTGATCCGCCGCCACTCGGTGACGCCCGACGACGCGGGTTGCCAGCAGGTGCTGGCCACCCGCCTGGCGCAGGCGGGTTTCCACTGTGAGTCATTGCGCTACGGCGATGTCGACAATCTGTGGGCCACGCACGGGCAGGGGGCACCGGTGCTGGTGCTGCTGGGCCATACCGATGTGGTTCCCCCCGGCCCGCTGGAGGCATGGACCAGCGATCCGTTCATCCCGACGGTGCGTGACGGCGTGTTGTACGGGCGCGGCGCGGCCGACATGAAGTGCAGCGTTGCCGCCTGCACGATCGCCCTGGAGCGTTTCGTCGACGCACATCCCGGACATCCCGGCACGGTCGCGCTGCTGGTGACCTCGGACGAGGAGGGTGACGCCCTGGATGGCGTCAAGCTGGTCGCCGAGACGTTCCGCGAGCGCGGCCAGCGCATCGACTGGTGCATCACCGGCGAGCCTTCTTCCAAGGAAGTGCTGGGCGATCTGCTGCGCGTCGGCCGTCGCGGCACGCTCACCGGAACC
>NZ_JANJUE010000416.1 GCF_024710765.1 Pseudoxanthomonas sp.
GCTTTCACCATGATGTCCACGTTGTTGCGACGCCATGCGGCTTTGCTGGTGTAGTTCCCGCGGTGTGCGGCGTAGGTGGCGTCATCGAGTCCGTCGCGCGGTCCGCCGACGCTCATGTCGTTCGGCGGATACGGGTAGAAATAGTCGTCGAAATGGATGCCGTCCACATCATAACGCCGCACGATGTCCATCACCACGGCGGTTACCCGCTCTCTGACCTGAGGCAGACCCGGATCCATGATCTTGATGGAGCTGGATGCCGAGGTCGCGGTGATGATCCACTCAGGGTTCGTCACGGTCACGTGGTTCGCGGCGCGTGGACGTGTTCCCGGCGCGCGGTCGGCGCGGTACGGGTTGAGCCAGGCATGCAACTCCATCCCCCGTTTGTGCGATTCTTCGATGGCGAAGGCGAGCGGATCCCACATCGGGTTCGGCGCCACGCCTTCGGTGCCGGTGAGGTAGGTCGACCACGGTTCGATAGCCGACGGATAAAACGCATCCCCTTCCGCCCGCACTTGGAACAGCACGGCATTGGTCCCGGCGGCTTTGAGCCGGTCGAGCAGGTCGATCAAGTCGGCTTGCTGCTGCGCAGGCGACGCAGTTCTCGAGGTCGGCCAATCGAGGTTGGTGACCGTCGCGATCCACACGCCACGGAACTCAGGCTTCGGCAAGGTTTGAGCAGCAGCCAGAATCGGGAACAGCAGCAGGAACAGGGCGATGCGTGGTTTCATGTCATTTCACCAAGGTCATGGTATGGGTGAGGCGGACATCCCCGCTGGTGAGCACATACACATAGACGCCGGAGGCGAGCTGGCCGGCGTCGAAGGTCACGGAGTGAGATCCGGCCGACATCGGACCATCGACAAGAACGGCGACTCGGCGTCCCACGGCATCATACACCGCAAGATTCACCTCACCGTCAACCGGCAACTGATAACTGATCACGGTCGTCGGATTGAACGGGTTCGGGAAGTTCTGGCTCAACGAGTAGCCCTTGGCGATCTCGGTCTCTTCGATGCCCGTGGCGCTCGGAACGCTTAGTGCGTTCGATGGGGCGCTCTCCACGTTGTTCCGCGAAAGCGATGTCACGACGTAGGTATAGCCCGTGTTCTGGGAGATTCCGGTGGACGTGAACCGTGGTCCGCCGCTTAATCCGATGAGGTTCGCCGGATCGGCGATGATCGCCGCGGGGTCGGTCAAGGTCGCCGAGCGATAGATGGCGAAACGTTGCAGGGTGTCGCCTCGGTCATTGTGCAGACCTTTGGCCCAAGAGAGGACATGGGTGTTCCCTACCCGGTTGTAATCGAGCAGTACCGGTGCGGGCGGCGCCACCTGGCTGCGCCATGGCATCGGGGGGACAATCGCTGGACGACGATAGGTGTACAACGGCGCGAAGCCTCCGGTTGCCGGTTGGAAACCGTACACGCTGAGCCACCGGAAATACACCTGTCCGTGGAGATTGTTCACCCGGGTGGTGTCGATCATGCGCGGGATCTGCTGCACCGTGCCTTCCACGTAGGCGCCGATGCCGGTATAGATGTGGCGGCCGTACGTCTCTTTGGCGTAATCACGGACAATCCAGGAATGTTCCGGGGATGTGGTGTATGGACCGGAATAGATCTTCCAGTAGATCTGCGGCATCAGATAATCCATGTATCCGTTCTTCAGCCAGCTGCGCGAATCCTGGAACACACCGCTGTAGGCGTACAGGGCGGGCCAACCGCCACTGGTCTTGTAATGTCCGATGGGCGCCGATCCCACTTTCACCCAGGGTTTGGTCTGGGTCACCCAAGCGGAAATGCGGCGGGGAATGTCGGTGACGTTGTCGCGGCGCCAGTCGGAGGTGCTGCTGATGCCGCGGCCGTCGGCAAGCCACAATCCGAAGTCATCATCGACCGGACCCGGATAGCGCATGAAATCGAAGTTGATCGCATCC